>NZ_JBLXEC010000005.1:0-227139 GCF_048263515.1 Marinovum sp. | reverse complement strand
GACGTCGGCGTACATGCGCTTCAGCCGCCGGTTCTCCTCGGCCATCGCCTTCATCTCGCTGATGAGGCTGGCGTCCATGCCGCCATACTTCGCCCGCCACTTGTACAGCGTGGCGCTGCTCATCCCGTGCTCGCGGCATAGCTCGGCGGCAGGCACACCGCCCTCCATCTGCCGCAGCACGCCCATGATCTGGGCCTCGGTGAATCGTGTCTTTTTCATCGGAATCTCCTCGTTCATCCTGCCGAGAAAATTCTAATTCCGCATCCCCTTAAGATCGGGGGGGATTACCGCAGTACTGCCTAAAGCCCCTATGCTCTTTCATCCTGTGAGGTCCTATGACCGAGCCATCGAGCGAATAAACTTCGTGCTGTCGGAAATTTTGAAAGCAGGGTTTATATCAGACGAGGAAGCCGAAAGCGCGATCCAGACGGTCCTGATTGTAACTGAACCATTGGGGCAATGCGAACCTGAAGAATAGCGGTCATTCAATCTCAGCGCTGCTCCGGTAGGCTTGGGCTCAGAGCCGACAGTCGAGTTTTCCGACGAGAGTCGGCCTAAGCCATTTCCGGAAAACCAAAGGCCGGGGAGCGTGGAACTCCCCGGCCTCGTGTCATTTCTGTCAGGCTCACCCATACGCATGACCGACCGTTTTTGATGCCCCACGGCACGGAATGCGTCACCCTCAAAGGCCGCCCTTTCCAGTTCCGGAACGAACCGTTCCTCAGACCAGCTGAGCCACCGCCCGCCGGGTCATCACGCCCACCAGGTGCGCGCGGTAGGCGCCGGTGCCGTGCAGGTCACCGATCATCCCGTCACCCGAGACCGAGAGCCCCTCGAGCGCATTTTCAGCGAAATTGCCGCCCAGCGCCGCTTCGGCCTCGGTCCAGCGGAACACCCCGCCCTCGGAGGCACCGGTCACGCCGACGCCGACGCGGTCGGCGTATTTTGCGACGAACACCCCCACCAGCGGAAAGCGCGAGGCCGGCTGTTCGAACTTGATGTAGGTCGAGGCCTCGGGCAGCGGGAACTTCACCGCGATGATGATCTCGCCCTCCTCCAGCGCCGTGGCGAACATGCCCTGGAAATAGTCGTCGGCCGCGATCTCGCGAGTGTTGGTCACGATGGTCGCGCCGCAGGCCATGGCGGCCGACGGGTAGCAGGCCGAGGGGTCGTTGTTGGCCAGCGAGCCGCCGATGGTGCCGCGGTTGCGCACCGCCGGATCGCCGATCTTCGAGGCCTGGTAGGACAGGCCCGGAAAATACTCCGCCGTCTCGCGAGCGATGGTGCCATGGGTGGTGCCGCCGCCGATGGTCACCGTGTCGCCCTCGCGGGTGATGCCCTTGAGCTCGTCGATACCTGTCAGGCTGACCAGCTTGCCGGGGCTGGCCAGACGCTGCTTGAGCGTCGGGATCAGGGTCTGACCGCCGCCCAGTGCCTGTGCCTCTTCGTCGCCCAGCGCCGCCAGAGCATCGGCCAGTGACTTCGGCCGTTCGATGTCAAAGCTGTACATGTCTCAGCCCTCCCTCAAGATGCGTTGTTGATCGCCGCCCAGACGCGCGAAGGCGAGGCCGGCATGTCGATGTGATCCACCTTGTGACCGCCGGAATTCAGCGCGTCGAGGATGGCGTTGATCACCGTCGGCGGCGAGCCGATGGCCCCGGCCTCGCCGCAGCCCTTCACCCCGAGCGGGTTGTGGGTACAGGGCGTCTGGCAGGAATGGTCGACGGTATAGCTGTCCATCATCGGCAGGTCATCTGCCCGTGGCATGGCGTAATCCATGTAGGAGGCCGACAGCAGCTGCCCGTTCTCGTCATAGGCGCAGTTTTCCAGCAGCGCCTGGCCGATGCCCTGGGCGATGCCGCCATGCACCTGGCCTTCGACGATCATCGGGTTGACGACGTTGCCGAAGTCATCGGCCGAGACGAACTTCTCGATGGTGGCGACGCCGGTCTCGGGGTCGACTTCGACCTCGCAGGCATAGGCGCCAGCGGGATAGGTAAAGTTCGACGGATCGTAGAAGGCGGTCTCCTCGAGACCCGGCTCGATGTCTTCGAGCGGGTAGTTGTGCGGCACGTAAGCCGCCAGGCAGACATCGCCCCAGGCCACCGACTTGTCGGTGCCCGCCACCGAGAAGGTGCCGTCCTTGAGCTCGATATCCGCCTCGGCGGCTTCGAGCAGGTGGGCGGCGATCTTCTTGGTCTTGGCGATGATCTTCTCGGCCGCGCGCACCATGGCCGAGCCACCGACCGCCAGCGAGCGCGAGCCATAGGTGCCCATGCCCATCGGCGTATTGGCGGTGTCGCCGTGCACGATCTCGATCTGATCCTCGGGGATGCCGATCATCTCCGAGATCACCTGCGGGAAGGCGGTCTCGTGCCCCTGCCCGTGGCTGTGCGAGCCGGTCATCACCACCAGACCACCGGTGGCATTGACCCGCACCGTTGCCGACTCGTAGAGACCCGCACGTGCGCCAAGCTGGCCTACCAGATTCGACGGCGCGATGCCGCAGGCCTCGATGAAACAGTTGATGCCCAGTCCACGCAGCTTGCCCTTGGCCTCGCTCTCGGCGCGGCGCGCGGCAAAGCCCTCGCGGTCGATCAGTTCGAGCATCTTGTCCATGGTGGCATGGTAGTCACCGGTGTCGTATTCCACCGCCACCGGGGTGGCATAGGGGAACTCGGTGATGAAGTTCTGCCGCCGCAGCTCCACCGGGTCGACGCCCAGCTCGCGCGCCGCCTTGTCGATCACGCGCTCGAGCTGATAGGTCGCCTCGGGCCGGCCGGCGCCGCGATAGGCATCGACGGGCACGGTATTGGTGAAGACCGCCTTCACGTTGACGTAGATGTTCGGGGTCTTGTAGTTGCCCGCCATCAGCGTGCCATGCAGCCAGGTCGGCACCGAGGGCGCGAAGGTCGACAGATACGCCCCCATGTTTGCATAGGTCTCGGTGCGCACGGCGGTGAAGTTGTTGTCGGCATCCAGTGCCAGTTCGATCCTGGTCACGTGATCGCGGCCATGGGCGTCGGACATGAAGGCCTCTGACCGGGTCGAGGTCCATTTGACCGCGCGGTTGCAGGCCTTGGCGGCAAAGGTGCAGAAGGCTTCCTCGGCATAGTGGAAGATCTTGGTGCCGAAGCCGCCGCCCACGTCGGGCGCCACGACGCGCAGCTTGTGCTCGGGGATGCCCAGCACGAAGGCGCCCATCAGCAGGCGGATCACATGCGGGTTCTGGCTGGTGGTGTAGAGCGTCGAATCGCCCGACGCGCGGTTGAAGTCGCCGACGGCGACGCGCGGTTCCATCGGGTTGGCGACCAGCCGGTTGTTGACCAGCTCCAGCGTGGTGACATGGGCGGCATTGGCAATCGCCTCTTCCACCGCACCCTTGTTCTCTTCGACGAAGCCCCAGTCGTAGCAGAGGTTGTCGCTGAGGTCGTCGTGCACCTTGGCCGAGCCTTCGGCCAGCGCCGCCTTCATGTCGACGACGGCGGGCAGTTCCTCGATGTCGAGCTCGATCGCCTCGGCGGCGTCACGCGCCTGTTGCAGGGTGTCGGCCACCACGGCGGCAATCGGCTCGCCGACGTGGCGCACCTTGCCCTGCGCCAGGACCGGGTGGGGTGGCTCCTTCATGACTTCGCCGTGGCGGTCGGTCACCTGCCAGCCGCAGGGCAGACCGCCGACGCCTTCGAAATCGGCGCCGGTGAAGACGCGCACCACGCCGGGCATCGCGGCCGCGGCTGAGGTGTCGATATTGGTGATCCGGCCATGCGCCACGTCAGAGCGCAGGAAATGCACATAGGCCTGGCCATGCACGTTGATGTCATCGGTGTAATTGCCGGCGCCGGTCAGAAAGCGCACGTCTTCGCGGCGCTTGGTGCTGGCTCCTATGCCTTGATCTTTCGGCATTCTCGTTCCTCCCTTGGGACCGGTGGGTTGAAAACCCACCCTACGGATTGGCTGCCGGTGGGTTGCAGACCCACCCTACGGTGTCGAGGTCGGTGGGCACGCGCCCGGCCGACGGAATGCGGCAGGGTGGGTCTGCAACCCACCGCCCGCTCCGGTTATTCGGCGGCGACCGCAGGCACGTCCTGACCGGATGCGGCCATGATCGCGCGGACGATGTTGTGATAGCCGGTGCAGCGACAGATATTGCCCTGCAGGTAGTTGCGGACCTCGGCCTCGGTGGGCTTGGGGTTCTCCTTCAGCAGCGCCGCTGCCGACATCACCATGCCCGGCGTGCAGAAGCCGCATTGCAGCCCGTGATAATCCTGAAACGCCTGCTGGATGGTGTTGAGCGAGCCGTCGGCATTGGCCTGGCCCTCGATGGTGGCCACCTCGGCGCCGTCGGCCTCGGCCGCGAACATGGTGCAGCTCTTCACCGCCGCGCCATTGACATGCACCACGCAGGCGCCGCACTGGCTGGTGTCGCAGCCGACATGGGTGCCGGTCAGGCGCTGGTCGTTGCGCAGGAATTCGACAAGCAACGTATTGCCTGCCACGTCGCCGCTCACGGACTTGCCGTTTACGGTCATCGTTACCTTGGTCATGAAGTCCTCCCTTGGTTATTTCTCAAATGAATGTCGGGCTGGCCGCCCTGCCCCGGAGACATTGCCCCCGGGGCGGCTGTCGGATCGCAGGTCCCTCAGGTGACCATGCGCTTGAACCAGCCCTTTTTCGGTGCCTCGCCCTCGGCACCTGCGTCGGTGCCGGCCTCGGCGGTCTCTGCCTCGCCGGGGCCTTCGACGGCGGCCTTGAAGTTGTCAAAGAACTGGTCGGCCATCTTCTTGGCAAAGCCGTCGATGATGCGGCTGCCCAGCTGCGCCAGCTTGCCGCCGACCTTGGCCTCGACATCATAGCTGAGCAGCGTGCCTTCGCCCTTGGGTTCAAGCCGCACATCGGCGCCGCCCTTGGCAAAGCCAGCGGCGCCGCCCTTGCCTTCGCCGGTCAGGGTCAGGCTTTCATGCGGCTTCATCTCCGACAGGGTCACGGCGCCCTTGAAGGTGGCCTTCACCGGGCCGACCTTCTGGACGACCTTGGCCTCGAATCCTTTCTCGGGGCTGCCGGTCATCTCCTGGCAGCCCGGCACGCATTGCTTGAGCACTTCGGGGTCGAGAATGGCAGCCCAGACAACCTCTGGCGCCGCGGCAATCTCTCGGGAATCGGTAAGTTGCATAGTGTTGGTCTCCTCGGGTCCGAACCTAGGCTTGGATCGGCGCAACCGGCTATTATACAAAGGTGCCGGGTGGCTGTGGTGCCACCGGTCCCATGCGACTATTGGACAAAGGACCGAGCCAGGTATCGCGGCTAAGCTGAGCCTACCGCAGAACGGACAGTGCACAATGACCAATGACCCCCTGACGCCGATTAATGGTATTTCCCGCGCCCTGGTGATCGACGATCATCCGCTGTTTTGCGATGCCCTCGTGCTCACCCTCAGGTCGCTTTGCACCGGTGCCAAGGTCGAAACCGCCGCCAGCCTCGAGGAGGGGCTGACCCGGGTGGGCGAGACCGGATCGCCGGATATCGTGCTGCTCGACCTCAACCTGCCCGACGTCAACGGGCTTGACGGTCTGTTGCGACTGCGCGCGGCGCTGGGGCAGAACACGCCGGTGATCGTAGTCTCGTCGATGGCCGACAACCGAACGATTTCCAAGGCGCTCTCGGCCGGTGCCGCGGCCTTCGTGCCCAAGCATAGCCAGAAGCCCGCCTTCCATGCGGCGCTGAGCGCGGTGCGCAAGGGCCAAGTCTATACCCCAGACGACTATTTGCCGCATGGAGACGAGGCCAGCGAGGAAAACACCGCGATGGAGCGGCTGGCGACGCTGACCAACCAGCAGTCGCGCATCCTGCAGCTGATCTGCGAGGGCAAGCTCAACAAGCAGATCGCCTATGACCTCTCGATTGCCGAGACCACCGTCAAGGCGCATGTCACCGCGATCATGCGCAAGCTCGGTGTCCAGAGCCGCACCCAGGCGGTGCTGGTGGCCCAGGACGCGCGGCTCAGCGGCACCTTGCCAGACCAGTCGCAACACGCTTAACTTCGCGCGCGCAAGAGCGCGCACCTGACAGAACAATTCGGGACAACCGGAACCTTGGACGGCCTGACATCAGACCCGTCCGCCGTGGGAGGAGAGGCAACGGGGCTGCGCAGTGCGCAGGTTTCGGTGCATGAGGCCGATCCGGTGGGCGCCATCGCGGCGGGGCTTGGCCCCGGCCCCTTCGAACTTGTTCTGCTGTTCGTCAGCGCGCAATGCGATTTTGCCGCCCTTTCGGCCGAGGCCAGCGACCGGCTCGACGCGCGCCATGTCACCGCCTGCACCACCGCCGGCGAGATCGGCGCCGCCGGCTACGAGGACGGCCAGATCGTGGCGCTGGGGCTCCTGCCCTCGCATTTCCGGGCCGCCTGTTACCTTGTCGACGGGCTCGACCGGATCGACCCGCAGTCCGAGATCGACCGGCTGATCCGCCACCGCGTCGAGCTGGCCGATGAAGCCCCGGCGCTGGCGTCCGAGTTCGCCTTTCTCGCCATCGACGGGCTGTCGCTGCGCGAGGACGAGTTGACCGCGGTACTTTCCGCCGGCCTTGGCGGCGTGCCACTCTTTGGCGGTTCGGCCGGCGATGGCGAGACCTTTCAACGCACGCTTCTGGCGCTTGATGGGGTGGCCCGCGACAATGCCGCCGTGGTGTCGCTGGTGCGCTCGACCTGCCCGATCCGGGTGTTCAGCCTCAATCACCTGACCCCTACGGCGACCAAGATGGTGGTGACCGAGGCCGACCCCGCCCGCCGCATCGTCCGACAGATCAATGCCGAACCTGCGGCGCAGGAATATGCCCGCATCGTCGGCAAGGTGCCCGACCAGCTTGACCAGTTCACCTTTGCCGCCCACCCGGTGGTGGTACAACTTGGCCAGCGCCACCACGTGCGCGCCATCCAGCGGGTCAACGAGGCCGGCGAGCTGGTGTTTTTCTCCGCCATCGACGAAGGCATGGTGCTGACGCTGGCCACCACCGAGGACATGGCCAGCCACCTCGAGACCGAGCTCTCAGGCCTGTCGCGCGACCGCGCGCCCTCGATGATCCTGGGCTGCGACTGCATCCTGCGCCGGCTCGAGGCCGGCCAGAACCAGCAGACCCGCGCGGTGTCGGAGGTGCTGCGCCGCCACAACGTGCGCGGCTTCTCGACCTATGGCGAACAGCTGGGCGCGCTGCATGTGAACCACACGATGACCGGCGTCGCCTTCTACCCGCCGGATGATGCCGAATGACGCTGATCAACACCGCCGACAGTCTCGAGCGGCAGAACGAAAAGCTGCTGCGGATCACCCAGTCGCTGATGCGCCGGGTCGAACAGCAGCAGGACCCGTCCGGGCTGGCCTACGCCCAGTTCGAACGCGCTGCCCTGCTCGAGGATCAGGTCCGCTCGCGCACCCGCGACCTCGAACGCGCGCTCGACCTGCTGCATGACAGCAACCTGCAGCTGGAACACGCCAGCGCCGAGACCGAGGCGGCGCGCGCCAACCTCGCCGATGCGATCGAGGCGGTGAACGAGGGCTTTGCGCTGTTTGACAGCCAGGATCACCTGGTGCTGACCAACAGCCGCTTCTGCCAGGACATGCGCGACATCGCCGACCAGCTGAAACCCGGCCTGCCGTTCGACGGCTATGTCGATCTGGTGAGCCAGTCGGCCTATCTCGCCCTGCCACAGGGCGAGACCCGGCTGACCTGGGCGATGCAGCGCAAGTCGCTACACCGCAAGAACAACGCGATGTTCAACGTGCGGCTGACCCAGGACCTCTGGCTGCAGGTCTCCGAGCGGCGCACCGCCTCCAATGGCACCGTGGTGCTGCAGACCGATGTGACCGACCTGATCCGGCTGGAACGCAAGGAGCGTGCCCGGCTGCAGAACAAGCAGGCCCGGCTGATCGCCGCCACGCTGGAGCATCTGGCGCAGGGGGTCTGCATCTTCGACGATGACGCGCGGCTGATCGGCTGGAACGCGCGGGTGGCCGAGCTCTTGCGGCTGCCGCTGACCCGGGTGCAGCGCGGCGCGCCCTTCCGGACGCTGATCGACCAGCTGCCCGAGGATTTCACCCTGTCGCACGGCATGTCGCGCAAGCGCCTGCTCGACTGGGCCGGCCGCCCCACCCGCCGTGGCGCGCTGCGGTTCGAGGCGGCTCAGGGCACGGCACTGACCCTCGACGCCTTTGCCCAGGGGCTGCCGGATGGCGGCTTCGTGATCTCCTTCACCGATGTCACCGCCGAGCGCAACGCCGCCCGCGCCCTGCAGGAGATGAACGAACGGCTCGAGGCGCGGGTGGCCGAACGCACCACCGAGCTGGCCTCGGCACTGGCCGAGGCCGAACGCGCCAATGCCTCGAAAAGCCGCTTTGTCGCCGCCGCCAGTCACGACCTGTTGCAGCCGCTCTCCGCCGCCAAGCTGTTTCTCGGGACGCTGAGCGGCGAGGCGCTGTCGCCGGTGGGCGACGAGACCTTGGGCAAGATCTCCTCGGCGCTGGGCTCGCTCGAACATATCATCGAGGCGCTCCTGGACATGTCCAAGCTCGATTCGGGCCGCGCGGCGTTTGATATCCGCCCCGTCGACCTCGGCCAGATCTTCACCGCCCTCGACACCCAGCTCGAACCGCTGGCCGCGCAGAAGGGGCTGGACCTCAAGGTCATGCCGACCTCGGCCCGGGTCGAGACCGACCCCTCCTACCTGCGCCGCATCCTGCAGAACCTGCTGGGCAACGCGGTGCGCTACACGCAACAGGGCAAGGTGCTGATGGGCCTGCGCCGCCAGGGCGAGGCGGTGCGGATCGAGGTCTGGGACACCGGGCCCGGCATCGCCGACGAGCACCGCGACATGATCTTCCGCGAGTTCAGCCGAGTCGATGCGCCGGCCTCGGCCTCCGAGGGGCTGGGCCTTGGCCTCGCCATCGTCGACCGCGCCTGCGCCGGCCTCGGCCTGCCGCTGGACCTGCGCTCGGAGCCCGGCCGCGGCACCGTCTTTTCCGTCACCGTGCCGCTGGCCTCGCGGGCCCCGCGCAGCGCCACGCCGCGCATTCCCCGCCCGCCACCGCCCGGAGTTATGGTACAGGGCCGCGTGGTGTTTCTGGTCGAGAACGACACCGACCTGCGCCGCGCGCTGACCCTCTCGCTCGAGGGCATGGGCGCGGATGTGATCGACGTCGCCAACGCCCGCGACGCGCTCGACCTGCTTGACGAACTCGAGATCACGCCCGATGCCCTGATGCTCGACGAGGACCTCGGCCCGGGCATGACCGGCTGCGAGCTCTTCTCCGAGATCACCGACCGCTACGGCCCGATCCCGGCCCGCATCATCTCCGCCCAACGCGCGCCCGCGCTGCACACCCGCTGCGCCACCCTCGGCGTGCCGCTGCTGTCGAAACCCCTGGATGCCGGAGACCTCGAGGTGTTCCTGAGCGAGCTTGCCTGAAAACCGGCGCAAGTTCCACGTCTGCCTGCCGCCAAATGGCCGACATCAAGCCCCCACCCCCTGCTTCTTCTGTTCAAAAATACCCTCGGGGGTTTGGGGGCAGAGCCCCCAATCCACACACACCCCTCGCGCGACATTCAACAATTTCCGCGCCCCACCCGGTCCTCCACCACTCCCAGCAGCAAAAGCCCCCCAACGCCCGCCCCCGTCCCGGGCTTGCCCCGGGACCTCATGGCCGACGCAGAGCCCTCGTCTCCGACCAACGTCCACCTTCCTCCCTGCAGACAGTCCCGGCAAGTCTGCTAGACTGCCGCTCAGGAGGACATCAGATGAAGGGCATACCGGAAACCGCGCTCGACTGGCACCGCGCCGGCACGGGCGCCGCTCTGGCCACGGTGATCGAAACCTGGGGCAGCGCGCCGCGTCGGATCGGGGCGCAGCTGGCGATCAGCGGCGCGGGCGAGATGGCAGGCTCGGTCTCGGGTGGTTGCGTCGAAGGCGCGGTGGTGGTCGAGGCGCTCGAGGCGCTCGAGGCCGGCGAAGCCCGCGTGCTGGAATACGGCGTGTCCGACGGCGACGCCTTTGCCGTGGGCCTGGCCTGCGGCGGCACCATCCGGGTGCTGGTGGAACCCGTGGGCGCCGCCCTGCCAGAGCCGCTGCTGGCCGATCTGGTCGAGGCCCGCGCCGACCGTCGCCCGGTGGCTTATGTGGTGAACATCGTCAGCCAGAGCCGCCGGCTCGACACGACCGACCACGCAAGGCGTTTCCGCATGGACCGCTCGGGCTTTCAAGAGGACGGCGAGACCTTTGTCGCCATCCACAACCCACCGCTGCGGCTGATCGTCGTGGGCGCGGTGCATATCGCCCAGCACCTGGTGCCGATGGCGCGCGATATCGGCTATGACCCGGTGGTGATCGACCCGCGCGAGAGCTTTGCCTCGCCCGCCCGCTTCCCCAAAACGCGGCTGCTGCATGACTGGCCCGACGAGGCGGTGGCGGCGCTGGGGCTCGACAGCCGCACCGCGCTCTGCCTGCTGACCCATGACCCCAAGCTCGACGACCCGGCGCTGATCGCGGCGCTCGGGGCGGATGTCTTCTACATCGGCGCCCTCGGCTCGACCCGGACCCAGGCCAAGCGGCTCGAGCGGATGGCCGAGGCCGGGTTCACGCCCGAACAATGCGCCCGCATCCATGGGCCCATCGGCCTCGACATCGGCGCCGCCAGCCCGGCCGAGATCGCCGTCTCGATTCTGGCCGAAATGGTCCGCGTTCTGAGGACCGGCGCATGAAGTTCGGCCCGGTGCCGCTGTCCCAGGCTGAAGGCGCGGTGCTGGCGCATTCGGTGCAGCTGCCCGCCGGTCGGTTGCGCAAGGGCGCGACCCTGACCGCGGCGCATCTGGGCGATCTGGCTTCTGCCGGGATCACCGAGGTGATCGTCGCCCGCCTCGATCCCGGCGACGTGCATGAAAACGACGCCGCCGCCCGGCTGGCCGCCGCGCTGGTTCCCGACCCCGAGGCGCAGGGGCTGCGGCTGACCAAGGCCTTCACCGGCCGCGTCAACCTGATGGCCGAAAGCGCCGGTGTCGCCCTGATCGATGCCGCGCGGCTGGCCGAGCTCAACCTGATCAATCCGATGATCACCCTTGCCACCGTGCCGGCCTGCCAGCAGATGGCAGCGGGCGGCATGGTGGGCACGGTCAAGATCATCTCCTACGCCGTGCCCGGCGCCGATCTCGACCGCGCCTGTGCCGTGGCCCGTGGGGCGCTGCGGCTGGCCCGGCCGGTGCTGAAGAGCGCCACCCTGATCGTCACCGAAATCCCCGGCGGGGCCGGCGAAAAGGGCGTGCCGGCGATCCGCGACCGGCTCGAGGCGCTGGGCCTGACGCTCGACCGGGTGATCCCGGTGCCGCACAAGACCCAGACCATTGCCGAGGCGCTGGGCCGGGCCGAGGGCGAGCTCTTGCTGATCCTCACCGGCTCGGCGACCTCCGATCCGCATGACGTGGCGCCAGAGGCGCTGCGCCGCGCCGGCGGCACGGTCGAACGCTTCGGCATGCCGGTCGATCCCGGCAACCTGTTGTTTCTGGGGGACTTGTCCGGGCGTCCGGTGATCGGCCTGCCGGGCTGCGCCCGCTCGCCGGCGCTGAACGGCGCCGACTGGGTGCTGTCGCGGGTGGCCTGCGGCGTCGCGGTCAGCCACGCCGACATCGCGGCCATGGGCGTTGGCGGGCTGTTGAAGGAAATCCCGACACGGCCGCAGCCGCGCCATGGCTAGCGGCTGCGCCCGGCCAGAACCGGGCGCAGCATGGTCTTACTCGGCCTCGGCGGGCGCCTCGATGCCAAGCGCATCCCGCACCCGCTCCAGCGCGGCTTCGAGCAGCTCGGGATTGTCGCGCGCCTGCTCGAGCGCCGCTTTCAGCGGGGTCTTGAGCAGCGGGCTGACTTCCTCGCTTTCGTCGATCAGGGTGATGACCTTGTCGTAGTCGAAGCCGTCGAGCGTCAGCAGCTCTTCCGGCGCAACCTCTTCGGTGCCTTCGGCGGTTTCGGCAGCCTCGGCCTCCGGCTCGAGCGCCTCGACAATGACCTCGCCGACCTCGGTGGCGGTCTCCTCCGAGGTCGCTTCCACGGCGTCAGCTGCCGCTTCGGCTCCCTCGACCACGGCCTCACCGGCCTCGGCCGCGTCTTCCGTCGCCGCATCCGCCATGTCGGTCGCGGTGTTCTCGGCGTCGTCCGCCATTGCGGCGACCTCTTCAGAGGAGATGACGTCCGCCGTCTCCGGCTTCACCCGCTCTGCAGCGGCCTCGGCCTCTGCCGCAGCCTCCTCGGTGGCGTCGACCACGCCTTCGGCCGCCTCTTCGGTGGCTTCAGCCACCTCCTCGGCCACATCAGCCTCGGTCGCGACCTCGGCCTCTGCGCTCGCCTCGGCCTCAGGCGCTTCGGTCACGGCGGCCAGGGCCTCGTCGACGGCGGCCTCGGCCTGGCTCACGGCGTCTTCCACCGTGGCGACGGCCTCGGCCCCGGCTTCCTCGACGCTCTCGATCACCTCGTCGACCGCGGCCTGCACGTCTTCGGCAGCTGCGTCGGATGCTTCGGCGGTCTCTTCAACCTCGGCCTCGACCTCGGCTTCGTCCTCCTCGACGGCAGGCTCGGGCTCGGCCACCCGCGCGACCTCGGCGGTCACGGTCTCCTCGGCCGGTGCCGGGGCTTCGGCCACCGGTGCCTCGGGGCTCTCGGGCGCCTCAGTGCCGGGATAGAGAAGCACGCCCGCGCCAATGGCCACGGCGGCAACGACAGCGATGACAACCCAGTGTGTTTTTTCCATCTCGTTAATCCCCTCAGACTACGTGTGACAGGGCAGCGAACCCCCGCGGCCCCCTTCCCCTGCAGACCTGCGCTGCAGTTGCAGCATGCGCAAGGGGAAAAGCAGACCGGGCGCGCCCTCTGCCCTGATTATACGCTTGAAAGACGGGGCGTCGCCCACTACCTTGCAGCCTGATTTCAAGGTTGAAACTGACAAAGGAACAACGTCATAGCCCGCAGACCTCACAACGCGCCCCCGACAAGAGACACCGGCCCGCGCGTGAATGAACGTATCCGAGCCCCCGAGATCCGCCTGATCGGTGCCGAAGGTGAAAACGTCGGCGTCGTGACGCCCGCCCGCGCGATGGAGATGGCGGCAGATGCCGGGCTCGACCTCGTCGAGATTTCGCCCAACGCCACGCCACCGGTCTGCAAGATCATGGACTTCGGCAAGTTCAAGTACGAACAGCAGAAGCGGGAATCCGAGGCACGCAAGAAGCAGAAGATCATCGAAGTCAAAGAGGTGAAGTTCCGTCCCAACACGGACACCCATGACTACGAGGTCAAGATGCGCAACGTCTTCAAGTTCCTCGAGAACGGCGACAAGGTGAAGGTCACCCTGCGGTTCCGCGGCCGCGAGATGGCGCACCAGAACCTCGGCCGCGAGCTGCTCGAACGGGTGGCGGAAGACGTCAAGGAAATCGGCAAGATCGAGAACATGCCGAAGATGGAAGGCCGTCAGATGATCATGATGATCGGCCCGCTGCCGCACAAGTAAGCGCCATTTCAAGCGCAGATGACAAACGCCGGGGCTGTCGCTCCGGCGTTTTGCGTTTGTCTGGTGGGGAATGGGGGCTCTGCCCCCGGCCTGCGGCCTCCCCCGAGGGTATTTGAAGCAAGAGGAAGACGAAGGCGCGGGTCCTGTCTTCTTCTGTTTGAAAATACCCTCGGGGGGTTTGGGGGGCTGGCCCCCCATTCCTTCACTTGGCCTGGGGGCGGGGCAGGCAGTTCAGCGCTGCGGGTCAGGCCGCGCTGCCCCGGGCCGGCTCAGTCGAGGAAGGCCTTCTCGACCACGTAATGCTGCGGATTGGAGTTGGCGCCTTCGACAAGGCCGTAGCCTTCGAGCATTTCCTTCAGCTCGAGGTTGAAGGCGAGGTTGCCGCAGATCATCGCGCGGTCGGTCTCGGGCGAGAGCGGCGCGACGCCCAAATCTGCAAAGGCCTCGCCGGAACGCATCAGGTCGGTGATCCGGCCCATCTTGGCGCTCTCTTCCCGGGTGGTCGTGGGGTAGTACTTGATCTTCTTCCAGAAGCCCTCGCCGATCAGCTCGTTGAGGAGTTCGTCCTGCTTCAGGCTCTCGATCAGGTCGCGACCATAGGTCAGTTCACCGGCCTCGCGGCAGGTGTGGGTGATGACGATCTCGTCGTAGTCCTCGTAGGTCTGCGGTTCGCGCAGGAGCGAGGCGAAAGGCGCGAAGCCGGTGCCGGTGGCAAAGAACCACAGGCGTTTGCCGGGCAGCAGCGCGTCATGCACCAGGGTGCCGACCGGCTTGGGGCGCAGGATAATCTCGTCGCCGGGCTGGATGTGCTGCAGGCGGGAGGTCAGCGGACCGTCCTGCACCTTGATCGAGTAGAACTCGAGCTCTTCGTCCCAGGAGGGCGAGGCGATGGAATAGGCGCGCAGCAGCGGCTTGACCTTGCCGGTCTCGGGGTGCGGCTCGCCCATCAGGCCGATCATCACGAACTCGCCCGACCGGAAACGCAAGCTGGCAGGGCGCGTCACCCGGAAGGAGAACAGCCGGTCGGTCCAATGGGTGACCGAGGTCACGGTCTGGGCGTCCGGCAGGGTGGGCACTTTGATGGCTTTGGCTTCGGTCACGTTGGTCAACTCTGTCATTTCATCCTGCCGACAGCGGCTGCCGACACCTCACTTTATACAATGCTGCAAGGCAGAGAAAGGGGCGCGCTGTCGCGCCCTGCCCTGCCCCGGGGTTCGGGAAGGCTCAGCCGCGGGCGCGCAGCCGCGACTGGTAGTCGTGGCCCTGCCAGTCGGCGCGGAACTGCCATTGGTCCTCGGGCTGCCGGGCGGCGAGATCGGCGGAGATCTCCACCTCGTCAAAGCCCGCGCGGCGCGCCATGGCGTATTGGTCGGCCAGCACGTGGCCCTTGGCACGCAGCCGGCCGGTATAGCCCTTGAGCCGCAGGAGCCGCGCGATGGTGAAGCCCCGGCCATCGGCGAAGCTGGGGAAATCCACCCGGATCATCTGCACCCCGGGAAGCCTGTCGGCCAGCGCCTCGACATCGGCGTCGGGGGCGAGGTCAAGCGCCGTTGCGCTGTCGAAATCCTCGAACCAATCCTCGGGTTGAAAGCCGGTATCGCGCACGATCACTGGTGTCTCGGTCATGCTGTCTCTCCTTTTCGCACCATCTTGCCGTTGACAAAATGGATGCCGCATTCTTCTTTCTCTGCCCCGCGCCAGCGTCCGGCGCGCGGGTCCTCGCCCGGTTTCACCTTGGAGGTACAGGGCGCGCAGCCGATGCTGGGATAGCCCTGGGCCACCAGCGGATGGCGCGGCAGGCGGTTTTCGTCCATGTAGGCGGCCACGTCCCCCGGCGCCCAGAAGGCCAGCGGGTTGACCTTGATGCGGCCAGTGGCATCCTCGATCTCGAAGAACTCCATCTGCGCCCGGGTACCGGATTGGAAGCGCTTGCGCCCGGTGATCCAGCCGTCGAACCCGGCCAGAGCCCCCTCGAGCGGCTCGGTCTTGCGCAGGGTGCAGCAGGCGTCGGTGTCGCTCTGGTGCAGCACCCCGTCGGGGTCGCGGCGCGCCACCTCTGTCGTCGAGGCGCGGATCGTCTGGACGTTCTTCAACCCCAGCCGTTCAGCGACCTCGGTCTGATAGACCAGGGTCTCGGCAAAGAGCATTTCGGTGTCGATGAAGAGCACCGGCGTCGCGCGGTCGACCATCGCCACGAGATGCAGCAGCGCCACCGATTCCGCCCCGAAGCTCGAGACCATGGCGATCTTGCCGAACTCGGGCCGCGAGAGCGCCGCCTCGAGCACCGAGGTCGCGCCGTGGTGGCGGAACTCGGTGTTGAGGCTGGCGATGGTGTCGCGCAGGTCTGTTATGTCGGTGACATGGGTCACTGGTTCGCCCTTGCGTATTTGGAAAGAGAAGAAACCTTTGACGGGTTTGCCGTATCAGGCCGCCTTCTCGCGTGCTTGCGGGTAGAGAAGCGCCTTGAACGGCTCGGCTCCGAGACGGCGATAGGTCTGCAGGAAGGTCTCCTCGGCGCTGTCGCGCAGGTCGAGGTAGCCCACCACCAGCCGTTCGATCGCCGGAACGATCTCGTCCGCGGAAAAGCCGGGGCCGGCGCGTTCGCCGATGGCCGCGGTTTCGGTGCCGTCGCCGCCGAGGGTGATCTGGTAGTTCTCCACCCCTGCCCGGTCGAGCCCGAGAATGCCGATGTGGCCCACGTGGTGATGGCCGCAGGCGTTGATGCAGCCCGAGATCTTGATCTTGAGCGCGCCGATGTCGTGCTCGAGCTTGAGCTCGTCGAAGCGGGTGGCGATCTCCTGCGCGATCGGGATCGAGCGGGCGGTGGCCAGCGCGCAATAATCCATGCCGGGGCAGGCGATGATGTCCGAGACCAGGCCGATGTTGGCGGTGCCGAGACCGGCGGTCTTGAGCGCCTGGTAGAGCGCCGGCAGCGCGTCTTTCGGCACATGCGGCAGGATCACGTTCTGCTCGTGGCTGATGCGCAGCTCGTCATAGGCGTGCGTCTCGGCGAGATCGGCCATGATCCGCATCTGCGCCGCGGTGGCATCGCCCGGAGTATTGCCATGCGCCTTGAGCGAGATCGAGACGATGGCGTGATCGGCGCGGCGGTGCGCGGTGATGTTGGTGTCGACCCAGGACCGGAAGACCGGGTCGTTGCTGTAGGCGGCCTCGAAGGCGGCGGTCGAGCCCTCGCGGAAATCGGGCGCTGCGAATTGCGCCTCGATGCCGGCCAGCATTGCCTGATCGACGCCGCCGAACTGCGGCTTAAGCAGGGCAAAGCGCTCTTCGACCAGCTGCTGGATCTTCTCCAGGCCGTTCTCGTGCACGGTGATCTTGATCCGCGCCTTGTACTTGTTGTCGCGGCGGCCGAGCAGGTTGTAGACGCTGACGATCGCCTCGAGATAGGGCAGCAGGTCGGCCTTGGGCAGGAAGTCGCGGACCACCTTGCCGATCATCGGCGTCCGGCCGAGGCCGCCGCCGACAAAGACGCGGTAACCGGTCTCGCCGTCCTGTTCGACGATCTCGAGCCCGATGTCATGCGACTTGATCACGGCGCGGTCATTCGGGGCTCCGGTGACGGCGATCTTGAACTTGCGCGGCAGGAACTGGAACTCGGGGTGATCGGTCGACCATTGCCGCACCAGCTCGGCGGTGGGGCGCGGGTCTTCGATCTCGTCTGCCGCGGCGCCGGCGAAATGGTCCGAGGTCACGTTGCGGATGGTGTTGCCGGAGGTCTGGATGGCGTGCAGGTTCACCTCGGCCAGTGCGTCGAGCATGTCGGGGATATCCGACAGTTTCGGCCAGTTGTACTGGATGTTCTGACGCGTGGTGAAATGGCCGTAGCCCTTGTCCCACTTCTCGGCCAGCAGCGCGAGCTGGCGCATCTGGGCCGAGTTCAGCGTGCCATAGGGGATCGCCACGCGCAGCATGTAGGCATGCAGCTGCAGGTAGACGCCGTTCATCAGCCGCAGCGGCTTGAATTCATCCTCGGTCAGAGAGCCGTCGATGCGGCGTTCCACCTGGGCGCGGAACTGGCGGTTGCGCTCGGCGAGGAAGGCGCGGTCGAAGTCGGTATAGCTGTACATGATCGGTCCTTGCGTTGGGCTGGGGCGAGATCCTTGCGGACCTCAGCCTTCGGCCTGTTTGCCGTGGAAATAATTCGAGGGTCCGGTGCGGCGGAATTCCTCGCGGAAGTGGCTGGGCTCGGGGCGGCCGTCCTTGACCGCCACATCGGCGAGGTAGACGCCAACCGCTTCGGCGTGGCGCGACGAGGCGTCGAGCAGGCGTACCTCGGCGTGGGCCTCGTCGGTGATGACCTCGGCCTCTTTCAGGGTACGGCTCCAGCGGTCATCCTCGGTGAGGTAGATCACGTCGCCTTCGATCAGCGCATTGGCGGTGATCACCTTGGGGGTAAACGGACGGGGCATCAGGCAAGCTCCTGTGTCAGGGTAAGGTCTTTGTCGGCCAGCGCCTGCTGGGCAAGCGCCGCTTCGCGCGGGGCGAGGCCGTAGAAGGTGAGGGCCGGGCCGTCGACGGCGGCGGCGGCCAGATCGGCGGGCAGATCGGCCAGCCGGGTCTCGAGGATGCGCTGGTCGGCGCGGCTGGCGTTTTCGACGATGGTCACCGGGGTGGCCGGATCGGCACCGTGCATCAGCAGTCTACCTTGGATGAACCGGGCGGATTTCTTGCCCATGTAGATCGCCGCGACCTCGCCCTCGCGGGCCAGAGTGCGCCAGTCGTGATCGGCAAAGCCCTTGGTGTCATGGCCGGTGAGAAAGCGGACCGAGGAGTTGCGGCCGCGCTTTGTCAGGCTCTGGCCGATGGCGGCCACAGCGGCCGAGGCCGAGGTGATGCCGGGGACGATGTGCCAGCTCAGACCGGCCTCTTCGACGGCGTCGATTTCCTCGTCCAGCCGGCCAAAGACCGTGCTGTCACCCGATTTCAGCCGCACCACCTGGGCGCCGCGGCGGGTGTGTTCGACGATCAGCGTGTTGATGTCGTCCTGCTTGGTCGAGGGGCCGAAACCCTCCTTGCCGACGTCGAGCAGCGTGGCTTCACGGCGGGCGAGCTCGAGGATCTCGGGGCTGATCAGCCGGTCGTGGATCACCACGTCGGCCTCGTCCAGCGCCCGGCGGGCCTTGAGCGTCAGCAGCTCGGGATCGCCCGGGCCGGCGCCGACAAAGGCCACGTGGCCCTTGCGCGACTGGCGCGACAGGTGATCGGAGAGCAGGTCCTTCAGGGCGTCATCGGCGCCGGCGGCCCCTTTTTCGTCAAAGGCGCGGGGGCCGGCGTTGAAATAGTAATCGGCCCAGAAGTCGCGGCGAGCGCGGCCCATCGGCAGGGCATCGGCCATCTTGCGGAACGCCTTGCCGATCCGGGCCAGCGGGCCGAGACGCACCGGCAGGCGGGCTTCGAGATCGGCCTTGATGGCGCGGGCCAGCACCGGGGCGGCGCCCTCGGTGCCGATCGCCACGGTCACCGGGTCACGGTCGACGATGGCGGGGGTGATGAATTCGCTGTCATGCAGGTTGTCGACGATGTTGGCCAGCGCCCCCTCGGCGCGGGCGATGGCCGAGGTGCGGGCATCCTCGGCGGCATCCTCGTCAGCGGCATAGAAGAGCCGCGCGCCGGCGACGTCACCCTGCGCCAGTGGACGGCGCACCAGGGTCAGGCGCTGCGCCTCGGCCCAGACCAGGATCTCGTCGGCGGGATTGGCCGCGTAGACCACCAGAGCCGCCTCGGTCTTGAACAGCAGGCGCAGCTTCGCCAGCGCCGCCTCGCCACCGCCCGCAACGACGACACGCTGACCGGCGAGGTTCACGAAGATCGGAAAATGCTGCATAAGACTCTCCTGGTTGCCCTTGGGTGATATATAGGAAATTTTCCTGTTTTCCCGCTAGTGGGTTGCGGATTTAAGGATGATCGTTCTAATGGGAGCCGGAGAAGGAACGCTTGTTTCGAAAAGGCGGGAAAGGCCGGACACATGGCACGTATCGACGACACCGATCGGAAAATCCTCAGGGCGCTGCAGCAGGACGCCAGCCGTTCGCTGGACGAGATTGCCAAGGTTGTGGGCTCTTCCAAGACCCCGGTGTGGAACCGAATCCGCAAGATGCGCGAGGCCGGGATCATCGGCGCGCAGACGGTTCAACTCGATGCCGAGAAGCTGGGGTTCGAGGCCTGTTTCTTCGTGCTGATCCGCACGTCCGAGCACGATGCCACCTGGCAGAAGGCCTTTCTGAAGGCGCTGCAGGAGCGGCCCGAGGTGCAGGAGGCGCACCGGCTGGCGGGCGACATCGATTATATCCTGAAGGTGCGGGTGGCCAATGCGCGGGCCTATGACACCTTCTACCAGGCGCTGATTTCAGAGGTGAAGGTGCACAACGTGACGGCGCTTCTGTCGATGGAAGAGATCAAGTCGACGACGGCGCTGGCGTTGTGAGGCGGGGGGGGCGTGCGGCCTTGAAGGGATGCCCTCATGGCCTCCGAATGAACAATGCTTCGACTTCGCCCCTTAAACCCTCTCGCCAGTCGCGAAGCAGCGCCTCAACGCGTTCGTACATCCAGTTGTGTTGGCGCGGCCAGTCGGCTTCATCCAAGGCGTCTGCCTCCAGCGTACTGAAGTTCTGAAAGAGCCCGCTCCGGTTCTGCTTCCACCGCTCGGGGTCAAGCGATGGATATTGCTTGGAGCTTTTAAGCCATTGCGCGAACACATCGGCATCATGACGGCCTAATGAAAGAAAGACGCCAATCTGGTTTCTCTTGAGCATCCGGTAGGCGTATATCCCGCAATCCTTTAGGGCGTCCTCCCCCGTGAGGGCCATCTTTAGCCAACCTTGGTTCGGAGCTCTGGAGGGCGGGGAAAGGCTATCAGACAAAGGAAACCGATCAAGGAACGCCTGCCAATATTCCATGCGTCGCTGATAGTCCTGCATTTCGTTGGCGCGAAGACGTTCCTTCTGAATGCGCGACCATTCATTCGGGCGGACCACAACTTCGAACTTTGGAGCAGGGACGCTATCGGCGATACGCCAAACTTCAATCTCAACGCCGAAAAATGCGTATTCACGGGGGGTTATCTCGTTCAACCAATCGATGACAGCGCGATGCTCGTCTCTCAGGGTTTCTGCGACCCAGACAACAGTGTGAGCCTCGGCGCCTACGAGGTAAGTCATGATCTGGCCAAGATGCCGATGATCCGAAACCGAAAACTGGTTCTCGATAATGACTGTACGCTCGCCGGCATCCTGGCAAACAATGTCTGCCCGAAAAGAGCCGACGGCAACTTCTTCAGTTATTTCTATAAGCTCCCCAAGGCCCAGCTCGTTGGCCAGCAAGGAAAGGTTCTCAGGAAGCGCAAGCCAAGGTGTGAAGTCATAGTCTTCTTTTGGCCAGACATTCCGAATGTTTAGTTTCTCAAGGCGTCCGATCTGCATAGACAACTATTTAAGAAATTTGGTTGGCCTTTAAAAGTCGGTATTTTTCGCCCGGGTCGTTGGGCTTGGAGATCGCCTCGGCCAGCGCCTCGAGGCTGTCGATGCTGTGACCGGCGCGGAAGGTGTCGACATGGGGCAGCATGGTGCGGATGCCGGTCGCCTTGGCGGCAAAGCCATCCCAGCGCAGCAGCGGGTTAATCCAGACGAGATGGCGCGAGGAGAGGTGCAGCCGCTCCATGGTCTTGTCGAGCGCCTCGGGATCGCCGCGGTCGAGCCCGTCGGTGATCAAGAGCACCACTGCCCCCTGCCCCATCACCCGACGCGACCAGTCACGGTTGAAGTCATGCAGGCAGTCGCCGATCCGGGTGCCGCCCTCCCAGTCCTGCGCCTCGGCACCGGCGGCCGCCAAAGCGGCGTCGACATCGCGTTGGCGCAGGTGGCGGGTGATGTTGGTCAGCCGGGTGCCGAAGGTGAAGGCATGCACCTTGGCCCATCCCGCGCCCTTTTCGTTCGAGACCGCGTGCAGGAAATGCAGGATGGTGCGGGAATAGGTGCTCATCGAGCCCGAGATGTCGCAGAGCACCACGAGGTTGGGCCAGCGCAGGCGCGGTTCCTTGAGCGCCAGCTCCCGCAGCTGGCCGCCGCGGCGCATCGAGAGCCGCAGGGTCTTGCCGAAATCCACCCGATGGCCCTGGCGGCTGGCGCGGGCGCGGCGTGACTTGATCGGCGGCACCGGCAGGGTGAGACGGGCCAGCATGCGCCGCGCGCGGGCCATTTCCTCGGTGCTCATCTGTTCGAAATCGAGACAGCGCAGCTTTTCCTCGGCCGACATGGTGCGCGAGGCGTCAACCTCGATCATCGGCTCCTCTTCGCCCCCTTTCGACGGCTCCTCGGGCTCTGGCAGGTCGGCACCGTCCAGCAGCGCTTCGGCCGCGCGCTTCTCGGCCGCCTTGGCGCTGCGCTCTTCCTGAACGCCGCGGATCGCTGGCAGCATCAGCGACATCATGTGCTCCATGTAGCGCGGATCGCGCCAGTAGAGCCGGAAGATCTGGGTAAAGACCACACGCTGCTCGGGCTTGTTGACGAAGACCGAATGCAGGGTCCAGTAGAAGTCGCGTTTCTCGGTAAAGCCCGCCGCCTCGACCGCACGGATCGCCTCGATCACCCGGCCGGGGCCGATCGGCAGGCCGGCCTTGCGCAGGGCGCGGGCGAAATGGGTGATATTCTCGGTCAGGGCCGGATGGTCCGGCAATTCGAGCGGGGCGTATTCAGGCATCGGTCGCACGCTGCAGGGACAACGCTCCCAGAATTGCGGTGGCGGCCTCTTCTGCGCTCAGGTCGGTGACATCGACGGTGATCGCGCCGGCGGGGCGCAGCAGTCTGTGGTCGGCGCGCAGCGAGGTCAACACATCGGGGTCGGTCAGCTTGCTGCGGGCCTGTCGCGGCGGATCGGTCAGGCGGCGCAGGTTCTCTTCCGGCGAAATCGCCAGGGTCACCGCCAGAAGCGGCGCCCCCCGCGCCTGCGCCAGCGCCTCGGTGGGGGCAAAGAGCTGTCGGTCCCGCTCGGTCTCGGCCAGCGCATCGGTCACCACCAGCGCCACATCCTCCGGCAGCCCGCGGGCCGCGTCGTAGATCGCCCGGCGCAGGCCTTCGCGCAGCCGCGCATGGCGCGGATCGCTGCGGTCGAACAGGGCGCTGGCGGGATCGAGCATCAGGTGGTTGTCGATCAGCCTGCCGCCCAGCGCCGCTGCGAGGCACCGGCCGATGGTCGCCTTGCCCGACCCGGGCCAGCCGCAGAGATGGATGACCGGTGCCGTCATGCCGGCTCGAGCGAGGCGCGAGCCTCGTCGAGGATGCGCTTGGCCTCGGAGCCCTGCAGGCGGGCGATGTCGTCCTGATACTTCAGGATCGCGCCGAGCGTGTCGGAGATCACCTGCGGTGAGAGCGCGATGACGTCGAGCGCCAGCAGGCATTTCGCCCAGTCGATGGTCTCGGCCACGCCGGGGCGCTTGAAGATGTCTTCGGTGCGCAGGGACTGCACGAAGGCCACGATCTCGCGGCTCAGGGTCTCGGCGGCCTCGGGGACGCGGGCGTGCAGGATGTCCATTTCGCGGCTGAAATCGGGGTAGTCGACCCAATGGTAGAGACAGCGGCGTTTGAGCGCGTCATGCACCTCGCGGGTGCGGTTCGAGGTCAGGATGACGATCGGCGGCTCGGGGGCCTTGATGGTGCCGAGCTCGGGGATGGTGACCTGATAGTCAGACAGCGCCTCGAGCAGAAAGGCCTCGAAGGGCTCGTCGGTGCGGTCAAGCTCGTCGATCAGCAGCACCGGCGCGCCGTTTTCATCCGGGCGCATCGCTTCGAGCAGCGGCCGTTCGATCAGGTAGTCGGGGCCGAAGAGCTCCTGTTTCAGCAGATTGCGGTCGGCATTGCCCTCGGCCTCGGCGGTGCGGATCGCCACCATCTGCGCCGGGAAATTCCATTCATAGACCGCCGAGCCCGCATCGAGGCCTTCGTAGCACTGCAGGCGGATCAGCCGGCGGCCGAGGCCCGCGGCGATGGCCTTGGCGATCTCGGTCTTGCCGGTGCCGGGCTCGCCCTCGAGAAACAGCGGCTTGCCCAGGGTCAGCGCCAGGAAGGTCACCGTGCCGAGCGCCCGGTCGCAGACATAATCCTGAGCGCCCAGCATGGTCTGAACCGCGTCGATGCTTGCCGGTAATGGTGTCATGGGGACCCTCTTTGTTGCCGTGCAAGGGCTACACGCCCCCCCTCTCGGGTCAAGGCGACAAAAGTCGTGCAAGCCCCGGCGCAATTGACGCAAGGCCGCTAACATGCGAGTTTTTGCAAAAATATAACCAAGAGGCGGCAGTATCGCGGGACACCGCGATCACGGGGCAGCAATGCAGAGCGTCAGAGACACGGGCCGGAGTGCGACGAGATGCGCATAACCGCCGTGACATGTGTCAAGAATGAAGGCCCGTTCCTGCTGGAATGGATCGCCTACAACCGGCTGATCGGGGTCGGCCAGCACCTGTTCTATTCCAACGATTGTTCCGATGGCACCGACCGGCTGCTCGACCGGCTGGCGGATCATGGCGTGGTGGTGCACCTGCCCAACCCAGCCGAGGGGCGCAACTATCAGATGGAGGCGCTGAAGGATGCGCGCCGGCAGGAAGTGGTGCGCGAGGCCGACTGGCTCTGGGTGGCGGATGTGGACGAGTTCCTGAACATCCACGTGGGCGATCACACCATTCCGGCGCTGATCGCTGCCTGCGGCGATCCGCAGGCGATCTCGGTGACATTTCAGTTCTTTGCCAATGCCGGGATCGAGGCCTTCGAGGACCGGCCGGTGATTGCCCAGTTCACCCGCTGCCACAATCCCGATCTCTGGTGCGGCGAGAGCGCCATCGAGGTCAAGACACTGGTGCGCAAGGACTTTCCTCTGCAATATTACGGTGCGCATCGGCCGTTTCACCGGGTGGGCAAGGTTCCTGCCCCGGTCTGGACGGACGCCTCTGGCCGCGATGTGCCGGAGGCCTTTCTGCAGGCGGCCAACAAGCGGCGGCTGCGCAAGTTTCCCGCCGCCGGCGCGCGCAGCCACGCGACGTTGAACCATTACGCCCTGCGCTCGCTCGACAGCTACCTCGTCAAGAATGACCGGGGCGACGTCAACCGCGAGAACCGCGATTTCGACGACAGCTACTGGCGCGAACGCAACGACGACGCATGGGAGGATCGCACGATCCTGCGGATGCTGCCGAAGCTCGAGGCGCAGATCGCGGTGCTCAAGGCTTTGCCGGGGATTGCTGAGTTGCATGAAGAGACGGTGCGGCTGCACCGGTCGCGCCGCGACGCGCTGGTGCAGCAGGAGGTCTATCAGCAGATGCAGGCACAGTTGCGCGCGGCCTCGACCCTGCCGCCCGAGGAAGAGACGCTGCGCGAACGGATCGGCGATACGCCGGTGTTGGCGCTGCCATGAGCCGGCTGCGCGTCATCAATCTCGGCCTGCCGAAATCCGGCACCACGACGCTGGCGCGGGCACTGCGCAAGGCCGGGCTGCATGTGGCCGATCACCGGATCAAGCCGGTGCAGACCGAGGACCGCGCCCTGCATGGCCGCTTTGTCGGCGAGATGCTCTATGACGGCTATTTCCTGCGCGGTGATCCGCTGCACGGCCTCGACGAGTTCGACGGGTTTTCCGAGATCAGCGCCCTGCGCCCGCCCCGTTCGATCTGGCCGCAGTTCGACTATGGCCTGCTGGCGGCGATCCGCGAGCAGCATCCCGGCACGCGCTTTCTGGCCACCTGGCGGCGGCCCGAGGAGATCTCGGATTCGATGCTGCGCTGGTCGAACCTCGGGACGGAACGCCTGCCCGCGGCGGACATTCCCGGGCTGCCGGCGGGCTATGGCGTGACCAGCCGCGAGCGCGAGACCTGGATCGCCGGGCATTACGCCGCGCTCGAGCGGTTCTTTGCCGGGGCGGAGGATTTCCTGCGTCTCGACGTGGGCGACGAGGGCGCCGCCGCGCGGCTGGGCGCCTATCTGGGGCGCGACGTGCCCTGGTGGGGTCAGGCCAATGCCAACCCGGTGAAGATCGCGCAGGACGAGGAAACCGCATGAAGATCAGCCTCCATATCGGGCCGGACCTCTGGGCCGCGACGCGGCTGCAGGAGGTGCTGGATGCCAAGCGGCGGCAGCTCTTGCGCAGCGGCGTGCTCTTTGCCCGCAGCCCCGGCGCGCGCAATCACACGCGGCTGTTCATGGCGGTCAGCGATCCTGGCACGGTGGACACCCTGCGCCACAACCGCGGCTTTGCTGACCCCCGCCGGCAGGCGCAGCTGCGCGCCGATGTGACCGAGGCGCTGGCGCGCGAGGTCGAGGTCAGCGGCGCCAGCCACCTGATCCTCTCGGCGCATCAGTTCGGCAGCACGCTGCTGAACACGTCAGAACTGGAGCGGTTAAGGGCGGTTCTGCTGCCGATCACTGACGAGATCGAGGTGATCGCCCATGTCGACTGCCCGGCGCGGATGCTGCTGCGGCACTACATCGTGCAGGTGCTCGACGGCCGCCTGCGCTCGCTGGAGCTGGAGCTTCGGCTGGCCGCGCAGCCCGACTGGTGGGTCGCGGCACTGGAGGACCGGCCCAAGGGACGGCCCGATCAAGGCATCTTCCCCGAGGTGCAGATGGCGCCGGCCTGGCTCGATTACCGGGCGCTTCGGGCACATTGGCAGGATGTCTTCGGCGAGGATTGCTTCCGCTTCCGGCCGCTCGACGTGGCGGCGCTCTGCCGCGAGGATGTGACCGAAGAGCTGCGCGAAAGCTTCGGCCTCGACGACCAGATCGGCAAGGTCGAACCGATGGCGCCGCCCGCCATGCCCGCCGCCGAATGGCTGGCCCGCGCACGGCAGTTCAACGACGTGCTGACGCGGCTGCTGGCGCAGGGCGAGCACCGGGTGCCGCGGCAGATCTGGAAGCGGATGCTGGGCGACCTGCGGGTCAGGGGCGCGCCGATGCACCCCGGCTCGCTGACGCCGATTGCCGAACGGTTTGCCGCGGACCTCGCCGCTCTGGCGCAGGACGACCCGGCGCTGGCCCGCGCCTTCACCCCCGATGCGCCGCAACCGACCTGGCAGGAGGTCGAGACGACGCGCGGCTTTCGCGCCTCGCAATACTTGCTGGCCGCCATGCCGCGGATCGAAAAGGCCAGTCGTGACGCCAAGGCCGCCGAGGCAACGCAAAAGGCCAACGGCCGGATCGAGGGATTGTCAGAGGCCGCGGCCGAGGTCATGCCGGCACTGGCACAGGAGAAATTCGCCCAGCTGCGCGGCGGGCCCTTTGCGCCGCACAACCGGCTTGGCCGCGTCAACGAAGAAGAGCTGGCCGCGGCCTTTGCCCCTGCCCCGGCGCGCGTGCTGCCCGAGGGGTCAGCCGGCAATGTCATCGTCGGCTGCATGAAGAACGAGGCGCCCTACATCCTCGAATGGGTGGCCTATCACCGCGCCATCGGCGTCGACAACTTCCTGATCTACACCAACGGCTGCGAGGACGGCACAGACGAGATCCTCGGCCGGCTGCAGGCGTTGGGCCTGCTGGAACACCGCAACAACGAAGTCTGGTCGGGCAAGTCGCCGCAGCAATATGCGCTGAACCAATCGCTCAAGGAACCGGTGATCCAGAACGCCGAGTGGATCATCCATATCGACGTCGACGAATTCATGAACATCCGCTGCGGCAATGGCACGCTGCAGGATTTCCTCGACCGGGTGCCCGATGCCACCAACGTGGCGATGACCTGGCGGCTCTTTGGCCACGGCGGCGTCACCACGCTGGAAGACCGCTTCGTGATCGAGCAGTTCGACCATTGCGCGCCGAAGTTCTGCCCCAAGCCGCACACCGCCTGGGGCTTCAAGACCATGGTGCGCAACATCGGCGCCTATGAAAAGCTCTCCTGCCACCGGCCCAACAAGCTCTTGCCCGAGATGGCCGACAAGGTGACCTGGGTGAATGGTTCGGGCCAGCCGATGGGCGACGAGGTGAAAAAAAACGGCTGGCGCAATTCCAAGCGCTCGATCGGCTATGACCTCTTGCAGCTCAACCACTACGCACTGCGCTCGGCCGAAAGTTTCCTGATCAAGCGTCAGCGCGGCCGGGCGCTGCATGTCGACCGCACCATCGGGTTGAACTACTGGATCCGCATGGACTGGAACGACCACCGCGACATCACCATCAAGCGCAACGTGCCGCGGGTCCGCGCCGAGTTCGACCGGCTGCTCGCCGATCCGGTGCTGGCCGAATGGCACGCAAAGGGGCTCGCCTGGCACAAGTCAAAGGCGGCGGAGTTGCGCGTCATCCCCGAGTTTGCCGAGCTCTACGAGAAAGCCATGGCCCTGCGCCTGACCGGCACCGAACGCGCCGCCTATGCGCTGGCGCTCGATATGGAGACCTGATGCAGGCCACCGCGGTTCTCTGCCTGCGCGACGAGGGCGCCTTTCTGCTCGACTGGCTGGCGCATCACCGGGTGGTGGGGTTCTCCCACGTGGTGATCTGCACCAACGATTGCGCCGATGGCACCGACCTGATCGCCGATCGGCTGGAAGCGCTGGGCGGCGTCACCCACATCCGCAACGATGGGCCTTATGACAAGGGCGGCATCCAGTTCACCGGGCTGAAGCGCGCCGGCAAGCTCAAGCCGGTGCGGCAGGCCGACTGGCTGATGGCGCTGGATATCGACGAATATGTCAACATCCACGCGGGCGATCACCGTCTGGCCGACCTCATCGCCGCCCTGCCCGAGGCGACGGCGATCACCCTGACCTGGCGGCTCTTCGGCAATGCCGGCGAGGTGGGGTATCGCGACGCGCCGGTGACCCGGCTCTTCACCCGCGCCGCGCCAGAGGTGATGCATTGGCCCTGGCGGGCGCAGATGTTCAAGACGCTCTACCGCAACACCGGCAGCTTCCGGCAACTGGGCGTGCACCGGCCGCGGGGGTTGCGTGACGGGCATTCGGTGGATTGGCGCGACGGCGAAGGCCGCACGCTCGACCTGACCTCCCATGACCGGCGGGTGTTCTCGCCGCTGGGCCAGCGCCACACCCGGCTGGCGCAACTCAACCACTATGCGCTGGGCGCGATGGAAAGCTTCGTGCTCAAGGCCGCCCGCGGCCGGGCGGTGCATTCCGACGACCGGCTTGGCATGGACTATTGGTGCGAGCGCAATTTCAACACCGAGGAAGACGACAGCGCCCTGCGGCTGGCCGCCGAGGTGGCCGAAGACCGCGCCCGCCTCGCCGCCGACCCGGAACTGGCGCGCCTGCATGAGGCCGCCGTCGCTTGGCGCCATGCGCGCTTTGCCGAACTGATGCGCGAAGAGCCCTGCCGCGCGCTCTTTGGCCGGCTGCTGATGACCCCGCCCTCGCTGCCCCTGCCGCCCGAAGCCGCCCGCAAGCTGATCGCCCATGCCCGCAAGGCACGTCGCGTAAGCCCCTGAAAGGACGGAATTCGTCAGGAAACTGCCTTGTTCCGCGAGCATTCTTTCCAACTTTCGCCTAAATTGTCGGATAGCCATTGGGGAATTGCGCGAAGATAACGCGTGCGCTCTGAGGATTTGATGATGCAGGACACGCTGAACACATTTGATGCCCCCATGACCGCCTTGCCCAAGGCCAAATGGTTCGGGGCGCTCAAGGACATCGCCGAGGAAGAAGGCTTCTACGCCCCGCTCGGCCCGAAACATGCCGCCGCCTTCATCGAGGAAGGCGACACGCTGCTGGTGACCTTCGAAAGCTTTCAGGGCATCCAGGCCCTGTCGGAGACCGGCCAGCCGCTGGGGTTCGACATGGTGCGGGCGATGGGCTGGTCGCATCTCGGCGTTGTCTGTGACGGCGAGACTTGGTTTCGCACCGAAGAGGTCTACGAGTTCTTTGACGAGCTGACCGACGATGGCTTCTTCGACGAGTTCGACCGGGTGATCTTCTACGGCGCCGGACCCTGCGCCTATGCCGCCACCGCCTATTCGGTGGCCTCACCGGGCGCGACCGTGGTGGCGATCCAGCCGCAGGCCACGCTCAACCCGCGCCTGGCCGGCTGGGATGACCGCTTCACCGATCTGCGCGCGATGGATTTCACCTCGCGTTACGGCTATGCGCCCGACATGTCGCAGGGCGCCGACCAGGTGCATGTGATCTACGATCCGCGCGAGCCGCTCGATGCCATGCACGCCGCGCTGTTTCACGGGCCGCAGACCACGCTGCTGCCGGTCCCGGGCCTCGGCGACACCATCCAGAGCGACCTGCTCGAGATGTCGGTGCTCTACCGCATCCTCGCCAAGGCCGGCACCGGCAAGCTCGACCGCCACAGCTTCTACCGGCTGATGCGGGCGCGGCGCAGCCATCCGGGCTATCTGCGCAATCTGCTTGGCGCGCTCGACCGCGACCGGCGCACCGCGCTGGCCGAACGGCTCTGCCGCTTCGTGGTCTCGCGGCAAAGCGCGCCCAAGTTCCAGCGCCGGCTCGAAGAGATCGAGGCCCGCAAGAAGAAGGCCGGCTGACCCCGCCTCTTCGCGCTCGTAACTTCGCCCAGGCCCGGGCAAAGCCCTCTGGCACCCTTTCCCCGGCTGGTGTAACTGCTGGCGCATGACCCAGAGCCTGACCCTCCGCCGCCCCGACGACTGGCATCTGCATCTGCGCGATGGCGCAATGCTGCGCGCCGTCCTGCCCGAAACCACGCGCCATTTCGCCCGCGCCATCATCATGCCGAACCTGGTGCCGCCGGTGGTGACCGGGGCCGATGCCGCGCGCTACCGCGACCGCATCCTGGCCGCCCTGCCCGAGGGCGCGGACTTCACCCCGCTGATGACGCTCTACCTGACGCAGGACACCGACCCCGACGATCTGGCCGCCGCCCATGCCTCTGGCCTGATCACCGCGGTCAAGCTCTACCCGGCCGGGGCCACCACCAATTCCGCCAGCGGCGTCAAGGACTTCGACAAGGTCCGCCCAGTGCTCGAACGGATGGCCGAGATCGGCTGCCCGCTCTGCGTGCACGGCGAGGTGGTCGACCATGACATCGACATCTTCGACCGCGAGGCGGTCTTCATCGACCGGGTGCTCGACCCGATCCGCCGCGCCACCCCCGGCCTGCGGGTGGTGATGGAGCATATCACCACCAAAAACGGCGTCGATTACGTCAAGGCCAACGACACCGACCTCGGCGCCACGATCACCACCCATCACCTGATCATCAACCGCAACCACATCCTCGTCGGTGGCATCAAGCCGCATTACTACTGCCTGCCGGTGGCCAAGCGCGAAGAACACCGCCTTGCGCTGCGTGCCGCCGCCACCTCGGGCGATGCGCGCTTCTTCCTCGGCACCGACAGCGCGCCGCACACCGATCCGAACAAGGAAAGCGCCTGTGGCTGTGCCGGTTGTTTCACCGCCACCAACACCATGCCACTGCTCGCCCATGTCTTCGAAGAGGACGGCGCGCTCGACAAGCTCGAAGGCTTCGCCTCGCTCAATGGCCCCGGCTTCTACGGCCTGCCGGTCAACGACGCCACGATCACCCTGACCAAGGGCGACCCCCAGTCCTTCCCCGAGAAGATCGAGACCGAGGATGGCCCCGTCACCGTCTTCGATCCGGGCTTCCCGGTGCATTGGAGCGTCACCTGAGCTTCTTCTCTTTCCAAATACGCCACGCCACGCCGGCCACAGGAACGGACCCCTGCCATGATCCCCTCGACCTATCCCGCCAAGGAAGAAATCGCCCGTCTCACCGCCCGCATGCTGCTGGAAATCGGCGCGGTGAACTTCAACACCGATGAGCCTTATACCCTGGCCTCCGGCCTGCCCTCGCCCAGCTACATCGACTGCCGCAAACTGATCTCCTTTCCGCGCATCCGGTCGACGCTGATGGATTTCCTCGCCGTCACGGTGATGCGCGAGGCGGGCTTCGAGGCGTTTGACAATATCGCCGGGGGCGAGACCGCAGGCATCCCCTTTGCCGCGCTGATGGCCGAGCGGATGGCCCTGCCGATGACCTATGTGCGCAAGAAGCCCAAGGGCTATGGCCGCAACGCCCGCATCGAAGGCGCGATGTCCGAAGGCCAGCGGGTGCTCCTGGTCGAGGACCTCACCACCGACGGCGGATCGAAGCTCTCCTTCGTCGACGCGATCCGCGAAACCGGCGCCACCTGCGGCCACACGGCGGTGATCTTCTACTACGACATCTTCCCCGAAACGGTGAAGACGCTGGGCGATCACGGCGTGGCGCTGCACCATCTCTGCACCTGGTGGGACGTGCTGGCCGAGGCCAGGGAACAGGGCCAGTTCAGTGCCGAGACGCTGGCCGAAGTCGAGACCTTCCTCAACGATCCGCGTAAGTGGCAGGAAGCCAACAAGAAATAAATCCACCTGTGGACAACTGGGGACAACCCGGTTGCGACTCACTGCGGAATTCAACATTTGGCAGAGCGCCTTCGATCGGCTACCATATGAGCCGAGGCAAAGGCGCTGTGACCCAAGGTCACGAAAGTTATCCCTGCGGAGCATCCACAGGGTTATGCAGATGGATTGGTGCTCCCGGTTTGGCTAGAACAACCTCCGTGGGGCAAAGACAAGAGCGGGCAATATGAACGAGATCACGACGATCAATCCAACAGGCGTGGAGATTCAGTCCGAAGAAACCATGCCGCATTCCATCGAAGCCGAGCAGCAGCTTCTGGGGGCCATTCTTACCAACAACGACGTCTACGACCGCATCGCCTCGATCATCGGCGCGCGGCATTTCTACGAGCCGGTGCATGCGCGGATCTTCGAGATCGCCGCGGCCCGGATCGCGAAGAACAACCTCGCCTCGCCGGTCACGCTCAAGGCTTTCATGGAGGACGACGAGGGCCTGCAGGAACTGGGCGGCGCGGCCTATCTGGTGCGTCTGGCAGGCGCTGCGGTCAGCGCCTTTGCGGTGCGCGACTATGCACAGATGATCTATGACCTCGCGGTGCGCCGCGACCTGATCGGTCTGGGCCGGGACATCTCGGCCAAGGCGGCGCGGGTCGATGTCGCCTCGGAACCGCGCGAGCAGATCGTCGAAGCCGAGCAGAAGCTCTACAAGCTGGCCGAACAGGGCCAGACCGAGGGCGGCTTCCAGTCCTTCCTCAAGGCGGTGACCGACGCGGTCAACGTCGCCAACGCCGCCTATCAGCGCGAAGGCGGTCTGGCCGGTGTTTCCACCGGGCTTGACGACATGGACCGCAAGCTCGGTGGTCTGCACCCCTCCGACCTTCTGATCCTTGCCGGGCGGCCCTCGATGGGCAAGACCTCGCTGGCCACCAACATCGCCTTCAACGTCGCCAAGGCCTACAAGCGCGGCATTCGCCCCGACGGCAGCGAAGGCGCGATCGACGGCGGCGTGGTGGGCTTCTTCTCGCTCGAGATGAGCGCCGAGCAGCTGGCCGGCCGGATCCTCGCCGAGGCCTCGGAGATCTCCAGCCACAAGATCCGCCAGGGTGACATGACCGAAGAGGAATTCCGCCGCTTCGTCGATGCCGCCAAGGCGCTGGAGGCCTGCCCGCTTTACATCGACGACACGCCGTCGATCCCGATCTCGCAGCTGGCCGCCAGGGCGCGGCGGCTCAAGCGGACGCATGGTCTCGACCTCCTGATCATCGACTACCTGCAGCTGGCGCGCGGCACCGCCGACAACCGGGTGCAGGAGATCGCCGAGATCTCCATGGGTCTTAAGGCCATCGCCAAGGAGCTGAACATCCCGGTGATCGCCCTGTCGCAGCTGTCGCGTCAGGTCGAAAGCCGCGAAGACAAGCGGCCGCAGCTCTCGGACCTGCGGGAATCGGGCTCGATCGAACAGGACGCCGACGTGGTGATGTTCGTGTTCCGCGAGGAATACTACAAGGAACGCGAAAAGCCCGGCGATCACGAGCTCGACAAGATGGCCGAATGGCAGGAGGCGATGTCGCGCCTGCACGGCAAGGCCGAGGTCATCATCGGCAAGCAGCGTCACGGCCCGATCGGCACCGTCGAGCTGAGCTTCGAAAGCCAGTTCACCCGCTTCGGCAACCTCGCCAAGCCCTGGCAACAGGACGGCGGCGGTCAGAACTACTAGGAATAATCGAGCGAGGGCAGGTTTGCGGGCCGGGGCAGGCAAGGCCCGGCCCGCAGTCATTTGCGGGGCGGTTTTCGCGCGCAATTCCCACTTGACCTTGACCCGAAGCGGACCGACTAAGCGGCCATGGCACAGGCGATACTGACAATCGATCTCGAGGCGCTGCGCGGCAACTGGCGCGCGCTGGCCGCGCTTTCCGAAGGCGAAACGGCGGCCGTGGTCAAGGCCGACGGCTATGGCCTTGGGGCGGCCCAGGTGGCGCGCGCGCTGGCCCAGGCCGGCGCCCGGCGCTTCTTCGTGGCCCTGGCCGAGGAAGGCGCGGCATTGCGCGCGGCGCTGGGCCAAGGGCCCGAGATCCTGGTGTTCTCGGGCCATATGCTCGGCGACACCGCGCTGATCCGCGATTTCGATCTGGTGCCGCTGATCAACAACATCGACCAGATGCTGCGCCACGTCGAGGCCCTGCCCGGCGCGCCCTTCGGCATCCAGCTCGACAGCGGCATGAACCGGCTGGGCATGGAGCCCGCCGAATGGGCCGCCCTGCGCGACATCGCGCTGGCGCAGAACCCGGTGCTGGTGATGAGCCATCTGGCCTGCGCCGACGAGCCCGACCACGCGATGAACGCCCGGCAGCTGCAAAGCTTCCGCGACATGACCGACGGGATCGAGGCGCCGCGCTCGCTGGCGGCCACCGGTGGCTGCCTCCTGGGCGCGGACTATCACTTCGACCTCACCCGGCCTGGCATCGGCCTGTATGGCGGGTTGCCCTTTGCCGACGCCGCCCCGGTGGTGAGCCTCGACATCCCGGTGATCCAGACCCGCGAACTGCAGCGGGGCGAGACAGTGGGCTACGGCAACACCTTCACCGCCTCCCGCCCCAGCCGCATCGCCACCATCGCGGCGGGCTATGCCGACGGGCTCTTGCGGGCCATGGGGCCCAAGGCCAGCCTGATGGCCGGTGATACGCCCTGCCCTGTGGCGGGACGGATCTCGATGGACCTGATCGGCGTCGATGTCACCGCATTGCGCCAGGTGCCAGAGAGCCTGTCGCTGCTCAACCGCCATCAGACCGTCGACGTTCTGGCCGATTGGGCCGGCACCATCGGCTACGAGATCCTCACCTCGCTGGGCGCGCGCTACACCCGGGTCTATCACGGCGCCTGAGGCTTTTGGCCTCTGACGGGCTGACAGGCGGCGGTGCCGGGTTACATGCAGCCGCACGATCCGGCGAGACACCGCGCAGGCCATTGCAGACCCGCAGGGAATCATCATCTTTGACGAGAACTCGGCCCCGCGGCCGGAGCAGGACAGACCGGGAGCGACCAATTGACCCTCACTCATGACAGGCGCCACGCGCCTCAGGCGGCAGACTGATGGGGTTCCTGCAACCAAGCCCGGCGGTCATGGCGCTGCTCAGCCTCCAGACCTTCTTCTACCTGCCGCTGCTGGCAATGCTGGCCGCCGCCCGCGCCGGTGCCGCGCGCGGTCCCAGTCGCTGGCTTGGGCTGGCGAGCCTTGCTCTGGCGCTGCTGGGGATGGCGGCGCATTTCGTGCCGCCGCTCTTCAACCTCTACACTGGCACCCTGCCGCAAGTCGCGGCCATGGTGACAAAACCGCTGGGCGGCATGGCGCTGCCGCTGGTAGCCTCGGCGCCGCTCATCGCCTCGGCCTTTGCCGCTGGCCGGGCCTGGCGCTGGGTGGACGTGGTGCATGTCCTGCTGCTGGCGGTGCTGATCGGCCTCTGGGGCTACACAAGGGTCTATTGACCGTGCAGACCCGGACATACGGGCTGGTGCGCTGGGTCAACCTGTCGCTGCTGCTGCTCTATCCGCTGGCCTGGGCCGCGCCGCTGATGCAGGCCGGGCTGCTGCCGCTCTTCGGCCTCGAACAGATAAGCGTGCTGACCGGTCTGCGCTCGCTCTGGGCGACCGACATCTTTCTGGCGCTGGTGGTGACGCTCTTTGCGCTGGTCGCGCCCTACGTGAAAACCATCGGTCTGGCGCTCGTGCATTTCGGCCGGGCGGGGACGCATCTGCTGCCGCTGCTGTCGTTTCTGGGCAGGCTGGCGATGGCCGACATCTTCCTGATCGCGCTTTATATCACCGTGACAAAAGGAATCGGTGTCGGGCGCATCGAAACCCAATGGGGTCTCTACCTGTTTAGTTCCTGTATTTTGGGGTCAATCTGGTGCTCTTCCGTCACAAAACGCGACAAAACGAAATAATGATCACGTAACAACGGCAAAGGTTGACGCATCATTAAATACTTCTAGGTCGAAAAGTCGCAGGCCTTCATACTCATCTGGGCCGCCCACATTCAGGATCCTAGGGGGATCAGATGCGCAACATTCAAACTACACTTCGGCTGGCAGCCGTCGTTTTCCAAATGATCTTCATGGCAATCTACGCGATCGCCGGCCTTGCGTTGCTAGGCTATACAATCGCGAGCGCCCTGGGGCAAGCACCCTGGCTGTCCCTACCCCTGCAGTTCGGCAGCAATCCGCCGGTCGATCTCGGCTGGATCGTCCAGATCGCCGTCACTGCACTGGTTCTCGGCCTTGTCGTCTACCTGCCCACGAACCAGCGTATCCTGCGTCTTGAAACCACCCATCGCCGCTTTTCGATCAACATGCAGGACGTGGCCCGCGCCTATGATGCGGTGCACAAGGCCGACCGCGAGGGCGTCTTCAAGCTGAAATCCGAGTTCGACGCCGTGCGCGAACGGATGATCTTTCTGCGCAATCACCCCGATCTCAGCGTGCTCGAGACCGACCTTCTCGAGGTCGCGGCACAGATGGGCGCGATCAGCCACGAACTGGCCGAAGTCTATTCCGACGAAAAGGTCGACCGGGCCCGCTCCTTCCTCACCCAGCGTCAGCAAGAGGTGAAGATGATCGAGGACCGTCTCGAAGAGGCCAAGGTCATTGCCAACGACATCCACAAGTGGGCGATGCGCGTCGAGATCGAGGAAGATGTCGCACGCTCGGAAATCCAGCGCCTGTCCGAGCTTCTGTCGGACGTGATGCCGGAACTCGACCTGCCTCCCGGTGCCGACATGCGCCAGGCAAGCCGGATGGCCAATGGCCGGATGATCGAACTGGCCGGGCGTCAGGCCGCCGAATAACCCAAGAATGCTTGGCAAGGCGTCAGTCCTCGGGCATGACGCCTTATGGCCAAGTCGAAACAAACCTTCTCCTGCACCGCCTGCGGCAATGTCACGACGAAATGGTCCGGGCGGTGCGAGGCCTGCGGCGCCTGGAACTCGATCACCGAAGACGCGGGGATCTCCACCGGGCCGGCAGGCAAAGCCCTGGGCGAGGCGCGCGGCCGCAAGGTCGCGCTCTCCGATCTTTCCACCGAGGAAACCCCGCCGCCGCGCACCCATTCCGGCATGGACGAGCTTGACCGCGTGTTGGGCGGCGGTCTGGTGCCCTCGAGCGCCATCCTCGTCGGCGGCGATCCCGGCATCGGGAAATCCACGCTTCTGTTGCAGGCCGCGGCAAAATTCGCCGATGCGGGGCTCAAGACCGTCTATATCTCTGGCGAAGAGGCCAGCGCCCAGGTGCGGATGCGCGCCCAGCGGCTGGGGCTGACCAAGGCCCAGGTCCGGCTTGGGGCCGAGACCAACCTGCGCGACATCCTCACCACGCTCGACCAGGAGCGACCGCAGCTGGCCATCATCGACTCGATCCAGACCATGTGGGCCGACAACGTGGGCTCGGCCCCCGGCTCGGTCAGCCAGGTGCGCGCCGCGGCGCATGAGCTGACCTCCTTTGCCAAGCGCAAGGGCATGTCGGTGATCCTGGTGGGCCATGTCACCAAGGACGGCCAGATCGCCGGGCCTCGGGTGGTCGAGCACATGGTCGACACCGTGCTCTATTTCGAGGGCGAGCGCGGCCACCAGTTCCGCATCCTGCGCGCGGTCAAGAACCGCTTCGGCCCGGCCGACGAAATCGGCGTCTTCGAGATGACCGGCGCGGGCCTGCAGGAGGTCCTGAACCCCTCGGCGCTGTTTCTCAGCGAACGCGGCACCCCGGCCCCCGGATCGGTGGTGTTCTCCGGCATCGAGGGCACGCGCCCGGTGCTGGTCGAGATGCAGGCGCTGGTGGCGCCGACGCCGCATGCCCAGGCACGGCGCAGCGTCGTCGGCTGGGACGGCTCGCGGCTGGCGATGATTCTCGCGGTGCTCGAGGCGCGCTGCGGCATCCCCTTTGCCGGGCTCGACGTTTACCTCAACGTGGCCGGCGGCATGAAGGTCAGCGAACCTGCCGCCGATCTGGCGGTCGCTGCTGCGCTGCTTTCCGCGCGTGAAGATGCGGCTTTGCCGCCAGAAACCGTTGTTTTCGGAGAAATCAGCCTATCTGGTGCCCTGCGGCCGGTGGGCCAGAGCGAAAACAGGTTGAAAGAAGCCGCCAAACTTGGTTTTACGTCCGCGATCGTGCCCGAGGGTGGCAAGATGTCGGGCGATGCCGGGCTGACACTCAACCGCATGGCCGATCTGACCGCATTCGTAGGCGAAACGTTTGGTGCCGGTTGAGGCGCCGCTGAGGGCAGTGAAGGGCAGGACATGGAAGGTTTTACACTTGTTGACGGCATTGTGGCCGTTGTCATCGTGCTATCCGCACTCTTGGCCTATTCGCGCGGTCTGGTGCGTGAAGCCATGGCAATCGCCGGCTGGGTCGCCGCCGCGATCCTGGCTTTCATCTTTGCGCCGCAGGTCGATCCGCTGGTCAAGGAAATCCCGGTGCTGGGCGATTTCATCCGCGACAGCTGCGAGTTGAGCATCATCACCGCCTTTGCGGTGGTCTTTGCCGCCGCTCTGGTCGTCGTGTCGCTGTTCACGCCGCTGTTTTCGTCGATCGTCCAGCGCTCGGCGCTTGGCGGGCTCGACCAGGGGCTCGGGTTCCTGTTCGGCGTGGCGCGAGGCATCCTTCTGGTGGCGATCGCCTTCTTCGTCTACGAGACAGTAATCACCAGCCAGGACATCGCGATGATCGACGACTCGCGCTCGGCGCAGGTCTTCGGCCGGATGACCGACGCCATCGAAGAGCGCAACCCCGAGCAGGCGCTGGGCTGGGTCACCACGCAATACGAAGAGCTCGTCGGCGTCTGCGACGCACCTGCACAGTAAGAAATTCGGAACAGCGGCGGCCCTCGGGCCGCCGCTTTCGGTTTCAGCCGGGCCCGCGGCTGCCCGCGGGATGCCGCAGCACCCTCCGTTCGGCCGAACTTTATCCCAGCCAAATCCGCAAGACCTCCGAGCGAGGCACCAGCAGGCCCAACCAAAGCGGCAGCCCGTCCGGACGGGCAGCCGCTGGCCCGGCGGCCTATGTCCTTGATTCCGGGCCACTCGCAGGCTCCACCGTTGTCATCGCAGTTTGTTGAGCCACAGTCTCCGCCGGACCGAGGCACAAGCCGGGCCAGCGGCTGCCCGCGGGATGCCGCAGCACTCTGAGTTCGGCCGCACTTTATCCCAGCCAATTCCGCAAACCCTCCGAGCGAAACACCAGGCCCAGCCAAAGCGGCAGCCCGTCCGGGCGGGCAGCCGCTGGCCCGGCGGCCTGTGGCCTTGATTCCGGGCCCTCGAAAGCCCGGCGATCCTCCCCTCCCCGCACATGCCACAAACTTGACCGTCATAGTTCCGTGACATGTCCGCACCGAAGGCTTAAGTAACCCCCGTAAGCAATAACGGATTCGGAGCCACACCTTGGCCGACGCCCTGATGCCCCCCGCTCATCCTTTCGATGACGACAAACTCAAAGAAGAATGTGGCGTCTTTGGCGTTGTCGGTGTGACCGATGCTGCCAATTTCGTCGCGCTCGGTCTGCACGCCCTGCAGCACCGCGGCCAGGAAGCCGGGGGGATCGTCTCGTATCACCCCGACCATGGCTTCAACTCCGCACGCCGCTTCGGCTATGTGCGCGACAACTTCACCAAGCAATCGCTGATGGAAACGCTGCCGGGCGATCTCGCCATCGGCCATGTGCGTTATTCCACCGCCGGATCGAAGGGACAGACCGCGATCCGCGACGTCCAGCCCTTCTTCGGCGAATTTTCCATGGGCGGCGCGGCGATCGCCCACAACGGCAATATCACCAATGCCGAGGCGCTCCGGCGCGAGCTGATCGAGCGCGGCTCGATCTTCCAGTCCTCGTCGGACAGTGAATGCATCATCCACCTGATGGCCCGCTCGCTGCAGCGCCGGGTGCCGGAACGGATGCAGGACGCCCTGCGCCGGGTCGAAGGCGCCTTCTCCATCGTCGCCATGACCCGGACCAAGCTGATCGGTGTGCGCGATCCCCTGGGCGTGCGGCCGCTGGTGCTGGGCAAGGTCGGCGACGACGGCTACGCGCTGTCGTCAGAGACCTGCGCGCTCGACATCATCGGCGCCGAGCTGATCCGCGAGGTCGAGCCCGGCGAAATGGTGGTGATCGAGAACGGCGAGGTGCATTCGCACCGCCCATTTGCACAGGCCAAATCGCGCTTCTGCATCTTCGAACATGTCTATTTCTCGCGCCCCGACAGCATCCTCGGCGGCCGCTCGGTCTATGAGACCCGGCGCCAGATCGGCGTCGAACTGGCCCGCGAAGCCCCGGTCGAGGCCGATCTCGTCTGCCCGGTGCCCGACAGCGGCACCCCGGCGGCGATCGGCTTTGCCCATGAGAGCGGCATCCCCTACGGCATGGGCATCATCCGCAACCAGTACATGGGCCGGACCTTCATCGAACCGACCGAGCAGATCCGCAACATGGGCGTGCGGCTCAAGCTCAACGTCAACCGCGCGCTGATCGAAGGCAAGCGGGTGATCCTGGTCGACGACTCGGTGGTGCGTGGCACCACCAGCCGCAAGATCAAGGAGATGATCCTCGATGCCGGCGCCAAGGAGGTGCACTTCCGCATCGCCAGCCCGCCCACCGCCTGGCCCTGTTTCTACGGTGTCGACACGCCGCAGCGCGAAAAGCTGCTGGCCGCCACCATGAGCGAGGACGAGATGCGCGATCACCTCAACGTCGATTCGCTCAAGTTCATCTCGCTCGACGGGCTCTACCGCGCCGTGGGCCAGGCCGAAGGCCGCGACAATGCCTGCCCGCAGTATTGCGACGCCTGTTTCTCCGGCGAATATCCGGTGATTCCGGCCGACATGATCGAAAAGGGCTTCGAGATGAAGGCCGCCGAGTAACGCGGGGTAAACATCCCCCCTGCGACCGCCGCGACCCAGTGCCGCAATAAGCCGTAATTTGCCGCCCCGATCCAGCATCGGGGCGTCAATCTGCCGATGATCTTTCGGCCCCTTCCCCTATACGTCCGGACCGCCTAGATGCCTTTCGCAGCGTCGCAGTGCGACAGCCTACCCGGTAGGCTTGTGATGCTTCTACTTATGGGGAAAGCCAAATGGCACAGACTGTCACGATCACACCCGAGACTCAGGCCGCGGCCACGCAAAAGGCCGAGATGCCGATGCTGGAAACCGTCCTGCTCGGCACCCTGACCTCGCAATCCGGCCCCAAGGCCATCCTGCGCAACGGGTACGGCGGCGTGAACACCGTCGGCATCGGGTCTCATATCAACGGCGGCGAGGTGACCGCCATCCGCGACGGCGAGGTCTTCATCTCGCGCGACGGCCGCGGCATCAAGCTCACCATCCCGGGGTCCTGATCCCGGCGACATTCCGACATCCCGAGCGGCGGCGCGCAAGCTTCGCCGCTTTTTCACGCCCGCCCCCGGGCCACCCCTCGGCCTCTCAAGCGCCAACACCCCCGCCCAAATACGCAATTCCCCGCCCCGCCCCATGCGCTCCGGCTTGACCTTCGCGCCGAACCGCAGCAAACCCGGCGCATGACCGAGAAAACCGCCCTGATCACAGGCGCCTCCCGCGGGCTTGGCGCTGCCCTGGCCGAAGCGCTGGCGCCGACCCATCACATCATCGCCGTGGCGCGCACCACCGGTGCGCTCGAGGAACTGGATGACCGCATCCAGGCCAAGGGCCACAGCGCCACGCTGGCGCCGATGGACATCACCACCGAGGCCGCCATGGCGCAGCTCTGTCGCGGCATCCACGACCGATGGGGCAAGCTCGACCTCTGGTGCCACACCGCCGTGCATGCCGCGCCGCTGACGCCGGCCAGCCATCTCGACATGAAGGACTGGCAGAAGAGCATCGAGGTCAATGTCACCGCCATGGGCCGGCTGATCCCCTTCATCGCGCCGCTGCTGGGCACCGAGGGACAGGCGGTGTTCTTCGACGATCCCCGCGCCGGGCAGAAGTTCTTTGCCTCCTACGGCGCCACCAAGGCCGCGCAGATCGCGCTCGCCCGCAGCTGGCAGGCCGAGACCGAGAGCACCGGTCCCCGGGTCCACGTTCTGGAACCGGCGCAGATGCCCAGCGGCACCCGCGCGCGCTTCTTCCCGGGACAAGAGGCCGAGCTTCTGGCGCGTCCGCGCGACGAGGCGGCCAAGGTGGTGGCGGCGCTGAACCTCGGCTGATCCCGACGCGGCGGAATGGCATTTCGGCACCGGTCGGCGGGGGCATCCGGCCTGCCCCGCCTTGCCCCTGAGCGCCCGCTCCACTAAGCAGAGGCCAGCTTTCATTCGGGGTCTCCATGCGCATTCTCATCACCAATGACGACGGCATCAACGCGCCGGGCCTGAAGGTTCTTCACAAGATCGCCGAGGAGATCGCAGGCCCGGGTGGCGAGGTCTGGACCGTCGCCCCGGCGTTCGAGCAATCGGGCGTGGCGCATTGCATCTCCTACACCCATCCCTTCATGGTCTCGGAAATGGGCGACCGCCGCTTTGCCGCCGAAGGCAGCCCGGCCGATTGCGTCATGGTGGGCCTGCACGACGTGATGAAGGACACCCCGCCCGATCTGGTGCTGTCGGGCGTGAACCGCGGCAACAACTCGGCCGAGAACGCACTTTATTCCGGCACCCTGGGCGGCGCGCTGGAGGCGGCGCTGCAGGGCTTGCCGGCGATGGCGCTGTCGCAGTACTACGGCCCTGACAACCGCGATCTCGACGACCCCTTCGAGGCCGCCCGCGTGCATGGCGCCGACGTCATCCGCAAGGTGCTCTCGGCCCGGTTGGCCAACCCCTCGGCCTACCAGCTGTTCTACAACATCAACTTCCCGCCGGTGGCGGCGGCCGAGGTCAAGGGCACCCGCGCCGCGCCGCAGGGCATGCGCGACAACACCGCCTTCAGCGTCGAACCGCATCTCTCGCCCTCCGGCCGGCGGTTCTTCTGGATCCGCGGCGGCGACCAGCGCGCGCCGGTGGCGCCCGACAGCGACGCCGGCGTCAACCTCGACGGCTATATCTCGGTCACCCCGATGCGCGCCGACCTGACGGCGCCCGATGCGCTCGATGCGCTGAGAGGCGTGCTGGAATGACCCCCGAGGCCGAACGCAAGATGCAGTTCCTCTATGCGCTCCGCTCCAAGGGCGTGACCGACAAGCGCGTGCTGACCGCGATGGAAAAGATCGACCGCGCGGATTTCATCCAGGGGTTCTTTTCCGAACGCGCCTACGAGGACATGCCGCTGCCCATCGCCTGCGGCCAGACCATCAGCCAGCCCTCGGTGGTGGGGCTGATGACCCAGGCGCTCGACGTGCAGCCGCGCGACACCGTGCTCGAGGTCGGCACCGGCTCCGGCTATCAGGCGGCGATCCTGAGCCAGCTGGCGCGGCGGATCTACACCGTCGACCGGCACAAGCGGCTGGTGCAGGGGGCGCGGGCGGTGTTCGACAAGCTCGACCTTGCGAACATCACCGCCTTTACCGCTGACGGCTCCTTCGGACTGCCCGATCAGGCGCCCTTCGACCGCATCCTGGTGACCGCCGCTGCCGAGGACCCGCCGGGCCCGCTCTTGGCGCAATTGCGCGTTGGTGGTGTCATGGTGCTGCCGGTGGGGCAATCCGATGCCGTTCAGCGCCTGATCCGGGTCAGGCGTGATGAAAACGGCTTCGATTACGATGAATTGCGCGCCGTGCGCTTTGTGCCGCTGGTCGAGGGACTTGGGCGCGACACGTGAACGGTGTATAAAATTGGCAACAGAACATCCGGGGCAACCGGACGAAGTTTGAGGGATATCGAGATGTGGAGTTTTCCGCCCCGCTTTCCGGTGATCGTGGCTGGCTCGGCGCTGGTCGGTCTGGCCGCCTGCGAGAGCCTGCCGAATGATTTCGACCTGCGCGGCAGGATCGGCGACAGCCAGTATGACACGTCGGAAGCGGCGCGCAATGCCACGGCGAGCCGGCCAAGCCCCGACAGCCGCGGGATTATTTCCTATCCCAACTACCAGGTCGCCGTGGCGCGGCGTGGCGATACCCTGGGCGGGTTGGCGCAGCGCATCGGCATGAGCGTCGCCGATCTGGCCAAGTTCAACGGCATGCGCGCCGACGACACCCTGCGCGCCGGAGAGATCGTGGCCCTGCCCTACAAGGTGACCGAGCCCGCCACAGGCCCGATCCGCCCCGCCAACGAGGCCCGCGACATCACCGAGATCGCCGGTGCCGCGATCAACAATGCCGCCGCCACACCGGTGACCACAAGCGAACTTCCGCCGGTGCAGACCGGCGCCGAGCCGGTGCGCCACAAGGTGGAACGCGGCGAAACCGCCTTTACCATCGCGCGGCTCTACAACGTCTCTGTACGTGCGCTGGCCGACTGGAACGGGCTCGACCGCGAATTCACCGTGCGCGAGGGCCAGTTCCTGCTGATCCCCACCGTGCGGGATGGCGCCGCCGCCACCCGGCCCGAGCCTGCGGCCACAACCACCACCGAGCCCGGCCAGGGCTCGCCCACGCCGACACCGCCGAGCGCCTCGAAGCCGCTGCCCGCCGCCACCCCGGCGCCCGCCGCCGCCCCGGTGCCGACACCGCCCTCGCCCGACCTCGGCAAGGAGCAGACCAAGGCCCCCGCCAAGTCCGCGCGCATGCAGATGCCGGTCTCGGGCTCGGTGATCCGCGAATATGCCAAGGGCCGCAACGACGGCATCGACATCGCCGCCAGCGCCGGCACCCCGGTCAAGGCCGCCGAGGCCGGCACCGTCGCCGCGATCACCGCCAATGCCGATCAGGTGCCGATCGTGGTGATCAAGCACGCCAACAACGTGCTGACGGTCTATGCCAACGTCGACGGCATCACCGTCAAGAAGGGCGACAGCGTCAGCCGCGGCCAGACCCTGGGCAAGGTGGCGGCGGGCGATCCGTCGTATCTGCACTTCGAGGTCCGCGAAGGCTTCGAGAGCGTCGATCCCCTGCCCTACGTTCAGTAACTTCAGCAAGTTCCCCGGAAGGACCGCTCATGCCCACGCCCAAACCCGTCGCCGGCGCGCTGCTTGCGCCGATGCGCTTTCCGAAGGTCGGGGGTGGCGAGATCACCGTCGGCGGCGAGCGCGAGGCCTGGACCCTGCTGGTGGTCTATCGCGGCAAGCATTGCCCGCGGTGCAAGAAGTACCTCAACGGGCTCGACGCGATGCGCGGCGACTGGCAGGCGGCGGGGTTTGACGTGGTGGTGGTCTCGGCCGATCCCGAGGCCAAGGCGCAGGCCGATGTCGCGGAATTCGGCTGGGGGTTCGACCTGGGCTATGGTCTGAGGCGCGATCAGATGGCCACGCTGGGGCTCTATGTCACCCAGCCTTTGTCTGACGCCGAGACCGACGCGCCCTTTGCCGAGCCCGGTGTGTTCGTCCTGCGGCCCGACGGCAGCCTGTTGCTGATCGCTTTGTCCAACGGTCCCTCGGCCCGGCCCGACCTGGCGGAATTGCTCGACGGGATGGTGTTTACCAAAGAGACCAACCGCCCGCCCCGCGGGACGCTTTAAGCAGCGTCGCGGTGGAGGCCCCGGGTCAAGCCCGGGGCGCGTTGCGGCCGGGTCTGCGGCTTGTCCCCGGCTTTTCGGGCGTGTCGGGAACCATGTTCCGCGTCTTTCTCAGGCTCCCCTGACCCAAAGCACGACATGCGCCGGGCCAGCGGCTGCCCGCGGGGTGCCGCTGAAACAGTCGTTCTGCAGCGCTTTATCCCGGCCAACTCCGGAAGACCTCGGACCGGAGCGCCAAGCTCAGCCAAAGCGGCAGCCCGGGGGGCGGGCAGCCGCTGGCCCGGCGGGCTTGCGCCCTTGTTCCGGGCCACGAGGAGATTGAGGTACGCGCTGCAACAAAGCCCCACCCGCCACAAGCACCCCACGCGCCGGGCCAGTGGCTGCCCGCGGGGTGCCGCTACATCAGTCGTTCTGCAGCGCTTTATCCCAGCCAAATCCGGAAGACCTCGGACCGAAGCGCCAAGCCCAGCCAAAGCGGCAGCCCGGTGGGGCGGGCAGCCGCTGGCCCGGCGGGCTGACGCCCTTGATTCCGGGCCACGAGGAGACTGATGGACGCGCTGTGATGAAGCCCCACCCGCCACAAGCATCCCACGCGCCGGGCCAGTGGCTGCCCGCGGGATGCCGCTGCAACAATCGTTCTGCAGCGCTTTATCCCGGCCAAATCCGGAAGACCTCGGACCGACGCGCTTACGTCAGCCAAAGCGGCAGCCCGATGGGGCGGGCAGCCGCTGGCCCGGCGGGCTTGCGCCCTTGTTCCGGGCCCTGAGGAGAACGGCCTACGCGCTATGTAACAGCGTCGTGAGACGTACGCGGCAATACGCCGGTTCAGCCCAGCGCCACGCCCCGGCGACCAGCGAGATCGGTAAAGAACTGCCAGGCCACCCGGCCAGACCGTCCGCCGCGCGTCGCCTGCCATTCGACTGCTTCCGCCCTGAGCGTCTCGTCGTCGATCTCCAGCCCGTAGGCATCGCAATAGCCGCGGATCATCGACAGGTATTCGTCCTGCGTGCAGGGATGGAAGCCCAGCCACAGCCCGAACCGATCCGACAGCGAGACCTTCTCCTCGGTCGCCTCTGACGGGCTGATTGCCGAGGAGCGCTCGTTCTCGATCATGTCGCGCGGCATCAGGTGGCGACGGTTGGAGGTGGAATAGAACACCACGTTCTCCGGCCGCCCCTCGATGCCGCCGTCCAGCACCGCCTTCAGCGACTTGTAGTGCTGGTCATCATGCGAAAACGACAGGTCGTCGCAGAACAGCACGAAGCGCTCCTTGCGGCCGCGCAAAAGGCCCAGCAGACGGCCCACCGAGGGCAGGTCCTCGCGCTGCAGCTCGACGATCTTGAGCGCCTCGCCCTGCCGCAGCACCTCGGCATGCACCGCCTTGACCAGCGAGCTCTTGCCCATGCCCCGCGCGCCCCAGAGCAGCGCGTTGTTGGCCGGCAGACCCCGGGCGAACTGCAGCGTATTGGCCAGCAGCGTGTCGCGGGCCCGGTCAACGCCGATCAGCAGGTCGATCTCGACCCGGCTGACCTGCGGCACCGGCTGCAGCCGGTCGGGCTCCACGTGCCAGAGAAAGGCGTCGGCGGCCTTGAAATCAGGCGCGGGCTGCGGCGCCGGGGCGATGCGTTCCAGCGCCGCGGCGATACGTTTCAGGGCTTTGCTCATCAGCTCTTGTCCGGTTTGCCGAGGTCGTCTTCGTCGTCTTCGTCGAATTCCGACATCAGCGGGTCGTCAGCCAGATCAGGCGCCAGATCGTCGGCCATGTCCTCGCCTTCTTCCTCGTCCTCGAACCAGAGACCCTGGGCGCGCAGATCGGCCTCGCGCTTTCGGTCGACCCGGCGAACCAGGAAGATCGACACCTCGTAAAGCCCGTAGACCACCACGAAGAGGATCACCTGGGTGATCACGTCGGGCGGCGTCACCAGAGCGGCCAGCACAAGGATGGCGACCACGGCGTATTTGCGCACCGCGCCCAGCCCCTCGGCGTTGACCAGCCCGGCCTTGCCCATCAGAGTCAGCAGCACCGGCAGCTGGAAGCAAAGGCCGAAGGCCACGATGAACTTGATCGTCAGGTTCAGGTATTCCTGCGCCGAGCCCTGGAAGACCACCGAGAGCCCCTGGTCGATCTCTTCGCCGACCACTGCCTCGCCTTCGGCGCCGAACTGCTGGAAGCCGAGGAAGAAGTCATAGGCCAGCGGCGTCACCACGTAGAACGCGAAAGACGCGCCGAGAAAGAACATGAAGGGCGAGGCGACCAGGAAGGGCAGGAAGGCGCCCTTTTCGGACTTGTAGAGGCCCGGCGCAACAAAGCGCCACAACTGGTTGGCGATGAACGGAAACCCGAGGATGAAGCCACCCAGGAACGAGACCTTGATCGCCACGAAGAACCCTTCCTGCGGCGAGATGAAGATCAGGTCGCAATCCTGCCCGCGCTCGGCCAGAACCTCGCAGAGCGGGTTGGTCAGGAAGTTGAAGATCGGCGTGGCCACGGTGAAGCAGATCACCATGCCGATCACGAAATAGACCACGCAGCGAATGAGCCGCGTGCGCAGCTCGGCCAGGTGTTCGATCAGCGGGGCTGAGCTGTCTTCGATCTCGTCGGTCGGGCTCATCAGAGGTCTTTCGTTTCCTGAGCGGGCGTCGCCGGCGCGGGGGTGTCGACCGCGGCCTCGGCGGCCTCGGCGGCCTTGATCGCCGCGTCGGCCTCGCGCCGCTTGCGCTCGGCCGCGGCGCGCGCGGTGGCGGCCTGGATCTTCTTGGTCTGCTCGGCGCGCTTGGCGGCGGCCTCGGGGTCCTCGACCTTGCTGCCGGAGGGACCCTTCTTCTTGCCGTTCTCCAGATCACCCAGCGGATCGGCCATCTGGCGGGCGGCGTCCTTGACCCCGTCCATCGCCGATTTCATCGGGTTCGAGGCGGTGTGAATGGTCTTCTTCAGGTCGCTCACCCCGGCCTCGTCGGCGGCCTCGTTCATGGCACGGCTGAATTCGCGCGCCATGCCGCGGGCCTTGCCCACGAACTCGCCGGCACGCCGGAACAGCACCGGCAGGTCCTTGGGGCCGACGACGATCAGCGCCACCACCCCGATGACCAGAAGCTCGGACCAGCCAAGGTCGAACATCTGCGGTTAAACCTTGTCTTTTTCTTCGCGCGGGGTGACGTCCTTGGCGGTATCGCCAGTCTTGTCATCCAGCTCGTCGCTCTCTTCGCTGCCGTCCTTCACGCCTTTCTTGAACGCGGTGATGCCTTTGCCCACCTCGCCCATCAGCGAAGAAATCTTGCCGCGGCCAAAGAGCACCAGGACCACGATGGCAATCAGAAGAAGGCCGGGAAGGCCGATATTGTTCAGCATGGGTTCTGTCTCCACCTCTTGCTGCCGCGCCAGCCGCGCGGCTCTCAGGGACCTTGCATAAAGCCTTCGGTCCCCCCCTGAAAGTGGCAAAACACCCTATTGGGGGGCTGGTGATGCGGCAAATTCGGGTGCATTTTGACAGTAAGTTGTCAGGTGACAGGTTACTGTCAGTAATGGCGTCGAAGCAGGAGCGAATCGGGGATGAAACGGGCGGACCGGCTGTATCGGCTGATGGAGCTTCTGAAGGATGGGTCGCTGCACCGGGCCGAGGATCTGGCGGGCGATCTCGGCGTCTCGGTGCGCACGATCTATCGCGACATGGACACGCTGATCGACAGCGGCGTGCCGGTGATCGGTGAACGGGGCCTGGGCTATTCGGCGCAGGCGGCGATCACCCTGCCGCCGATCAACCTCACCGATGGCGAACTCGAGGCCCTGCACCTCGGCCTCGCCGTGGTGGCGCAGTCAGGGGAAGAAGAGATCGCCGAAGCCGCCCGCGCGCTTTCGGCCAAGATCGACGCGCTTTTGCCAGAGGATCACGCGGCACCGACGCAATTTGCCTTTGCCGCCTACCCCTTCGAGGCGGCGGCGCGGGGCTTTCGCCACATGCCGGCCTTTCGCGCCGCAATTCGCGCGCGGCAGAAGCTGCGGATTACGCTGGAGGACGGCACCAGGCACGACCTGAGGCCGCTGGAGCTGCGTTATTGGGGGCGGATCTGGGCCTGTGTCGGCTGGAGCGAGAGCAGCGGCGATTTCACCAGCTTCCGCATCGACCAGATCGAGACACTGGCACCCCTGCCCGGCCTCTTTGTCGAGGAGCCGGGCAAGAGGCTACAGGATTTTCACGCGCGCCCCGGGCGTTAGGGCTTGCGGCGCGGCGGCTGGCTGCCGCCCTTGCGGGTGCCTGCGGCCTTGCCCGGAGGGGTGAAGCGCTTGGACGTATCGGACGCGCTGGCGCGCGGCGCGGGCTTGCCCGCCGGCTTGCCGCCGGGGGCCTTGCCGGCCAGCGCCTTGCCGGGGACCGGCTTGCCGCCGGGTTTGCCACCGGGTTTGCCAGCCGGCTTGCCGCCGGGCTTGCCGAAGGGTTTGCCACCGGGCTTGCCGGCACCGCCGGCCTTGAAGGGTTTGCCGGGCTTGTCGCCACGGTCCTTCGGCCCCTTGTCAAAGCCGCGCGGCTTGTCGTCACCGGCGGGCTTGGCGCGTTTCTTGGCCGGGCCATGAGTCTCGGGATCGGCGGGCTTGTATTCCTTCGGCGCGGGACGCGGCTTGGGGGCCTCGTCACGCGGCGGGCGCGGCGCGTCGAAATCGCGCTTCGGGCGCGGTGCATCGAAGTCGCGCTTGGGGCGCGGACCGTCAAAGTCCCGCTTGGCGCGCGGCTTGCTCGGACCACGGTCATCGCGCTGGGGACGCGGCCCCTGCGGCGGCGCTTCGGCCGGGCGCACGGTCACGTTCTCGTCCAGCACATTGTCGGCGCCGAGGTTGGCCATAAAGCCGCCGGCGGCCTCCTGGGTCAGTTCGACAAAGGTCTCGTTCTGCTGCACGCGGATGGCGCCGATCGAATCCTTGTCGAGCCCGCCGGCCCGGCAGAGCAGCGGCAGGATCCAGCGCGCCTCGGCGCGGTCGTCGCGACCCACCGACAGCGCGATCCAAGTGCTCGGACCGAAGGGCTTGCGCTCCTTGCGATCCGGGCGGGTGTTGGGATCAGACAGCTCCTCGGGCGCGGAATACCGCGAGCGGGCCAGCCGCAGATAGGCGGCGGCGATGGCCTCGGGGCTGTGCAGGTCCAGCAGGCGCTTGGCGAAATCGGCCTCGTCCTCGCGGATTTCCTCGGACCATGTCGGATCGTTCAGCAGCCGCTCTTCGTCGCGGCGCAGGATTTCGTCAGCGCCCGGCGCTTCGGTCCATTCGGCGGTGACCTTGGCCCATTTCAGCAGCCGCTCGGCCTTTTTCGCCACTTTCGGCGGCACGATCAGCGCCGAGATGCCCTTGCGCCCGGCCCGGCCGGTGCGGCCCGAGCGGTGCAGCAGGCTCTCGAAGTTCGAGGGCAATTCGGCGTGGACCACCAGTTCGAGGTTCGGCAGGTCGATGCCGCGCGCCGCGACGTCGGTGGCCACGCAGACCCGGGCGCGCCCGTCGCGCATCGCCTGCAGCGCGTGGGTCCGCTCGGTCTGGCTCAGCTCGCCCGAGAGCGCCACGACCGAAAAGCCGCGGTTGGCGAACCGCGCGGTCAGCCGGTTCACCGTGGCGCGGGTGTTGGCAAAGACGATGGCGTTCTGCGCGTCGTGATAGCGCAGGACGTTGATGATCGCGTTCTCCGCGTCATGCTGGGCCACCCGCAGCGCCTGATAGGCGATGTCGGCATGTTGGCCCTTTTCGGCCAGGGTGGTGACGCGTACGGCGTCGCGCTGGTAGTTCTGCGCCAGCTTGACAATCATCGGCGGCACGGTGGCCGAGAACAGCAGCGTCCGGCGGTCTTCCGGTGCTTCGCCCAGCATGAATTCGAGGTCTTCGCGGAACCCGAGGTCAAGCATCTCGTCGGCCTCGTCCAGCACCACGGCGCGCAGGTCGCTCATGTCGAGCGAGCCGCGCTGGATGTGATCGCGCAGACGGCCGGGGGTGCCGACAACGATATGCGCGCCGCGTTCCAGCGTGCGCCGCTCGTCGCGCATGTCCATGCCGCCGACACAGGTCGCCATGCGCACGCCGGCCTTTTCATAGAGCCATGTCAGCTCGCGGCTGACCTGAAAGGCCAGTTCGCGGGTCGGCGCGATGATCAGCGCCAGCGGTGCCGCGGCAGGGCCGAACCGGCCGTTCTCGTCCAGCAGGGTCGGGCCGATGGCAAGGCCGAAGCCCACCGTCTTGCCCGAGCCGGTCTGGGCCGAAACCAGCAGGTCGGAAGCAGTCAGCTCCGGGTCGGTGACTGCCGTCTGCACCGGGGTCAACGTGTCATAGCCACGCTCGGCAAGCGCATCGGACAGGGTCTGGATCATGTGGAAAACCGTTCTGAGTGGCGGGCGGGGCAGGATGCCGGCCCATCTGCCCCTAAGGACAGGTTGCGAAACCGCTCGCCTAACGCAAAGCGGGGGGAATGTACATGGCCAATTGGCCATTGCGCGATCTGACGCAGCGCGGCTCAGCCGACCCGGGGGAAGACAAAGCAGCGATCCCGGCGGATCGAGAGCCAGAGCGGCGTGCCCTTCTTGGGCAGAAAGACGTTGGGCACCGTGGCGCGCAGGGTGGTGCCGTCGTGATCCATACGGAACTCGACCAGGCTCTCCTTGCCCATGAAGCGCGCCCGTTCCACCACGCCACGCGCCGCCACGCCGCGTTCGGCGGTGGGATGCGGGCCCTGGCCGGCACGGTCGAAGTCGATGCCCACATGCTGCGGGCGAAAGACGATCTCGACCTGGGCACCGTCGGGCAGACCGGGGGCGAGAAAGTCGCCAAAGGGCGTATCCGCCAGCGCGCCGTGAACTTCACTCTGGATCACGTTGATATCGCTGAAGAAAGCCACCGCTGCCTTGTCCTTGGGCGCGCGGTAGATGTTGTAGGGCGCGCCCTGCTGAACGATCTTGCCATCGCGCATCAGCGCGATCTCGTCGGCCATGCGCATCGCCTCTTCCGGCTCATGCGTCACCAGCAGGACGGCGGTGTCCTCTTCCTTGAGCACTGCCAGCGTCTCGTCGCGGATGCCGTCGCGCAGCCGGTTGTCGAGGCCCGAGAACGGCTCGTCCATCAGCATGATCTTGGGCTGCGGTGCAAGCGCCCGCGCCAGCGCCACCCGCTGCTGTTCGCCGCCCGACAGCTCATGCGGATAGCTGTCGATATAGCGCTCCAGCCCGACCTTGCGCAGCATCTCCAGCGTCCGGGCCCGCGCCGCTGCGCCCTTCTCGCGGAGACCGAAAGAAACGTTGCGCCCGACGTCGAGATGCGGAAACAGCGCGAAATCCTGAAACATCAGCCCGATCGAGCGCCGCTCTGGCGGGACACGGAACACCGTGTCGCAGATCAGCTGGCCGTCGACGTAGATCTCGCCCGCGTCCTGCATGTCGACCCCGGCGATCATCCGCAGCGTCGTCGACTTGCCACAGCCCGACGGCCCGAGCAGGCAGGTCACCTGCCCCGGCTGGATGCTCAGCGAGACATCATCGACCACCCGGCGCCCTTCGAAATTGCGGACGAGGTTGCGGATCTCAAGACGCGGCGGTGGGGGGGCAGCTCTGGTTTCGGGCGGCAAGGGGGCCTCTCGCTTTTCCCGATCAAAACAATCGGCATAACGGTCAGATAGCAATCCCCGCCCGGCCCTGCAAGGTCAGTCCAGAAGGGTAAACTCTGCCTCGGCCCGGACCTGGCCGTTGACCTGGATGCCCAGCCTGTGCGCCCCGGCAAACAGCCGAAAGGTGGTGGCATCCCATTTCAGCCGGTGCGATTTGCGCAAGCGCAGCGGCGTGCCGGCGGTCAGCTGTGTCTGTTTCAGCTTGAAGACCTTTGGCGCCAGCCGCCCGTCGGCCTTGCGGAACCAGATCACGTAGTCGATGAGCACCGGAACATCCTCCGGCGCGGAGAGCCTCAGGTCAAAGACCAGCGGCGCGCCCTTGGCGATGGCCTCCGAGGGCAAGGCAATTTCGACTGTAACCGGCGCCTCGGCATGGTATCCTAGCAGGTCAAGTGCACCGGGATGCCCCTGTTTGATCAGCGTGCGCAGGGCGTGGCGGGTGATCCAGGCCAGTTCGGCCGGGGTCTGCCGCGCTTGCGTCTGCCAAGATGCTAGCCGCTCGATCACCACCTCCGGCGCGATCTTGGCGATGTCGTTCATATGGTTGGCGACCGAACGGGTGACATATCGCGCCCTATCAGCGTGCAGCCGGTCGAGCAGCGGCAGGGGGACCAGCGGATCAAGGGTGATCGCCCGCGCCCAGGGCAGCCGCGCCCGGGTGCCCTCGCTCACCAGCCGGCGCACATGGTAGTTGTCATCCTCGGCCCACAGGCGCAGCCGCGCCAAGGTCTCGTCCGGCCAGCGGTTGAGGAAAGGGCGGATGTAGAACTCCATCGAGAACCGCTGCGTCGCCGCGTGCAACAGGTCGAGCGCGCGCTCGCGATGATGCTCCAGCCCGTGGCGCACCGCGAGTATGCCGGGCACCGCGTGGATGAACTGGCCGAAATCGTCATCGCTGCGCAGGGGATCGAGCGGCGGCGGCATGGCGGCTTCGAGTTGCGCGGCCATCTCCGGGAAATCGGTCGCAAGCTGCGCCTCGATGCCATCGGCCATCGCCTCGAGCCGTTGCAGCAGCGGCAGGTCGGGCAGTTGCGGCAGCACCTCGTCCAGGAACCGCCCGGCATCAAACCCGGGCACTCTGGCGGCGAACTCCCCGGCCAATTGGCCGAGGGTCGCCTGGTTGAACAGGTGATCGCGAAGCGAGAAGGCCTCGCTCACAGCGTCGAATTCACCCCGCCGCCGTCGAGCAGCAGGTTCTGGCCGACGATGAAGCCGGCGTGCTGCGAGCAGAGGAACGCGCAGGTCGCGCCGAATTCCTCGGCGGTGCCGTAGCGGCCAGCGGGAATGGTCTTGCAGCGCTGTACCTTGGCTTCCTCGGGGGTGATGCCCTGCTGCTTGGACAGGCCTTCATCGAGCGAAATCGCGCGGTCGGTGGAATGGATGCCGGGCAGCAGGTTGTTGATCGAGACGCCGCTGCCGGCAACCTGACGCGAGGTGCCGGCGACAAAACCGGTAAGGCCGGCGCGGGCCGAGTTCGACAGGCCCAGCACCGGGATCGGTGCCTTGACCGATTGCGAGGTGATGTTGACCACCCTGCCCCAGCCGCGGTCCATCATCCCGGGCACCAGCGCCTGGATCATCGCGATCGGCGCCAGCATGTTGGCATCGAGCGCCTTGATGAAATCCTCGCGGCCCCAGTCCTGCCACATGCCCGGCGGCGGGCCACCGGCGTTGTTGACCAGGATGTCGGCCTCGCCCGCCGCTTCCAGAACCTTGGCACGGCCTTCCTCGGTGGTGATGTCGCCCGCCACGGCAGTGACCTCGACGCCATGGGCGTCACGGATCGCCTGGGCGGTCGCTTCCAGCGCCTCGGCGCCGCGGGCGTTGATCACGAGGTTCACCCCCGCCTCGGCCAACGCCATGGCGCAGCCCCGACCCAGACCCTTGGAGGCGGCGCAGACCACCGCACGTTTGCCGGCAATTCCCAAATCCATCAGATATCTCCGTGTTGTTCTTCGCTTCTGTCGCGCTTTGCCCTATTGTTGTCAATCACGGGCGCCCGCAGGCGGATGGCCGGGAAATCGCCCGGCCGTTTTCCAAGTGGTGCCACATTCGGCGCAGAGTATACGCCCCAGCAAGAGGAAATTCCGCCCCCCCCGGGGGCGTTCGGAGTACGCCATGGCACGCGGCACATCGCAGACGCTTTCAGTCTATCCGGCCAGCGACCTGACGGTCGTGGACGGCGCCAACCTTGGCGATGAGCTGGGCTTTGGCGACGATCTGCAGCATGACGACGTCTATCACCTCGCTCCAGCCGCCCTGCGGCGCGATCTGCGCGTGCGCCAGAGCGGCCCACGGACGCTGCAACTGGCCGAGGGCACGCGGCTGGGCCAGGCCGGGCGCGACACCTATATCGACGGCTGCATCACCTTCATGGGCAATGACGGCGACACCGTCGACCTGATCGTTCTGGTCGAGGTCGACGAGGCCGGTCTGGCGGCCGGCACCTATGGACTGCCGCTGGGACAGCTGCGCCCGAAGACCGATTACCGCATCATCGGCCTCGATTTCGCCACGCCCGAGCGGCGCTTTGCCGAAGTCGCCTGCGTGTCCTTCACCCATGGCACGATGATCACCATGGCCAGCGGCGCGCAGAAGCCGGTGGAAGAGCTGGTCGCCGGCGACATGGTGCTGACCCGCGATGACGGGCCGCAGCCTTTGCGCTGGATCGGCCAGACCACCACCCGCGCCACCGGCGAAGGCGCCCCGATCCTGATCCGGGCGGGCACGCTCAACAACGCCGGCGACCTGCTGGTGAGCCCCGACCACCGGCTGTTTGTCTACCAGCGTCACGATCGCATGGGCGCCGGCCGGTCCGAGCTTCTGGTTAAGGCGCGGCACCTGATCAACGGCGACAGCGTGCGCCGGGTCGAGGGCGGGTTCGTCGAGTACTTCCAGCTGTTGTTCGACGATCACCAGATCATCTACGCCGAGGGCATTGCCGCCGAGACCCTGCTGGTCGACACCCGCACCCGCGCGGCGCTGCCACCGGCGCTGGACGGCAAGCTGAGCGCGGCCCTGCCGGCACATGACGGCCGGCTGCGGGCGGATTTCGAGCTGAGCGAGAGCCTGGCCTGCCGGCCTGACGCCGCCGAGCTCCTGCGGCGGGCCTCGACCCGGTAGTTCCCTCGCGGTGCGCCGCCCCGGACCTGATCCGGGGCCTCCCGGCCTGCCCCACGTCCAAGCCGCGCATCTCCGGACCGCGGTGCGGCGACCCTCCTTCAGTTCGGTAGCACTTTATCCCGGCAAGTCCGGAAGAGATCAGATCGGCGCGCTTACGTCAGCCAAATCGCCGTGCCGTGGAGGCGGCCCGGCGATGCGCGGCGGCTTGCAGCCACTGTTGACGCGCTGGGAGCGATGAACCGGAGAGTTGAGCCGCGTATCGTCGGGCCGCGGTGCGGCGATCCACCCCCAGTTCGGCAGCACTTTATCCCCGCCATATCCGGAAGAGATCAGAGCGACGCGCTTGCGTCAGCCAAATCGCCGTGCCGGCGGGCGGCCCAGCGATGCGCGGCGGCCTTTGGCCGCTGTTAACGCGCCTGACACACTTTCCCTAGGGCCGCACAGGAGGCCCCGGGTCAAGCCTGGGGCGCGATGTGCTCACTCCCGCAGTGCCGCGATCAGCTCGTCCTTGGTCATATCGCTGCGCCCCTCGATCCCGATCTCCTGCGCCCGCGCGTAGAGCTCATCCTTCGTCCACTCCTCGTAGGGCGGCTGCTTGCCGCCCTTCTTCGAGGGCGCCTGATCATCGCTCGCCTGGGCATTGGCGATCCGCGCCGCCTTTTCCTTGGAATGGCCCTCGTCGCGCAACGCCCGGTAGGTCTCTTCGTCCTTGATGCTCGGGTTCGGCATGTCACCCTCCTGTCGTTTGTCACAAGTTACCACGCGGCCCGGGCGTCTCGCGCCATATTGCGCCGGGACCGGCCACGCTCTATACGCGCGCCATGCTTGACGTGACGCCAAACCGCCCTGACCTGCCTCCGGAAATAGCCCGGCGGCGCACCTTTGCCATCATCTCGCACCCGGACGCCGGCAAGACTACTCTGACCGAGAAGTTCCTGCTTTATGGTGGCGCGATCCAGATGGCCGGACAGGTGCGCGCCAAGGGCGAGGCGCGGCGCACCCGCTCGGACTTCATGCAGATGGAGAAAGACCGCGGCATCTCGGTCTCGGCCTCGGCAATGTCGTTCGATTACAAGACGTTCCGCTTCAATCTTGTCGACACCCCCGGCCACTCGGATTTCTCCGAGGACACCTATCGCACGCTCACCGCGGTGGATGCGGCGGTGATGGTGATCGATGGCGCCAAGGGCGTCGAGAGCCAGACCCAGAAGCTCTTCGAGGTCTGCCGGTTGCGCGACCTGCCGATCCTGACCTTCTGCAACAAGATGGACCGCGAAAGCCGCGAGACCTTCGAGATCATCGACGAGATCCAGGAAAACCTGGCGATCGACGTGACCCCGGCCTCCTGGCCGATTGGCGTCGGTCGCGATTTCATCGGCTGTTACGACCTGATCAACGACCGGCTGGAACTGATGGACCGCGCCGACCGCAACAAGGTCGGGGAATCCATCGAAATCAAGGGGTTGGACGACCCTCTTCTGGCAAAACACGTGCCGGCGGAACTGCTCGAACCCTTCCTCGAAGAGGTCGAGATGGCGCGCGAACTGCTGCCCAAGCTCGACCCGCAGGCGGTGCTCGAAGGTCATATGACCCCAATCTGGTTCGGCTCGGCGATCAACTCCTTCGGCGTCAAGGAGCTGATGGAGGGCATCGGCCAATATGGCCCCGAGCCGCAGCCGCAACGCGCCACCCCGCGCGCGATTTCGCCCGAGGAAACAAAGGTTTCCGGCTTCGTCTTCAAGGTGCAGGCCAATATGGACCCCAAGCACCGCGACCGCGTGGCCTTCCTTCGCATGGCATCGGGCCACTTCAAGCGCGGCATGAAACTGACCCATGTGCGCACCAAGAAACCGATGGCGGTGTCGAACCCCGTGCTCTTCCTCGCCTCCGACCGGGAACTGGCGGAAGAGGCCTGGGCCGGCGACATCATCGGCATCCCCAACCACGGCCAACTGCGCATCGGCGACACGCTGACCGAGGGCGAGGCGCTGCGCGTCACCGGCATTCCGTCCTTTGCGCCGGAACTGCTGCAAACCTGCCGCGCCGGTGATCCGATGAAGGCCAAGCACCTGGAAAAGGCGCTGATGCAGTTTGCCGAGGAAGGCGCCGCCAAGGTCTTCAAGCCCTCCTTCGGCTCGGGCTTCATCGTCGGCGTCGTGGGCGCGCTGCAGTTCGAGGTTCTGGCCAGCCGGATCGAGCTGGAATACGGCCTGCCGGTGCGCTTCGAGCCGTCGCAGTTCACCTCGGCCCGCTGGGTCAAGGGCGACAAGCTGGCGGTCGACAAGTTCATCGCCGCCAACAAGCAGCACATCGCCCATGACAACGACGGCGACATCGTCTACCTGACCCGGCTGCAGTGGGACATCGACCGGATCGAACGTGACTACCCGGACGTCAAGCTGACCGCCACGAAGGAAATGATGGTCTGACCTGACGTCCGCCGGGCAATGAACTTTACGGGGGCGCCCTGAGCACAGCCCCCGTGAAAACACCGCCTAATCGCACCGGCGGCAATTGCCTTGGCGCGGTGAAAGCGGCAGTATCTTCCGCATGAGTGATGTGCCGAATGACCGCCAAACCCCGACCTATGACGCTGGAATCCAAGGGGTTCTGGAACAGATGGAGGCGCGCCGCGAGCCACTGACCTTCTCGCAGGACGAGAGCCTGCCGCCGCTCGAGGTCGATTTCGCGCCGTTCAAGGCGCAGACCGTCCCCACCCCGGCCGAGGATCCGCTGCGCGCCGCGCCGGTGCGTTCCTCGAACCGCCGCAAGCTCTTGGAGATCCGCGAGGAACTGGCCGGCACCTCGGAACTCTGCGCGCTGCACGGCCTGTTGATCGCGCATCTTCGCAAATCCGACCAGCCGCCGCAGACCGCCGCTCTCTTCCGCCGGCTCTGGGCCGAGGAGCATGAACACCTGCTGGCGCAGCTTGATCCGCGCTGGCTGGTCTCGGCACTCACCACATTCGGCGATCACGGCGAGACCGAAGTGCAGCGCCGCATCGGCCAGGCGATGACCGTGCTCTTCGGCATGATGAAGCTCTACGAGAGCGAGCGGCGCTATTCCGGCCTCGCCGCCGACCGGCCTTTTGCGCTGAAGGGCAAGAATCGCGGGCCGCTGCCGCTGGAAATGGACGCCTTTCACCTGCCCGCCGGCGGGCTCGACGTGAACATGCTGGGCCGGCTCTGGGTCGATTCCGGCGAGGACGCGGTGCTGCGGCCGCTGGCGCATCACCTGCTCGACCTGCTGATCCACGATCCGCGCACCGTCTTTCGCCGGCTGCGCGTCATGCGCAAGCGCAAGGAGCGCCGCGATGCCGCCAAGGCCTCCGAGGGCGATGCCCCCGGCGCGCCGAAGGTCACCGCACCGGTCACTTATGTGCCGCCCCGGCGCGGCCCCCTGCCCAGCTGGGGCGTGGTCTGCACCACCCATGCGCCGCTGGCCGACATCCAGCGCTTTGCCGCGCATTATCTGAGCCTTGGCGCAAATCGCATCACCCTCTACCTCGACAGCCCGGCACCCGAGGTCGATGCCTTTTTCGCCGGACATGACAGCGTCGAGGTGATCACCTGCGACGATGCCTTCTGGCAGACCGCCGGCAAGCCCCGCCCCGAGGCGCACCAGCTGCGCCAGGCGCATAACGCGACACAGGCCTACCGCGCCAGCGAGCTCGATTTCATCGGCCATTTCGACACCGACGAATTCCTGCTGCCGGAAATCGAGGTCGCCCGGGGCCTGCGCTTCGTGCCCGAAGATTGCGCCCAGGCCCGGGTGCGCCCGGTCGAGCTGCTGGCCCCCACCGACGGCCCGCCGCAGCACTTCAAGAACACTCACCGTCAGGCGGGCGAGAAACGCGCCGTGCTGAACGAGATCTACCCGAACTACGGCAGCTACCTGACCGGCGGCTTCATCAGCCACACCAGCGGCAAGGTCTTTGCCCGCACCCGCCTGGCCGATGTGCGCCTCGGCATCCATGGGCTGCGGCTCGACGGTTCGGCGGTGGGCAACGAGGCCGAGTTGCCGCGGATGAAACTGGCGCATTTCCACGCCGCGAGTTTCGAGCATTTCCGCGAGAGGGTGATGTTCCGCCTGACCCGCGGCTCCTATCGCAAGCCCGAGGATGACGATGCCATGCGGCTGGGCGACGTGCTGGATTTCGTGCTCGACACCGAGGGCGAGGACGGCTTGCGGCACTTCTTCGACGAGGTCTGCACCGACAACCCCGAGCTGCGCGAGCGGCTGGCGCGCCATGACATGCTGATCACCCATGCGCTTGACCTCGACGCCGAGGTGCGCGCGGTCTTCGGCCCCCGCGAAACCCGGAGTGAGACCAGCGAGGCCGGCGCCGCATGACCCGCTGGGGCATCGTCTCGACCATCAAGGCGCCAGAACGCGACATTCTGAACTTCGCCGCCTACCACCTCGAACGTGGGGCGCATCGGCTCTACATCTACCTCGATGCGCCGGACCAGGCGGTGTTCGACCGGCTCAAGGCGCATCCCCGCATCAAGGTGGTGGCCTGCGACGACAGCTGGTGGGCCAAGCGCCGGGGCCGGCCCGAAAAACACCAGTCGCGCCAGTTCCTCAACGCCCGCCACGCCTACAACCGCAAGGTCGAGGTCGACTGGCTGGCGCATATCGACGTCGACGAATTCCTCTGGCCCGAGCGCCCGATCGACGCGCAACTGGCTGATCTGCCGCAAAGCTGCCTCTGCGCCCGGGTCCGCCCGATCGAGGCGCTGGCCCCCGCCCCAGGCGACATCCGCCCCGAGACCACTTTCAAGGTCTTCCACCTCGCCGCCGATGCCCGCCAGCGCGCCGCCGAGACGGTATTTCCCACCTATGGCCGATATCTCAGCGGCGGCTTTCTCAGCCATGTGGCAGGCAAGCTCTTCTACCGCACCGGCGTCGCCGGGCTGCGCGCCAAAATCCACAATATCGAGGTCGACGGCACCCAGAACCCTGGCGAAGTGGCGCTGACCGAGACCGAGCTCTGCCACATGCATGCGCAAAGCTGGGAGGATTGGCAAAAGAGCTATCGCTACCGGATGCACAAGGGTTCCTACCGGGCCGAGCTGAAGCCGCAGGTCAACCGACAGGCCGGCGGGCTGAGCCTGCATGACCTCTTCACCAGCATCGAATCCCAAGAGGGCGAGGCCGGTCTGCGCCGCTTCTACGACGAGATCTGCGTTGCATCCGAGGCGGTTTGCGACCGTCTGGCGGGAGAAGGGTTGCTCAGACGCCACGATCTTGCATTGGATGCCGCGCGACGGGCGCAGTTCCCTGGGGCTTGAACCCGCCTGAATCGCCCTTATCTGTTCTGAAATAGCGACAAACCGCCCGATTCAGGGTCATTGTTTACGCTGCATTGCAGCATGATTGACCGCGAAGGCTTTGCGGGTTAGAAGCCCGCGCGGGGATCATGCTGCGAAAACGCAGGGCCATACGGGCCTCTCCCAAAATACGTGCGGGCCAGAGGTGTCCGTAAACAACGGACACACATGACGAAATTTTCTGATCTCGATCTGAACCCCAAAGTTCTCAAGGCCGTGGAAGAAGCCGGCTACGAGACGCCCACGCCGATTCAGGCGGGCGCCATTCCGGCGGCGCTGCAGGGCCGTGATGTTCTGGGCATCGCCCAGACCGGCACCGGCAAGACCGCAAGCTTCACCCTGCCGATGATCCACATGCTGGCACGTGGTCGCGCCCGGGCGCGGATGCCGCGCAGCCTCGTGCTCTGCCCGACGCGCGAACTGGCCGCCCAGGTGGCCGAGAACTTCGACACCTATGCCAAGCACGTGAAGCTGACCAAAGCGCTGCTGATCGGCGGCGTCTCGTTCAAGGAGCAGGACCTGCTGATCGACAAGGGCGTCGACGTTCTGATCGCCACGCCCGGCCGGCTGCTCGACCATTTCGAACGCGGCAAGCTGCTGCTGACCGGCGTGCAGGTCATGGTGGTGGACGAAGCCGACCGCATGCTCGACATGGGCTTCATCCCCGACATCGAGCGCATCTTCTCGCTGACGCCCTTCACCCGTCAGACGCTGTTCTTCTCGGCCACCATGGCGCCCGAGATCGAGCGGATCACCAACACCTTCCTGTCGAACCCCGAGCGTATCGAAGTGGCCCGCCAGGCCACCGCATCGGAAACGATCGAACAGGGCGTGGTGATGTTCAAGGCTTCGCGCCGCGACCGCGAGGGCAGCGAGAAACGCAAGGTCCTGCGCGCGCTGATCGAGGCCGAGGGCGAGAAATGCACCAACGCCATCGTCTTCTGCAACCGCAAGACCGACGTGGATATCACCGCAAAATCGCTGAAGAAATACGGCATGGACGCGGCCCCGATCCACGGTGACCTCGACCAGTCGCAGCGCACCCGGACGCTCGATTCCTTCCGCAACAACGAGCTGCGGATCCTCGTGGCCTCTGACGTCGCCGCCCGCGGCCTCGACGTGCCCTCGGTGAGCCATGTGTTCAACTTCGACGTGCCCAGCCACGCCGAGGATTACGTGCACCGCATCGGCCGCACCGGCCGCGCCGGACGCGACGGCAAGGCGCTGATGATCTGCGTTCCGAAGGACGAAAAGAACTTCGACGCCATCGAGAAGCTCTTGCAGAAAGAGATCCCGCGCGTCGAGAACCCGCTCAAGCCCGAGGAAAAGCCGGCCGCAGCCAAGGCTGAAGAGGCGCCCGCGGCCGAAGCCCCCGAAGCCGCAGCCGAAAGTGCGCCCAAGCCCGCACGCCGCGGCCGCAGCACCCGGTCCGAGCGCAAGGACACCGTGCCCGAGCAACAGGAGCGTCCAGAGCGCGCCGAGCGTCCGGAACGGGCTGAACGTCCGGAACGCCCCGAGCGCACGGAAGGCACCGAGAGCAAGCCGCAGGAGAAATCCTCGCGCAGCCGCGGTGGCCGAGGCCGCTCCGGTGGTGACAGCAACAAGGTGGTGGGCATGGGCGATCACATGCCCCAGTTCATCGCGCTCAGCTTCGACGAGCGCCGCGCCAGCTGACGAAAAAAGGCGGGGGTCCAACCCCCGCCTTCTTCATTTGCGCAGGTCTTGAGCCTCAGACCAGCTTCGCGTCCAGGGTGATCTCGGCGTTCAGCAGCTTGGAGATCGGGCAGCCTTCCTTGGCGGTCTGTGCTGCCTTCATGAAGTCCTCCTCGCTGGCGCCCGGCACCTTGGCCTCGAGCACCAGATGCGACTTGGTCACCGCGAAACCGCCGTCCTTCTGCTCCAGCGACACCGTCGCCTTGGTCGAGATGTCATCGGCGGTTAAGCCGGCCTCGCCCAGGATCATCGACAGCGCCATCGAATAGCAGCTGGCATGCGCCGCGGCGATCAGCTCTTCGGGGTTGCTGCCCTTTTCGCCTTCGAAGCGCTTGTTGAATCCGTAGTTGACCTTGTCGAGCACACCCGACTCGGTCGAGACCGTGCCGCTGCCGTCCTTGAGGCCACCTTTCCAGTTGGCGGAACCGGATTTCTTGATCATGAACATTCTCCGTCTGTCTGAATCTCACGGCACCTTTGGCCGCTCCCCCCACACAATAGTGCGCACAGGAGAACTTGCATCACCCAACCAGATCTATTTTCACCCCCGCCGCCCTGCCGCGATCCAAGGTCTTCTTCTGTTCAAAAATACCCTTGGGGGGAGGCCGCAGGCCGGGGGGCAAAGCCCCCCTCTTAAAGAAAAAGGCGGGCAACGCCCCGCTCAAACGCAAAATGAGGGCAAAGCCCCCCTCACACCCGCCTCACCTCACCATGCCTCCCCATCGACGGGCTACGAGGGCAGCCCGTCGGTGGCGCCACGACCTGCCACCTTGTTCCGCGCCTGTGTCGCTCTGAACAGACGGAAGTCCAACCCGGCGGGCGCAGCCCGCCCCCCGGAACCAGAAATGGGGGGCGAAGCCCCCCATCCCCGTCGACACGCGAAGCGTGGCGAAACCCGTCAGCTCAGCCGGCTGACAATCACCGTGACCTCGGGCTTCTTGCCGATCTCGCCCATGGTGGTGTTGCGGGCAATCCGGCGCATGTCCTCGTCGAGCTTGTCGTCGTCGGTCAGCGTGCGGTCGCCGGCACGGCCGAGGTATTGCGACAGGTCCTCTTCCAGCACGTCGACCAGCGGCGCATCGCTGCGGCCGATCTCGGGCAGTCCCATGACCTCGCACCAGGGGTTGCCCAGCGGCTCGTCGTCCTCGTCGAGGATCACCGTGACGATCACGTGACCGTTCAGCGCCATGCGGATCCGGTCGCGGATGATGCCGTCCATCGCGCCGACCTGAACATTGCCATCCAGATAGACCCGCCCGGTCTCGACAAAGCCCGCCACCTCGGGGCGATTGCCCGAGAGGTTGAGCATGGTGCCGTTGATCGCCAGCGCCGCGGCGCGGCCCTTCTGCTGGGTCAGCTTGACGTGCTCGCGCAGGTGGCGGTGCTCGCCATGCATCGGGATCACCATCTGCGGCTGAACGATGTCCTGCATCCGCTCGAGGTCAGGCCGGTTGGCATGACCCGAGACGTGATAATGCCCGGTGGAATCATCGACGACATCGACGCCCTTCTCCGAGAGCTGGTTCATGATCCGGATCACGCCCTTCTCGTTGCCGGGGATGGTCTTGGAGGAGAACAGGAACAGATCGCCCTCCTTCAGTTCGAGCCCGTTGTACTTGCCCCGCGCCAGCTGCGCGCTGGCGGCGCGGCGTTCGCCCTGGCTGCCGGTGACCAGCAGCATCAGGTTCTCGCGCGGGATCTGGCTTGCCTCTTCCGGCGGCACCACCTTGGGGAAATCGCTCAGCACACCGGTCTCGATGCTGGCCTCGATCATCCGCCGCATCGCCCGACCGAGCAGCACGATCGACCGCCCGGCGCGCTGGCCGGCCTCGGCCAGGGTCTTCACCCGCGCGACGTTCGAGGCAAAGGTGGTGGCGCAGACCAGGCCCGAGGCCCCGGCCACCAGCTTCTCGATCTCGGGGCCGACGGTCACTTCCGACCGGCCGGCATGCTGCGAAAAGACATTGGTCGAGTCGCAGACCAGCGCCTTGACGCCGGGCTTCGACACCTCGGCCCAGAGCGCCGGGTCAAAGGCCTCGCCCACGATCGGCGTCTCGTCGAGCTTGAAGTCACCGGTGTGGATCACCCGGCCATCCGGCGTGTCGATCACCAGCGCCGAGCTTTCCGGAATGGAATGCGAGATCGGCAGGAAGCCCACGGTAAAGGGGCCGGCCTGGGTGGTTTCCGGCCAGGCCGAGACGGTCTTGACCGTGCTCTCGGGCAGGCCCTTCTCGTCCATCTTGCGCCGGGCGATATTGGCGGTGAAGGCGCGGGCATAGACCGGCGCGCCCAGCCGTTCCCAGAACTGGTGGATGGCGCCGACGTGGTCTTCGTGCGCATGGGTGATGAAGATCGCCTCGAGCCGGTCACGCCGCTCGATCAGCCAGGTCATGTCGGGAAAGATCAGGTCGACCCCCGGCGTGCCGTCCATGTCAGGGAAGGTCACCCCCAGGTCGACGAGGATCAGGCGTTCGTTGTCCTCCGGCCCGTAGCCATAGACATAGGCATTCATGCCGATTTCGCCTGCCCCGCCAAGCGGCAGGTAGATGATGCGTTCACTGCTCATGGGAAATCCCGTTTTCCTTGTTGTACGCATGGATCACCGTCAGCCCATGCATCGTCAGATCGTCTTCGATGGTGTCAAATAGCACGTCACCCTGTGCGAACAAGGGCGCAAGCCCGCCGGTGCCGATGATCCGCATCGGACGGGCATATTCCGCGCGGATCCGCTCGGTAATGCCGGTGACAAGGCCGACATAGCCCCAGAACACGCCGGACTGGATACATTGCACGGTATTGGTGCCGATCACCTTCTCTGGCTGGCTGATGTCCACATGCGGCAGCGCCGCCGCTCCCATGTGCAGCGCCTCGAGGCTGAGGTTGACGCCCGGCGCGATCACCCCGCCGACATAGGCGCCATCCTCGGCAACCACGTCAAAGGTGGTTGCGGTGCCGAAATCCACCACGATCAGGTCGCCGCCATGCCGGTCGAAGGCGCCGGCGGAATTGACCAGCCGGTCCGGCCCTACCGCGGTGCCGGCATCGACCCGCGGGGCGATCGGCAACAGGCATTCCGGCTTGCCGACCACCAGCGGCCGGCAGCCGAAGAAACGGTCGGCAAAGACCCGCAGGTTGAAGACAACCCGTGGGACGGTCGACGAGATGATTACATCGGTGATATCGGTGTCGATGCCGTAGTGCTTGATCAGCGTCGAGTACCAGGTGAAATAGGCATCCGCCGTGCGCGCATGATGGGTCGAGGTGCGCAGGGTGCAGACAAAACTGGTGCCGTCCCAGATCGAGAAGACGGTATTGGTATTGCCGCAGTCGATACAGAGCAGCATCAGGGGCTCCCCTTTCAGAAAAACACATCCGCCGCCGCGATGGCGGCGCGGGATTTCGCGGTTTGCAGCACCAGGTTGCCGCTGGCGTCGACATCGGTGAAGGTGCCGGTGGTCTCGGTCTTGCCGGTGCGCGCGGTGATCACCTCGCCCAGCCGCGCCGCCCGCGCCAGCCAGGCCTCGCGGATCGGCGCAAAGCCGTAGGTGACAAAGCTGGCCTCATGCGCCGCAAAGGCCGCGGCCAGCGCCGTCAGGAAATCCTCTGGTGTCACTGCCACGCCGGTCTCCGACAATAGCGACACGGGCCGCAAAGCGCGCTCTTCCACCGCCGCCGCCTCGGGGGCCTGCGCCAGGTTGACGCCGATGCCGATGGCCAGCAGGCCGGGCTTGGGGCTCTCGAGCAGAATGCCCGCCACCTTGCCACCGTTCAGCAGCACGTCATTGGGCCATTTCAGCGCAAAACTCTCGGGCCGTGCGGTCACCGCCACAAAGGCATCGTAAAGCGCGAGCGAGGCCACGAAGGACCGCAGCGCCGCCTGCTGCGGCGCGCCCTCGACCCGCATCGCCAAGGTGGCCGAGAAATTGCCCGCCGGATCAGCCCAAGGCCGCCCGCGCCGGCCGCGCCCGGCGGTCTGCCGCAGGGCCAGGATCCACTCCGGGCCGGTCAGCCCCCCGGCGATCCGCGCCGCCTCGGCATTGGTGCTGTCGACTTCGGCCAGGACCCGGCGACCGTACCCGTCAGGCCAGCGCATCACGTGGTCCTTCTTCTCTTGTCAAATACGCACGTGCCGGAACGGCACCGGGCCGCGCGGGGCTCGATGCCCTGCGCGGCCCGTCCGGCGCCCGGCCGGTCCGATCAGTTGACAAGCGTTGCCGCCGCGGCCTCTGCCACGGTCTCGATGCCGAAGAAATTTACCACGCCAAACAGCATCACCGCCGCCGAGGCCATCAGGAAGCCATAGAGAATGGGCGAGCCGCCCCGGTCCAGCACCTCGTCGCGCTCTTCGCCGAAGTACATGTAGAAGACGATCCGCAGGTAGTAGAAGGCGCCGATCACCGAGGCGATCACACCGGCCACCGCCAGCCAGACAAGGTCGCCCTCGACCGCGGCGCGCAGCACGTAGAGCTTGCCGAAGAACCCGAGGAACGGCGGCACGCCCGCCAGCGAGAACAGCAGGAAGAGCATCGCCAGCGCCTTGCCGGGCTCGCGTTTCGAATAGAGGTGCAGGCTGTCGATCGAGACCACCGGCGCGCCGTCCTTCTCCATCGACATGATGAAGGCGAAGGTGCCGACGTTCATCGTCACGTAGATCGCCATGTAGATCAGCATCGCCTGCACGCCGAACACCGTGCCCGACGCCAGCCCCATCAGCGCATAGCCCATGTGGGCGATCGAGGAATAGGCCATCAGCCGCTTGATGTTCTTCTGGCCGATCGCCGCGATGGCGCCAAGGAACATCGACAGCACCGACAGGAGCGCGATGATCTGCTGCCAGTCGCCGGTGACGCCGCCAAAGGCATCGTGCAGCACGCGGGCAAAGAGCGCCATGGCCGCCACCTTGGGCGCGGTGGCAAAGAAGGCAGTGACCGGCGTCGGCGAGCCTTCGTAGACATCCGGCGTCCACATGTGGAAGGGCACCGCCGAGACCTTGAAGGCCAGACCCGAGATCAGGAACACCAGACCAAACAGCAGACCCAGCGATGTCTCGCCCGAAGCTGCCTGGATCACGCCGGCAAACTGCGTGGTGCCGGCAAAGCCGTAGGTCAGCGAGGCGCCGTAGAGCAAGAGACCCGAAGACAGCGCGCCCAGCACGAAGTACTTGAGCCCGGCCTCGGTCGACTTGATGCTGTCGCGGCGCAGGGCGGCCACGACGTAGAGCGCCAGCGATTGCAGCTCGAGCCCCATGTAAAGCGACATCAGGTCGCCGGCCGAGACCATCATCATCATGCCGACCACCGCGAGGGCAATCAGCAACGGGTATTCGAACTTCAGGATGCCGCGCGCCGCACGGTAGCCCTGGCTCATGATCAGCACCGAAGCGGCCGAGAGCAGGATCATCACCTTGGCAAAGCGGGCAAAGCTGTCGTCGATGAACATGCCGTGGAAGGCCACCACCGTGGTGCCGCCGCTGGTGGCGATATAGAAGGCCAGCGCCGCCATCACCCCGGCGGTGATCCATGTCAGCAGCCCGGCAAGCTGGTCCTTGGTGGTGTAGACCGCCGCCAGAAGTGCCAGCATGGCATAGACCGAAAGCACGATCTCGGGGAGAATGACGCTCAGATCAGCCTGGATCATGTTCCGGCTCCTTAATGCCCGGCAACCTGGACCGCATCACCCGATGCGGCCAGCGCCGTCTGATAGTTGGAAACGAGCGCCTCGACCGAGGGCCCGATGATGTCGGTGACCAGCGCCGGGTAGACGCCCAGCAGGATGGTCATCACCACCAGCGGCGCAAAGATCGCGCGCTCGCGGCCGGTCATGTCGGTGATGGTGCGCAGGCTTTCCTTGATCAGGTCGCCGAACACCACCCGGCGATAGAGCCAGAGCGCATAGGCCGCCGAGAGGATCACGCCAGAGGTGGCGACCGCCGCAACCCAGGTATTGGCCTGGAAAATGCCCATCAGTGTCAGGAATTCGCCGACAAAACCGCTGGTGCCCGGCAGGCCGACATTGGCCATGGTGAAGAGCATGAAGATCAGCGCATAGGCCGGCATCCGGTTCACCAGACCGCCATAGGCGTCGATGTCGCGGGTGTGCATCCGGTCATAGATCACGCCCACGCAAAGGAAGAGCGCGCCCGAGATGAAGCCGTGCGAGATCATCTGGAAGATCGCGCCGTCGATGCCCTGCTGGTTGGCGGCAAAAATGCCGGCTGTGACGTAGCCCATGTGCGCGACCGAAGAATACGCGATCAGCTTCTTCATGTCCTCCTGCACCAGCGCCACCAGCGAGGTGTAGACGATGGCGATGGCCGACATCCAGAGCACCAGCGGCGCCAGAACGTCCGCCCCTACCGGGAACATCGGCAAGCTGAAGCGCAGGAAGCCGTAGCCGCCCATCTTCAAGAGGATCGCCGCCAGCACGACCGAGCCTGCGGTCGGCGCCTGAACGTGCGCGTCGGGCAGCCAGGTGTGCACCGGCCACATCGGCATCTTGACCGCGAAGCTGGCGAAGAACGCCAGGAACATCAGCGTCTGCGCCCCGCCCACCACGTGAATGCCCAGCACCGAGAAGCTCTCGGATCCGAACTCGTGGTTCATCAGCGTCGGAATGTCGGTGGTGCCGGCCTGGGCGAACATCACCACCATCGCCACCAGCATCAGCACCGAGCCGATGAAGGTATAGAGGAAGAACTTGAAGCTGGCGTAAATCCGGTTCTTGCCGCCCCAGATGCCGATGATCAGGAACATCGGGATCAGACCGGCCTCGAAGAACAGGTAGAATAGCACGATGTCCAGCGCCATGAAGACGCCGAGCATCAGCGTCTCCAGTACCAGGAAGGCGATCATGTATTCCTTGACCCGGACGCTGATGTTCCAGCTGGCCGCGATGCAGAGCGGCATGATGAAGGTGGTCAGCAGCACGAACAGAACCGAGATGCCGTCGACGCCCATCTTGTACTTCAGGCCCAGCAGCCACTCGGCCTCTTCCACGAACTGGAAGCCGGTGTCGGCGGGATCGAACTGCGCCAGGATGAAGAGCGAGATCAGGAAGGTCGCCCCGGTCGCGATCAGCGCCAGCCACTTGGCATTGCGGTTGGCCGCGGCATCGTCGCCGCGCAGGAAGACGCCGAGGATCAGCGCGCCGAGGGCCGGGATGAAGGTGACAATGGAAAGCAGGTTATCCATCAGTGCGCTCCTCCGCCGATGGTCATCCAGGTGATCAGAAGCGCGAGGCCGATCACCATGGCAAAGGCGTAGCTGAAGATGTAGCCGGACTGGAACCGCCCGGCGAGACGGGTGAAGAACGGGATCACGCCCATCGAGACGCCGTTGATCGTGCCGTCGATCGTGTTCTCGTCGCCGCGTTTCCACAGGAAGCGGCCCACCGCCTTGGCCGGCTGGACGAAGAGGAAATCATAGGCCTCGTCGAAGTACCACTTGTTGAGCAGGAAGAGGTACAGCGGCCGCTGCTGCTCGGCCAGGCGGGCCGGCAGCGCCGGGTTGACGATGTAGAACCAGAAGGCGGTGCCAAAGCCGATCAGCATGGCGACGAAGGGCGATACCTTGACCCAGACCGGGGCATGGTGCGCCTCGTCCATGACGTGGTTGTCGGGCGACATGTAGATCGCCCCCTTGGGCGCCTCGCCCCGGGCCACCGCATGATCGTCATCGGTGGGCGCGGCATTGTCGGCGCCGCCGGCCTCGACCCCGTGGTCGGTGTCGGTCACGGCATCTTCGGTCAGCGCATCGGCCACACCTTCGCCATCGCCTTCGGCCGCTTCGCGGGCCGCGGCGCCAAGGCCTTCGCCGTGGTCACCGCCCTCTTCGGCGGCATGGGCCTCGGGCTCTTCGCCGTGGCCGGCATCGGCCTCGGCGTGGTGATCGGGAATGCCGAAGAACTTGTTGACCTGGGAGTGATCGCCAAAGAACGAGCCATACCAGATCATCCCCGCCAGCACCGAACCCAGCGCCAGAACGCCCAGCGGCACCAGCATGACGGTCGGGCTCTCATGGGCATGCTCATGGGTGTGCTTGTCACCGCGCTGCTTGCCGTAGAAGGTCAGGAACATCAGCCGCCAGCTGTAAAAGCTGGTGAACAGCGCCGCGACGACCAGCGCCCAGAAGGCAAAGCCGCCCTGCGTGCCGGCCCAGGCGCTCTCGATCACCGCGTCCTTCGACAGGAAACCGGCAAAGCCGATGTGGGTCAGCGGAATGCCGACGCCGGTGATCGCCAGCGTGCCGATCATCATCGCCCAGAAGGTATAGGGGATCTTCTTGCGCAGGTTGCCGTAGTTCCGCATGTCCTGCTCGTGGTGCATCGCGTGGATCACCGAGCCGGCGCCGAGGAACAGCATCGCCTTGAAGAAGGCGTGCGTGAACAGGTGGAACATCGCCACGGAGTAGACGCCGACGCCTGCGGCCACGAACATGTAGCCCAGCTGCGACATGGTCGAATAGGCGATCACACGCTTGATGTCGTTCTGCACCAGACCGATCGTGGCGGCGACAAAGGCCGTCGCGGCGCCGAGGAAGGTGATGAAGGCGGTGGCTTCCGGCGCATATTCCATCAGCGGCGACATGCGGCAGACGAGGAAGACACCGGCGGTGACCATGGTCGCGGCGTGGATCAGCGCCGAGACCGGTGTCGGGCCTTCCATCGCGTCGGGCAGCCAGGTGTGCAGGAAGAGCTGCGCCGATTTGCCCATCGCGCCGATGAACAGCAGAAACGCGATCAGGTTGGCGGCATTCCACTCCGTCCAGAGGAAGGTGAGCTGCGTCGTCGCCATCTCGGGCGCGGCGGCAAAGACGTCGTCGAAACGGATCGAGTCGGTCAGGAAGAACAGGCCGAAAATCCCCAGCGCAAAGCCGAAGTCGCCGACGCGGTTGACGATAAAGGCCTTCATCGCCGCGGCATTGGCCGAGGGTTTGCGATAGTAGAAGCCAATCAGAAGGTAGGACGCGACGCCCACGCCTTCCCAGCCAAAGAACATCTGCACCAGGTTGTCGGAGGTCACCAGCATCAGCATGGCGAAGGTGAAGAACGACAGATAGGCAAAGAAGCGCGGCTTGTAGGTCTCGCCTTCGCGCCACTGCGGATCGTGATCCATGTAGCCGAAGCTGTAGAGGTGGACGAGCGCCGAGACCGTCGTGACCACGATCAACATGATCGAGGTCAGCCGGTCGAGCCGGATCGACCAGTCGGTCGAGAGCGAGCCGCTCTCGATCCAGCGCATGATCTGGATGTGCTGGGTTTCCGCCCCGTGGGTCAGGAAGACGATCCAGGAAAAGGCGCAGGCGGTGAACAGCAGACCGGTCGAGATCCACATGGCGCCACGTTCGCCGATCATTTTCCAGCCGAAGCCGGCGATGATCGCGCCAACGAGCGGGGCAAAGAGGATGATGCTTTCCATGGGCCTACCCCTTCATCACGTTGACGTCTTCCACGGCAATGGTGCCGCGGTTGCGGAAGAAGCAGACGAGGATGGCAAGCCCGATGGCCGCCTCCGCCGCTGCCACGGTCAGGACGAACAGGGTGAAGACCTGCCCCACCAGATCGCCGAGATGGGCGGAAAAGGCGACGAGGTTGATATTCACCGCCAAGAGCATCAGCTCGATCGACATCAGCAGGATGATCACGTTCTTGCGGTTGAGAAAGAGGCCGAAGATGCCGATGACAAACAGCACAGCGGCCACCGTCAGATAATGTTCAAGTCCGATCATGTCGTCCCTCTGGGCTTTGGCCCTGTTCTGGTCTTGCGTCGCCCGGCAGGCCCGGGGTGTCTTTGTCTCGTCGCGGGCCGCGGTCCTTACAGCCCCTGCCCCGGTTTCACGTCCTTCAGCTCCATCGCCTTGGCCGGATCGCGGTACATCTGCGCCAGCACGTTCTGCCGCTTGACGTCCTGGCGGTGGCGCAGGGTCAGAACGATTGCGCCGATCATCGCCACCAGCAGGATCAGGCCCGCCAGCTGGAACAGCAGGAAGTAATGGTCATACAGGATCACGCCCAGGGCATGGGTGTTGTGCACATCGACTGGCGTCACATGGGCGCGCAGACCCTCGGCCGCCTCGGAGGTGTGCCAGGCGCCCACTGCCATGCCGACCTGCATCACCAGGATCACCCCGATCAGCAGCGCCAGCGGCATGTATTGCGCCATCTCGGCCTTGAGCTCGGCGAAATCGACGTCGAGCATCATCACCACGAAGAGGAAGAGCACCGCCACCGCGCCGACGTAGACGATGATCAAGAGCATCGCCACGAATTCCGACCCCAGCAGGACGAACAGCCCCGCCGCAGACAGGAAGGCAAGGATCAGCCAGAGCACCGAATGCACCGGATTGCGGCTGACAACGGTGAACAGCCCGCCGGCCAGGGTGCTGAGCGCGAAGAGGTAAAAGGCGAAGACGGTCATTTTTCGTCATCCTCTTTGTCGTCCATGACATCGCGGGCGAGGTCCATCGCACGGGTCATGGCGGGAAGGCCGGCAAACATCGACATCTGGGCGATGGTCTCGGCGATTTCATCCTTGGTGGCCCCGGCCTCTCGGGCGTGGCGCACGGTCATGCGGAACGGCGTCTCGGCCTGGGCACCCTGCATGGTCAGCCCGGCGAGCGTCAGCAGAAGCCGCGTCTTGGCATCGAGCCCCTCTTTCGAGATGCCGCGGCCAAAGGCCATCTCCATCATCTCCTTGGGCATGGTCGGCCAGAGCGACTCGTAGCCCTTGGGCGAAAAGGTCTCGAGCGCCGGGTTAAAGGCCTTGGCCATCTCCTGCGCCTGCTCCATCATCAGCTCGAACGGGGTTTTTCCAGCGGTCATCTGTAGGGCGCGTCCACGGCGAGATTGGCGGCAATTTCAGCTTCCCAGCGGTCGCCGTTTTCCAGCAGCTTGGCCTTGTCGTAGAACAGCTCTTCGCGGGTCTCGGTGGCGAACTCGAAGTTCGGCCCCTCGACGATGGCATCCACCGGGCAGGCCTCCTGGCAGAAGCCGCAGTAGATGCACTTGGTCATGTCGATGTCGTAGCGCGTGGTGCGGCGGCTGCCGTCCTCGCGCGGTTCGGCGTCGATGGTGATGGCCTGCGCCGGGCAGATCGCCTCGCACAGTTTGCAGGCGATGCAGCGTTCCTCGCCGTTGGGATAGCGCCGCAGCACGTGCTCGCCGCGGAACCGCGGGCTGAGCGGGCCCTTTTCGTGCGGATAGTTCAGCGTCGCCTTGGGAGCAAAGAAGTATTTCAGCCCGAGCTTGAAGCCCTGGAAGAAGTCCTGAAGCAGGAAGTACTTGGCCGCGCGGCCATAGTCGATATCAGCCATCACTCGTCCCCTTTGCCGCTGGTTTTTTCCGGCAGCTTGCCGATGTTTGGCCAGTTGCGCTTGTCGTCTTCGGCCGCGGCCGCCGGTTCCGGCGCCGCGTTCTGCCGGGCCGCCCAGCGAAAGATCGCGGCGGCGATCTCGTTCTGCTGCGGCAACGGGTTGCCGTCGTCGTCATAGTCGGGCAGCCCGCAGTCCTGCACCACGAAATCCGCCAGCGACACCATGTCGATGTATTTCGCGTCGAGAATTGCGTCTTTCAGATCGGTCATCTCAGCCTCCCACGGCCCAGCGGGCATAAGCGCCCCAGAACCAGTCGAACTTCGCCGCGAAGGCCACGAAGACCACCCAGACAAGGCTGAACGGCAGAAAGACCTTCCAGCCAAGGCGCATCAGCTGGTCGTAGCGGTAGCGCGGGGTGATCGCCTTCACCATCGCGAAGATGAAGAAGAAGAAGGCCATCTTCAGCACCATCCAGAAGGCGCCGTCGGGCAGGCCCGGGATCGGCGACAGCCAGCCGCCGAAGAACAGCAGCGAGGTCAGCGCGCACATCAGGAAGATGGCGATGTATTCGCCAGCCATGAACAGAAGGAAAGGCGTCGCGGAATATTCCACCTGGTAACCTGCCACCAGCTCGGATTCGGCCTCTGGCAGGTCGAAGGGCGGGCGGTTGGTTTCAGCCAGGGCCGAGATGAAGAACAGGAAGACCATCGGGAAATGCGGCAGCCAGTACCACGAGAAGAAGCCGAAGCGGCCGTCCTGGGCTGCGACGATCTCGCCGAAGTTCATCGACCCGGACGACAGGATCACGCCGATGATGATCAGACCGATCGAGACCTCGTAGGAGATCATCTGCGCCGCCGAGCGCAGCGATCCGAGGAAGGGATACTTGGAGTTCGACGCCCAGCCGCCCATGATCACGCCGTAGACCTCGAGCGAGGAGACCGCGAAGACGTAGAGGATGGCGACGTTGATTTCCGACAACACCCAGCCGTCGGCAAAGGGGATCACCGCCCAGGCGATCACCGCCAGCACAAAGGACATCAGCGGCGCGAGGAAGAACACCGGCTTGTCGGCGCCGGCGGGCACCACCACTTCCTTGACCACGTATTTCAACGCATCGGCCACCGATTGCAGCAGCCCGAAGACCCCCACCACGTTGGGGCCGCGGCGCATCTGGACAGCGGCCCAGATCTTGCGGTCGCCGTAGACGAGGAACAGCAGCGAGATCATCACGAAGCCCAGCACCGCAAGGCACTGCGCCAGGATCGTGAGACCAATCCCGAGCGGGGTAGTAAAGAATTCAGCCATGGTCCCTCACACAGTCGGAATGCGTCGTTCGCGGCAGTTGGCCACCACAACTTCGGCATCAATCGTCTTCAATCCGTCGGGCAGCGCTGGCGAGATGGTGTAAACCGCATCCCCCCGCCAAAGGCCAGACTCAACTTCGCTTGTCGTCCGCACGTGGCGGGCAAATCCGTAGCCGCGGATCAGCGCATATTGCGCCGCGGCGCATTCGGCGTAATCCGCAACGTCCCGCACATCGCGCGCACCGGTCATCTTCACGTGGAAGTTGACCAGATCGCCTTCGAGCAGGCGGGTCTCGATGCCCCGGTAGTCGGGCTCGAACGGGATATCGCCTGCGCGGTCAGACACCTCGCACCCCGCAAGCGCCATCGCGGGCAGCACTGCTGCCCGGAGCCATATCGGGATATGCCGGATCATTCAGCCGCAATTCGCTTCTCCGTCCGGGCCTTGTGGGCGGCGCTCAGCTCGGCCATCAGGGCGCTGGCGCGGGCAATCGGGTTGGTCAGGTAGAAGTCGCTGACCGCATTGCGGAAATCCGCGTCGCCCAGCGGCTTGTCGCTGTCGAGCGGTTGCCATGTGTTCTCGGCCAGTTCGTCGACCTTGCCCAGATGCTTGTGTGCCTTGACCAGCGCCTGGCGCAGCTGCGCGAGGCTGTCGAAGGGCAGTTTCGCACCCAGTTCGCCCGAGAGCGCCCGCAGGATCGCCCAGTTTTCCTTTGCCTCGCCCGGCGCGAAACCGGCACGCAGCGCCAACTGAGGCCGGCCCTCGGTGTTGACGAAAAGACCGTTTTCCTCGGTATAGGCCGCACCCGGCAGGATCACGTCGGCACGGTGCGCGCCGCGGTCACCATGGCTGCCCTGGTAGATCACGAAGGGGCCTTCGCCGATCTCGATCTCGTCGGCACCGAGGTTGTAGACTACGTCGGCGCCATCTAGCGCCGCGTCCATGCCACCCTCGGTCACCGCGCCAATGTCCATCGCGCCGACGCGGCTGGCCGCACCATGCAGCACCAGGAACTTGCTCTCGGTATGGGCGGCAAAGGCCATCGCCTTGGCCAGCACCGCCTCGCCGTCGGCCTCGCGCAGCGCGCCCTGGCCGATGATGACCAGCGTCTCGCGGCTGAGCGCGTCGGAATTGTCGCCGTCGACCAGCTTCTGCAGGGCCGCGCGGCCGGTGCCGATGTGGAAGTAGTCATAGGTCAGATCGACCGCCTCGCCCACCACGCCGACCTTGGCGCCGCGCGCCCAGGCACCGCGGATGCGGGCGTTGAGCACCGGGGCCTCGACCGCCGGGTTGCAGCCGATCAGCATGATCGCGCCGGCGCTGTCGATATCCTCGATCGCGGCGGTACCGACATAGGCCGAACGGTTGCCCGCCGGCAGCTTGGCGCCATCGGTGCGGCATTCGACGCTGCCGCCCTGCCCTTCGATCAGCTGCTTGAGCGCATAGGCGGCCTCGACCGGTGCGAGATCACCGACCAGGCCCGCGGCCTTCTCGGCCCCTTTCAGGGCCTCTGCGGCCCGGGCCAGGGCTTCGCCCCAGGTCGCCGGACGCAGCTTGCCGTTCTCGCGGATGTAGGGCTTGTCGAGCCGCTGGCGGCGCAGCCCGTCCCAGACGAAGCGGGTCTTGTCGGAAATCCATTCCTCGTTCACCGCGTCATTGTTGCGCGGCAGGATGCGCATCACTTCGCGGCCCTTGGTGTCAACCCGGATGTTGGACCCCAACGCATCCATCACGTCGATGGTCTCGGTCTTGGTCAGCTCCCACGGGCGGGCGGTAAAGGCGTAGGGTTTCGACACCAGCGCGCCCACCGGGCAGAGATCGATGATGTTGCCCTGCAGGTTGCTGTCGAGCGTTTCGCCGAGATAGGCGGTGATCTCGGCATCCTCGCCGCGCCCGGTTTGCCCCATCTGGGTGATGCCCGCGACCTCGGTGGTGAAGCGCACGCAGCGGGTGCAGGAGATGCAGCGGGTCATGTGGGTTTCGACCAGCGGACCCAGATCAAGATCGTCAACGGCGCGCTTGGGCTCGCGGTAGCGCGAGAAATCCACGCCGTAAGCCATCGCCTGATCCTGCAGGTCGCATTCGCCGCCCTGATCGCAGATCGGACAGTCGAGCGGGTGGTTGATGAGCAGGAACTCCATCACCCCTTCGCGGGCCTTCTTGACCATCGGCGAGTTGGTCTTGACCACCGGCGGCTGGCCCTCGGGACCGGGGCGCAGGTCGCGCACCTGCATGGCGCAAGAGGCCGCGGGCTTGGGCGGGCCACCCACCACTTCGACAAGGCACATGCGGCAGTTGCCGGCGATCGACAGACGTTCGTGATAGCAGAAACGCGGCACTTCGATGCCGGCGACCTCGCAGGCCTGGATCAGGGTCATCGCCCCGTCCACTTCCACTTCCTTGCCGTCGATGATGATCTTTTTCAGGTCGCTCATGGCTCTCACTTCACTTTCAGAAAGGCGCCGATCTGGCTGCCCTTCTCGATCTCTTGACGCCCCAGCGCGCAATAGGTCTCGGGCTTGCCGCCAACCACGCCGCGCGCCTTCATGTAGGCCGCCGCCTCGCTCTCGAGGCGCTTGCGCTCGGACTTGCTCTCGACGAAATCCTCGATCTGGGTCTCACTGTAGCCCATTTTCCGCGCCTCCGCCTCGAGCCCCCGAATGAAGGACCAGGCGGTGATCATCCGCGGGCTGATCGAAGGACAGGCAATGCGGATCTGATCGGCGATCATGATCGACCGCAGCCCGTCGTTGATCGGCCCCACCGTCGACAAGGGCGGCAGTGCCAGCGCGGGCCCGGCCAGCGCGAGGGTGATCACAAAAGCAAACCGTTTCATTCCAGACACCGCCCTTTCAACACCACCTTGTCACCGTCCATCGGCAGAACCTCGGTTTCCGGCGATATCTCCCACGCGATGTCGGAGATGCCGAAGTTGAGGATGCAGTAGCGCGTGCCCTGATAGCGCACCGCTTCGCGTGCCCCCGCCATGCTGCGCGAGGCGGGCCCGGCCGAGGCGATAAAATGCCGCCGGTCGGACTTGTCCACCGCCTTGGCCTGGCCGCGAAAGGCCACGCCGTCAAAGGTCACCCGCTCCGACGTGAAGAAGCTTCGCACGCCATCGCAGGCAGCGAGGCCGAGGCAGGCAACAAGCGGGAGGATCAGGCTGCGCATCAGGTCACTCCGCCGCCATGGCGCCCATGCGCCCGGTCTTCTGCGCCTTGATCCGGTCCTCGATCTCCTCGCGGAAGTTCTTGATCAGGCCCTGGATCGGCCAGGCCGCCGCGTCGCCTAGCGCGCAGATGGTATGGCCCTCGACCTGCTTGGTCACGTCAAAGAGCATGTCGATCTCCTCGACCTCGGCCTCGCCGCGCACCAGACGATCCATCACCCGCATCATCCAGCCGGTGCCTTCGCGGCAGGGCGTGCACTGGCCGCAGCTCTCGTGCTTGTAGAACTTGGACAGCCGCCAGATCGCCTTGATGATGTCGGTCTGCTTGTCCATCACGATCACCGCCGCGGTGCCGAGGCCGGAGCCCAGCTCGTTGCGGAGGTAGTCGAAGTCCATGATCGCGTCCTTCATGTGCTCGCCGCGGACGCAGGGCACCGAAGAACCGCCGGGGATCACCGCCAGCAGGTTCTTCCAGCCGCCACGGATGCCACCGCAATGCTTGTCGATCAGCTCTTCAAAGGAGATCGACATCGCCTCTTCGACGACGCAGGGGTTTTCGACGTGGCCGGAGATCGCGAACAGCTTGGTGCCGGCGTTGTTGGCGCGGCCGAAACCGGCGAACCACTCGGGCCCCCGGCGCAGGATGGTCGGCACCACGGCGATCGACTCGACGTTGTTGACGGTGGTCGGGCAACCATAAAGCCCCGCGCCCGCCGGGAACGGCGGCTTCATCCGGGGCATGCCCTTCTTGCCTTCGAGGCTTTCGATCAGGGCGGTTTCCTCGCCGCAGATATAGGCGCCGGCGCCATGGGTCAGGTAGATGTCGAAATCATAGCCCGAGCCGGCGGCATTGCGCCCCACGAGACCCGCATCATAGGCCTCGTCGATGGCCAGTTGCAGCGCCTCGCGCTCGCGGATGTATTCGCCGCGGATGTAGATGTAGCAGGCATGGGCCTGCATGGCGAAGCTGGCGATCAGGCAGCCTTCGATCAGCGTGTGCGGATCATGGCGCATGATCTCGCGGTCCTTGCAGGTGCCGGGCTCGGATTCGTCGGCGTTGACCACCAGATAAGCCGGGCGACCGTCGCTTTCCTTGGGCATGAAGGACCATTTCAGACCGGTGGGAAAGCCCGCCCCGCCACGACCGCGCAACCCGCTGGCCTTCATCTGGTCGATGATCCAGTCGCGACCCTTCTCGAGGATGTCGGCGGTGCCGTCCCAGTGGCCGCGCTTCCTTGCGCCGTCCAGAGTCCGGTCATGCATCCCGTAGATGTTGGTAAAGATCCGGTCCTGATCCTGAAGCATGTGCGATGCCACCTTTTAGTTGCCCTGACGCTTGCGCCAGATCTGATAGATATTGACGAACGCCCAGATGAACGCCGCCAAGGCCAGAAGATCGATCAGGAGCGCATAACGCCCCGCCAGACCGATCCTTGGCCCGATGAACTGGGCCGCGAGCCAGAGCAGCATCGTGCCGGCGATCACCAGCGCCGTGAGGCGCCCCTGCCGTGCGATCTGTTGCTCTGTCTCGCGTGTCATGCCCTTTGTCCTGTGTCAGCCTGCCGGACGCTCGTAGCGCCAGCTGCCCTTGCGTGTGCTCAGCTCTGCCTCGCCCGCGAGGACGGCAGAGGGTGTGATCAATGGCCGGGCCGGTGCCTCGGCTTTGGTTGCCGGTGTCGGTTCGGGGGCGGCCTCTGCCGGGGCCGCCTGCTCGGGCGCCACCTCGACCGGCGCGGGCTCTGCCCTCTCGGCCGCCTGACCCTTGTCCTCGTAGCGCCATTCGCCCTTGCGACCGGCCAGTTCCGCCTCGCCGTCCAGCGACGCCGAGGGGCTGACGCGGGCCGCGGCGGGCGCTTCCGGCTCTGCCACGGGCTCGGGCTCTCCCGCGGGCGCAGGATCGACCACGGGCTCGGGCGCCGGTTGCGGCGTCGGGGCCACGGTGCCGGCGGGTGCTGCGGCCGTGCTGGTGCCGGCGGCGGCAGCGCTCTGGCTCACCGCTGCGCCCCGCTTGGCATCGCCGCACATCGTCATCGTCAGGCCAAAGCCCATCAGACCATAGACCACCAGCCCGATCAGCAGCGCGCTGAAGAAGCCGGTGCCGGTGGACAGAAGGATCACGAACAACAAGGCCCCCGCCGCGGCGGAGCCTCTCCAGCAGGCGGTGCTGCACTTTCCCTTGGTGGTCCTGGTCATGATCCTGTCTCCCGTTTTCCTGGTGTCGATGTTCTGGAACACCTCACTTTGTATCACGGGCGGCAGAGTCAGTCTCTCCACCTTCGGCTAGTACTTTGGCCTGAGACATCCAGTCGTCGCGGGTCACCCGGCCCTTGAAGCCTTCGAGATTGTGATCGACCCAGGCGACCTCTTCCTCGCTCCAGCCGGCGATCTGGTCGAAATGGTAGAAGCCCAGCCGGTGGCACATCTTCTCCAGCTTCGGCCCGATGCCCTTGATCTTCTTGAGATCGTCGGGTTTGCCGTCGCGCGGCCCGTCCAGCGCCTGCGGGCGCTGGCCGACGTTGACCGCCTCGCCCTGCGGCTCTTCGGCCTTGGCTGCGGGTTTCACCTTGGGCTTGGCGGTGGATTTGGTGTCCTCGGCCTTGTCGTCGACATCTGCGGTGATGTCCTCGGCATCCGCCGTCGGGTGGCCCGCGGCCTCGGCATCGGTCTTGGGCGAGCGCGAGGAGATCGGGTGGCCCTTGGTGGTGGCCTCGGCCTCGCGGTTGTCATAGCCGGTCTCGTCGGCCGGCTCATCCTCGGTCGGGCGCAGCGGCTCGGTCATCGGCGCGGTCACGCTGGCCGGGGCATCGCCATGGTTGGCACCCTTCTGCCAGGGCGCGCGCAGTTCGACCTCGGTGCCGTCGATCCGCTTGATCGTGTCGCCGATGTCGGTCGCGAGCTGCACCGAGGCGTTGTACTGGTGACGGTCGTCGGCGCCCTCGGTGAGGCTGGTCAGCCCCGAGGCGGGTTCAGAGGTATAGCGACCGTTCTGCGGCCCCGGCACCGGCACCTGGCCTGCGGCCATCTCGTCGATGATCTCGGCAAAGCGCTCGGCGGTGAGATCCTCGTAGTAATCTTTGCCGATCTGCACCATCGGCGCATTGGCGCAGGCGCCGAGGCATTCCACCTCTTCCCAGGAGAAGCGGCCATCCTCAGAGAGCTGATGCGCCGCCGGGGCGATCTTCTCGCGGCAGACGCCGATCAGGTCCTCGGCGCCGCAGATCATGCAGGACGTGGTGCCGCAGACCTGGAAATGCGCCACGCTGCCAACCGGTTGCAGCTGGAACATGAAGTAGAACGAGGCCACTTCGAGCACCCGGATATAGGCCATGCCCAGCATGTCGGCGACATGTTCGATCGCCGGGCGGGTCAGCCAGCCTTCCTGCTCCTGCGCGCGCCACAGCAGCGGGATCACCGCGCTGGCCTGCCGGCCCTCGGGATATTTCGTCACCTGCGCTTCGGCCCAGGCCAGGTTGGCCTCGGTGAAGGCAAAGCTTTCGGGTTGATCGGGATAGAGACGTCGCAGCATCAGGCTTTTCCTTCCGCAACCAGGCGGCAACCGGTCAGGACCTGGTACTGACCACCCAGAAATTCGCTCAGCGCGGCAAAGACCGCTTGTGTATCCTTGTTCTCGGGGCTCAGATCGCCCGGCGAGATATCCATCAGCCGTTTCGACAGGCCGCGGATTTTCTGGGCCAGGTAGGCCCGGTATTTGTCGAGGCTTTCCAGCACGCTGGCCTTGGTCAGCCCGGCGTCCAGAGCATCGAGACGCGGCACCACCTCGCGGTGGAACACCGCCAGCCGCTCGGGTGTCTGGACCACCACCTGCGGCGGCCAGACCTCCTGCGTCGCCATTTCCGGCACCGCGGCGCGCAGCTTGAGGTCAAGCTGGGCGGCAGCGTCGAAATTGTCGAAGCAGATGTCGAGCTTGCGTTCGAGAAAGCGGGTTTCCGAGGCCTCGACAAAGGAGGTGCGCGCATACCAGGCCTGAACGGCCACGAACAGCGCCGCCACCAGGGTCGACGCCGCCAGCACGACGGTCGAGGTGTCGCGCACGGGTTTGCCAGTGCCGGGCGCCGTCATGCGCCCCGCCCCGCAAGGTCATATGTGCGGACTTGGGTCCTCACGCGGCGCAACTCCCGCTGATCAGGCGCACGCCGCCGCTGTCGAGCCGCACCGCCTCGTCGCGGGCCAGCCGCTGCTCGGTGATGGCAATCGTCTGCTCGCGGGTCAGGCCGGCCTGGAACTGGACCGCACCGTAATCGGCCTCGGTCACCAGCTGACAGCCGACCGTGGCCACGGCGGCATCATAGGCCGCGAGGTCTTCGATACCGGTGCCGCTGGGCGGCATGTCCATGCAGCCGGCAAGCGCCAGAACGGGGGAGAGGAAAAGGCCGTAACGCACTGTCTTCACCGGTCAATCTCCCCGAACACCACGTCCATCGTACCGATGATCGCCGCCACGTCGGCCAGCTGGTGGCCGGTGGCGACATAATCCATCGCCTGCAGGTGCAGGAAGCCCGGCGCGCGCAGCTTGGCGCGGTAGGGCTTGTTGGTTCCGTCGGACACGAGGTAGACGCCGAACTCGCCCTTGGGGGCCTCGACGGCGGCATAAACCTCGCCCGCGGGCACGTGGAAGCCTTCGGTATAGAGCTTGAAGTGATGGATCAGCGCTTCCATCGAGGTCTTCATCTCGGCGCGTTTCGGCGGGGTGATCTTGCCACGGGCGAGGATGTCGCCCTGCCCCTCCGGCGCGCGCAGTTTCTCGATCGCCTGGTGGATGATCTTGAGCGACTGGCGCATCTCTTCCATACGGACGAGGTAGCGGTCGTAGCAGTCGCCATTCTTGCCCACCGGGATCCGGAAGTCGAACTCGTCGTAGCATTCATAAGGCTGCGCCCGCCGCAGGTCCCACGCCAGGCCCGAGCCGCGCACCATGACGCCGGAGAAACCCCACTGCTGTATGTCTTCCTCGGTGATCACGCCGATATCGGCGTTGCGCTGCTTGAAGATGCGGTTCTCGGTCAGCAGGCCGTCGATGTCGGCGACCACCTTGGGGAACTCATGCGCCCAGGTCTCGATATCGTCGATCAGGTCGGGCGGCAGGTCCTGGTGAACGCCGCCGGGGCGGAAATAGGCCGCGTGCAGACGCGCGCCGCAGGCCCGCTCGTAGAACACCATCAGCTTTTCGCGTTCCTCGAAGCCCCAGAGCGGCGGGGTCAGCGCGCCCACGTCCATCGCCTGGGTGGTGATGTTGAGCAGGTGGTTGAGGATGCGGCCGATCTCGGAATAGAGCACCCGGATCAGCGAGGCGCGGCGCGGCACCTCGACACCGGTCAGCTTTTCGATCGCCAGGCACCAGGCGTGTTCCTGGTTCATCGGCGCGACGTAATCGAGCCGGTCGAAATACGGCAGGTTCTGCAAGTAGGTGCGGCTCTCCATCAGCTTTTCGGTGCCACGGTGCAGCAGACCGATATGCGGATCGCAGCGCTCGACGATCTCGCCGTCAAGCTCGAGCACCAGCCGGAGAACCCCGTGCGCCGCAGGGTGTTGCGGGCCGAAGTTGATGTTGAAGTTGCGGATTTTCTGTTCACCCGACAGCGCGTCGGTGCTGCCGTCGTCGAACTTGGAGCCGTCCATCATCAGCGCTTCTCCATTTCCTGAAGCTTGGCGGCCATCAGCCACAGCAGAATGAGCGTGCCCAGCGGGATCACGCAGGCCAGCGCCCAGAGCTTGTCATATCCGAAATGCGGCAGCAGCTTCATCATCGGGATGATGGTGAGCACGGCCATGATAAGCCAGATCACGGTACCCATCACTTGGCCTCCTTGCTGACATGGCCGTCCGGCGCCACCTTGTCATCGCCGGGCAGGATGTACTCGGCACCCTCCCAGGGGCTCATGAAGTCGAACTGCCGGTATTCCTGCACCAGCTTGACGGGCTCATAGACCACGCGCTTGAGCGCCTCGTCGTAGCGCACCTCGGTATAGCCGGTGGTCGGGAAGTCCTTGCGCAGCGGGAAGCCGCGAAAGCCATAGTCGGTCAGGATGCGGCGCAGGTCGGGGTGGCCGGAGAACAGGATGCCGAACATGTCGAACACCTCGCGCTCGAACCAGTTGGCCGAGGGGTGGATGGTGGTGATGGAGGGCACCATCGTCTCTTCCCGGATCGACAGCCGCAGGCGGATGCGGTGGTTCTGGTACATCGACAGGAAGTGATAGACCACGTCGAAGCGCTTCTGCCGCTCGGGGTAGTCGACTGCCGTGATGTCGACCAGCGACGAGAACTGGCAGTTCGGGTCGCTGCGCAGGAACTCCACCAGGCCGGTCAGGTTGGCCGGGGTGACATTGACGGTCAGCTCGCCATGGTCGACCGACCAGCCGAGCACACAGTCGGTGCGTTTCAGCTCGATATGGGTGCCAAGCTCTTTGAGTGCTGCGGTCATGCCCTGCCCCCTACCTTGCGATCGTGCCGGTGCGGCGGATCTTGCGTTGCAGCTGCATCAGGCCATAGAGCAGCGCCTCTGCCGTCGGCGGGCAGCCCGGAACGTAGATGTCGACCGGAACGATCCGGTCACAGCCGCGCACCACCGAGTAGCTGTAGTGATAATAGCCGCCGCCATTGGCGCAGCTGCCCATCGAGATCACGTAGCGCGGCTCGGGCATCTGGTCGTAGACCTTGCGCAGCGCCGGCGCCATCTTGTTGGTCAGCGTGCCCGCGACGATCATCACGTCGGACTGGCGCGGAGAGGCGCGCGGCGCGATGCCGAAGCGCTCGGCGTCGTAGCGCGGCATCGAGGTGTGCATCATCTCGACGGCGCAACAGGCCAGGCCGAATGTCATCCAGTGCAGGCTGCCGGTGCGCGCCCAGTTGATGATGTCCTCGGTCGAGGTCAGCAGGAAGCCCTTGTCCTGCAGCTCGGCGTTGAGCATCTGGGTGTCGGACGGCAGGCTCGGCGGCAGGATTGCCGCCTGGGCCGAGGCCCCGGATTTCACCCGGTCATGCTGTTCGCCGATACCCTGAACGTCGGTGACATCGGGCTCGGGTGTCTGGTTCACTGCCATTCCAGCGCCCCCTTCTTCCATTCGTAGGCAAAGCCGATGGTGAGCACGGCGAGGAACACCATCATCGACCAGAAGCCGACCATGCTCACATCGCGGAAGCTGACCGCCCAGGGAAACAGGAAGGCGATCTCGAGGTCGAAGATGATGAAGAGGATAGAGACGAGGTAGAAGCGCACGTCGAATTTCATCCGGGCGTCATCGAAGGCGTTGAAGCCGCATTCGTAGGCCGAAACCTTCTCGGGGTCCGGGTTGCGGACGGCGAGGATCACGGCGGCCAGGATGAGGACAATGCCAAGTCCGACGGCAACGGCGAGAAAGACGAGAATGGGAAGATATTCCCTGAGCATCTCTTCCACGGGGCAGGCTCCTTTCAGCACGCGGATCGGGCGTGCGCTCAAATGGCTCGCTGGGCTTGGTCCGGGTTTATCCCCGCCGCCCAAGGGGGTCAATCCACCCGAGAGAGAATAGCGATATTAGATGGGTCGGGGAAACCCCCGGAATTCAGGCATTTCCGAGGGATTTTCCGGGGTATGGCCCGGGGCCGCTGCGGCAATCCGGCCCGATTTGTTCGCGCTAACGGCAGGTTGCGCCGCCGGTGAGGGCGGCGCACGGGCCTTGCGCGCTCAGGCCCAGCCGGGTTTGCGCTTGTCGAAGAAGGCGGCGATGCCCTCCTGCGCCTCGGCGCTTTCCCAGCGTTCGGCCAGGGCACCGGCGGCAAAATCCATCTCGTCCTGGCTGACACCGCCGCCCAGAGCGCGGATCAACGCCTTGGCCTCGGCCACCGCGCCGGGCGCACAGGCAAGGTAGGGCGCGACCTCGGCCTCGACAGCCTCGTCCAGCGCCTCAACGGGCACGGCGCGCGCCACCAGACCCAGCGAGATCGCCTCGTCGGTGTCGAAGATCCGCGCCGACATGAAGACCCGCCGCGCCATCGCCGGCCCCATGCGGCGCAGCACGAAGGGCCCGATATTGGCCGGGATCAGCCCCAGCCGGGTTTCGGTAAAGCCGAACTTGGCGGTCTCGGCCGCCACCACCACGTCGCAGACCGACATCAGCCCCATACCGCCGCCGAAGCTGTTGCCCTGCACCCGGCCGATCAGCGGCTTGGGCAGGGTGTCGAGCGCCTGCAGCATCACCGAGAGCTTGGCGCTCTCGCGCCGCCGGGTGGCTGCATCCATCTCGAACTGTTGGCGCATCCAGCCGAGGTCGCCACCGGCGCAGAAGGTCTTGCCCTCGGCCGCCAGCACCACAACCCGCACCGCATCATCCGCGCCCAGCGCCGTGCAGGCCGCCACCAGGTCGTCGAGCATCTGCGCCGACATGGCGTTGTGTTTCTCGCTCCGCGCCAGCGTCAGGGTCGCCATGCCGCGCGCATCGGTCTCGGTTCTTATCGTCTCATACATCGTCCGTCTCCCGCGCCACGCGCATCTGTCGGGCCATCTCCGCCGCCTCGGCAATTACCGCGAGGTCGAGCCCGGTATCATACCCAAGCGCCGCCAGCCGCTCGGCCACCGCCTCGGTCGCCACGTTGCCCGCCGCGCCGGGCGCATAGGGGCAACCGCCCAAGCCCCCGACCGCCGCGTCAAAGACCCGCAGGCCCTGGGCCAGCGAGGCCTCGATATTGTCGAGCGCCCGGCCGGCGGTGTCGTGGTAATGTCCGGCCAGTTTCGCCGCCGGCACCTCCTGCGTCACCGCCTCGAGCATTTCGGTGATCCCCTCGGGCGTCGCCCGCCCGATGGTGTCGCCCAGCGAAATCTCGTAGCAACCCATGTCCAGCAGCGCCTTGGCCACCCGCGCCACCGAGGCCGGGGGCGTCGCGCCATCATAGGGACATTCCACCACGCAGGAGACATAGCCCCTGACCGGCAGGCCCTGCGCCCTGGCCGCCTCGGCCACCGGGCGGAAGCGGTCAAGGCTTTCGGCGATGGTCGCGTTGATATTGGCCTTTGAGAACCCCTCCGAGGCCGAACCAAAGATTGCCACCTCGTCGGCCCTGGCCGCCACGGCGCCCTCGAGCCCGCGCAGGTTCGGCGTCAACGCAGCGTAAGACACGCCCGTCGCCCGCGTGATCCCGGCCAGCACCTCGCCGGAATCCGCCATCTGCGGCACCCATTTCGGCGAGACGAAGCTGGCGCATTCGATCCGGCGAAACCCGGCGCGGCTGAGGCAATCGACCAGCGCGATCTTCTCTGCCGTGGGTATCCGGCGTTTCTCGTTCTGCAGCCCGTCGCGCGGGCCGACTTCGAAGATTTCGACGCTCTCGGCCATACTCATGCCTCCGGCAAGGGATAGAAGTCCCGGTCATAGAGATCCTGCTCGCCATCGCGCGCCTTGGCACGCTGGTAGGCAGGTCGTTCCTTAAGACGGTCCCAATAGGCCTGCAGCTTCGGGAACTCGTCAAAGCGCACGTAGTAGCGCGCCAGCTCGAAGCCGTAGGCGAACATCACGTCCGCCGCCGAAAAGCCGGTGCTCAGGCAATAGTCCTGCGCCCAGCGCTCCTCAATGGCCTTCAGCGCCGCCCGAAGCCGCGCGGTCAGCAGCTTGATCACCACCGGCGAGGCATCCGCCGGGTCATGCAGGAAGACCCGGTTGAGGTTGAGGTTCTCGACGAGACAACCAATTGTCTCGGAATAGGACAGGAACTCGAGGTAGCGCGCCCGCTCCGCCTCGCCCGGCGTGGGCTGCAGCTTGGGCTCCGGATGGGTCTCGCACAGCCACTGCAGGATCGCCGCGCTCTCGAACAGCACGCGGTCGCCGTATTCCAGCGCCGGCACACGGCCCGCCGGCGAAAGCGCGCGAAACTCCGGCGTCCGCATCGAGCCGTCGCGGATCGAGTAATAGGCCACCTCGAAATCGAGCCCCAGCTCCTCCATCAGCCAGAGCACCCGGAACGAGCGCCCCAGCGGCACGTGGTGCAATCGGATCATGCGGCGTCGTCCTCGGCATCTGCCAGCCGGATCAGCGCGGCCCCAGCCTCGACCTGCGCGCCGGCCGTGACCAGCACCTCGGCCACCACACCATCGCGCGGCGCGGTCAGCGCATGTTCCATCTTCATCGCTTCGAGCACCGCCAGACGGTCGCCTGCCTGAACCTCCTGCCCCCCGGTGACGTCGACCTTCTGCACCAGTCCCGGCATCGGCGCCTCGATCACCGAGGCATCGCTGGCCGCCCCCGCCGCCCGGTCGAGCGCCCGGATCACCCGGTAGGCGCGGCCGTAGTCGGCAAAGACCGTCACCACGTCACCCGCCACCGCAAAAGGCCAGGCCGCCTTGCCGTCCAGCGTCCAGCCACCCGGGCCACGACGCGCCTCGATCACCTGGTCACCGATCTCGACATCGCAGGCCCCCGGCCCCCGGCTCATCAGTCTCAGCACGTGGCGCGTCTCGCCCTCGTCCAGCACCAGAATCCGCGCCAGCGGCTGCCAGAGCGTGAAGCCGGTGGCCCAGCCGTCGCCTTCCCAGAGCCCGGCCTCGACCAGCGCCGCCTGCGCCAGCGCCGCGGCGTTCTCTTCCGGCACCGCGGTCAGCGCCTTGATCTCGCGGCCGATCAGCCCGGTGTCGACCTCGCCACGGCCAAAACCCTCATGCGCCGCCAAAGCGCCGAGGAAGGCCAGGTTGGTCACCGAGCCTGCCACTTCGGTCCGCGCCAGCGCCTGACGCAGGCGTTTCAGCGCGATCTCGCGAGTCGGGCCATGGGTGATCAGCTTGGCGATCATCGGGTCGTACCAGGGGCTGATCTCGTCACCGCCGCGCACGCCGGTGTCGGCCCGCGCGCCTTCGGGGAAGGCCAGATGCGTCAGCCGGCCGGTGGCGGGCAGGAACCCCGCCGGCACGTCCTCGGCATAAAGCCGCGCCTCGAAGGCATGGCCGTTGATCGTCAGGTCCTCCTGCTGCGCCGGCAGGCTCTCACCCGCCGCCACGCGCAGCTGCCATTCCACCAGGTCGACCCCGGTGATCATCTCGGTCACGGGATGTTCCACCTGCAGGCGGGTGTTCATCTCCATGAACCAGAAGCCGTCAGGCCGCAGCCCGTCAGAGCCATCGACGATGAATTCGACCGTGCCAGCGCCCTTGTAGCCGATGGCCTCGGCGGCGCGCACCGCCGCCTGGCCCATGGCCGACCGCATTTCCTCGGTCATGCCCGGCGCCGGCGCCTCTTCGATCACCTTCTGATGCCGGCGCTGCAGCGAACAGTCGCGCTCGAACAGATGCACGGCGCGGTCGCCATCGCCAAAGACCTGCACCTCGATATGGCGCGGCTGGGTGACGAACTTCTCGATCAGCACCGCATCATTGCCAAAGGCGGTGCGCGCCTCGGCGCGGGCCGACTCCAGCGCCCGGTCGAACTCTCCGGGCTGTTCCACCAGCCGCATGCCCTTGCCGCCGCCGCCGGCGACCGCCTTGATCAGCACCGGATAGCCGATCTCCTCGGCGCGTTCCGCCAGCCCCTCCTGCGAGGCCCCGTGGTAGCCCGGCACCACCGGCACGCCGGCCTCCTGCATCAGCGCCTTGGCCGCGTCCTTGAGGCCCATGGCCCGGATCGCCTTGGCCGAGGGCCCGATGAAGGTCAGGCCGGCCGCCTCCACCGCGTCCACGAATTCCGGGTTCTCGCTGAGAAAGCCGTAGCCCGGGTGGATCGCCTGCGCGCCCTCGGCCAGGGCCACCTCGATGATCCGGTCGCCCTTGAGATAGCTCTCGGCCACCGCCGCCGGTCCGATGCAGCGCGCCACATCGGCCATTGCCACATGCGCCGCCCCGGCATCGGCCTCGGAATAGACCGCCACGCAGCGCACGCCCAGGCTCTGCGCCGTCTTCATCACCCGACAGGCGATCTCGCCCCGGTTGGCAATCAGGATCGTGTCAAACATCGTGCTTCCCTTCGCTGGTCCGCATCTTCTTCTCTTTGCAAATACGCCTCATGCCGCCTGCCCCGATCACATCCGGAAGACGCCGAAGCGCGTGTCTTCGATCGGCGCATTGAGCGCCGCCTGCAGGCTCAGGCTCAGCACCTCGCGCGATTTGCGCGGGTCGATGATGCCGTCGTCCCAGAGCCGCGCGCTGGCATAAAGCGGGTGGCTCTGCTCTTCGAACATCTCGATGGTGGGGCGCTTGAACTCGGCCTCCTCCTCCTCACTCCAGCTGCCGCCCGAGCGTTCGATGGCGTCGCGTTTCACCGTGGCCAAGACGCCCGCCGCCTGCGCCCCGCCCATCACCGAGATCCGGCTGTTGGGCCAGGTCCAGAGGAAGCGCGGCTGGTAGGCCCGGCCCGACATGCCGTAGTTGCCGGCGCCAAAGGAGCCGCCGACCAGCATGGTGATCTTCGGCACCGAGGTGGTGGCGACAGCCGTCACCATCTTGGCGCCATGGCGCGCGATGCCTTCGTTTTCGTATTTCCGACCGACCATGAAGCCGGTGATGTTCTGCAGGAAGACCAGCGGCGTCTTGCGCTGCGAGCAGAGCTCGACAAAATGCGCGCCCTTCTGCGCCGCTTCCGAAAACAGAACGCCGTTGTTGGCGACGATCCCCACCGGGGCGCCGTTGACCTCGGCAAAGCCGGTCACCAGCGTCTCGCCAAAGCGCGGCTTGAACTCGTCGAAGTAGGAGCCGTCGACCAGCCGCGCGATCACCTCGCGGATGTCATACGGCGTGCGCAGGTCCCCCGGCACCACGTCGAACAGCTCGTCAGGGTCATAGGCCGGCGCCGTCCCCGTAGGGTGGGTTTGCAACCCACCGCCCCCGTGGCCGCCGAGCGAGCTCACGGCCCGCCGCGCCAGCGCCAGAGCATGGCTGTCATCCTCGGCCAGGTAATCCGCTACGCCTGACAGCCGGGTGTGAACATCGCCGCCACCCAGGTCCTCGGCGGTCACCACCTCGCCCGTCGCCGCCTTGACCAGCGGCGGGCCGGCGAGGAAGATCGTGCCCTGTTCCTTGACAATGATCGTGACGTCCGACATCGCCGGAACGTAAGCGCCGCCTGCCGTGCAGGAGCCCATGACCACGGCGATCTGCGCGATCCCCTTGGCCGACATCCGCGCCTGGTTGTAGAAGATCCGGCCAAAGTGGTCGCGGTCGGGAAAGACCTCGTCCTGGTTGGGCAGGTTCGCCCCGCCCGAGTCTACCAGGTAGATGCAGGGCAGATGGTTCTCCTCGGCGATCTCCTGGGCGCGCAGGTGCTTCTTGACGGTCATCGGGTAGTAGGTGCCGCCCTTCACCGTGGCGTCGTTGCAGACCACCATGACCTGACGGCCCATCACCCGGCCGATGCCGGCAATGGCGCCCGCCGCGGGGGCCGCGCCGCCGTACATGTCATGCGCCGCCGTGGCGCCAACCTCGAGGAAGGGCGAGCCCGGGTCGAGCAGGTTGGCCACCCGCTCGCGCGGCAGCATCTTGCCGCGCGACACGTGGCGTTCGCGTGATTTCTCGCCACCGCCTGCGGCTGCAGCCTCGGCGGCCTCGCGGACCACCCGCAGCGCCTCTTCATGCGCCGCGCGATTGGCCTTTGCCGCTTCCGATCCGGTCACAAGCTTCGATGTCAGCTTCATATTCCGCGCCTCCTGCGCAATCCCTGCCCTCGTCGCGAGGGTCTGTCGTCCTGTCTCATCTGTCAGTCTTCCGGCCGCAGCCTCGGGCGCGGCGGGGGTGGCGGCTTGGCCCAGCCGGCGATGACCGCCGGTTGGGCGAGGCCCAGGTAACGCCCGACCTGCCAGGCCAGCACCGCGCTCTTGAGCCTCAGGTTGGCCTCGCGCGCCGCGCACCAGGTCGCCATCACCTCGGTCGACCCGGCGCAATCCGGCCCGGCCGAGACATCCCGCGCCAGATGCCAGGCGGTGTGATAGAGCCGCTCCGGCAGGCCCTCGCCCGTCACTTCCGGCGCCGGCAGCCCCGCCATCACCTCGCCATGCAGCGCCTCCTGCTCGGCGGTCAGTGCCCTCTGGCAGTCCAGGGGTGCCTCCGACCGGTCACAGCGGGTCACGCCGATATTGCCGCAATATTCCACGCCGCGCACATCCCAGAGATCGAAATCCTCGGCGTCGAGCGCGCGCCCGCGGTGCAGCTGCAACCGCCATTCGTAGCGATCCGCCTCGGCGCTCAGGCAGGCGGCGAACTCCGGCAGTTCGTCCTCGGCCCGCAAGGCGCCGGCCAGCCCCACGAGGGCCGCCATAGCGCCACCGGTTATCTGCGCCCCCTGTCCCATCTCAGGCGCGATAGTCCGGGTTTTCGTAGTCGAACCGGCAACCGGCCTTGAAGGCATTGCGGTCATTGCCTTCGTTCGGATAGCCGCCGGCGTCCTTCAGCATCTTTGCCAGATGCATCAGGTTCCAGGTCATGATCGTGGTGTTGCGGCGGGTGAAATCGTTGTCAAAGCCGACCCGGCCGCCGCCCTCCTGCTCATCGCCATACGACGGCCCTGGCCCGGCCTCGCCGATCCAGCCGCAATCGGCCTGCGGCGGGATGGTGTAGCCGAGATGGCTCAGCGCATAGCCGATGGTCATCGCGGTGTGCTTGATGCCGTCCTCGTTGCCGGTGATCACGCAGCCGCCGACCTTGCCGTAATAGATCGACTGCCCCTTGTCGTTCAGCTCACCCGACATGCCGTAGAGCCTCTCGATCAGCACCCGGCAGACCGAGCTTTCCTCGCCCAGCCAGAGCGGCGTGCCGACCACGAGGATATGCGCCGCCTTGACCTTCTCCCAGAGCTGCGGCCAGTCGTCCTGCGCCCAGCCGTGCTCGGTCATGTCCGGGTAGACGCCCGGTGGCACCTGGTGATCGAGCATGTGAACATGCTCCACCGAGACGCCGTTTTTCGCCATGATGTCGCCCGAGGCGCCCATCAGCAGCCGGGTATGGCTCTTTTCCCCGTCGCGTTTCAGCGAGGTGTTGATATAGAGCGCCTTGAGGCCGGCGAAGGCTTGATCAGTCTCTGACATGTGAATTCCTCCCAAGGGACAAGCCTAGCACGGCGGGGTCAATCCCCCAGGTCCTTCTTCAGCTGCTCGAGCTCGCGGTCGAGAAAGAACGAGATGATCGAGCGGATCACCACCAGCAAGCCCAGGAACATCAGGTCGGCAAAGGCGAGGCTCAGCGCGGTGTGGATGATATCCGACACGATGAAGAGCTCGAGCGAGGCCAGGATGTAGCGGCCCAGCTCGATGCGTTCGCGGTTGGTCTTGTTGACGCGCTCGGCGCCACGGCGAAAGATCTCGGCGCCGCTGACCCCTATGATGAAGCGCACTGCGCCCAAGAGGATCAGCACCACCGCGGCGATATCGACCAGCGCCGCGCACCATTCCAGCAGCTCCACCAGCCAGTGAAACTGGCCGTGCAGGATGCCGCCCTCGAGCTCCAGATCGACAAGACTTCCCATCATTTACCTCCTTGCCGGGCCCGGGTTGGAGAACCAACCCGACCCCGGAAGCGCAGGTTCCGCTCAGCCCATCTTGGCCATCATCTCACGGCCGATCAGCATGCGGCGGATTTCGCTGGTGCCGGCGCCGATTTCCATCAGCTTGGCATCGCGGAAGATCCGGCTGACCGGGGTCTCGTTCATGAAGCCCGCGCCGCCCATCGCCTGCACCGCCTGATGCGCCACCACCATCGCCTCTTCGCTGGCATAGAGACAGCAGGCCGCGGCGTCCTGACGGGTCACCTGGCCGCGGTCGCAGGCCTTGGCCACCTCGTAGACATAGGCCCGGGCCGAGTTCATCTTGGTGTAGATATCGGCCAGTTTGCCCTGCATCAGCTGGAAGCTCCCGATCGGTTGGCCGAACTGCTTGCGCTCGGCCATGTAGGGCATGATCTCGTCGAGGCAGGCGGCCATGATGCCGGTGCCGATGCCCGCCAGCACCACCCGTTCATAGTCGAGCCCCGACATAAGAACGCGCACGCCCCGGCCCTCTTCACCGAGGATGTTCTCGAAGGGCACTTCCACGTCCTCGAAGATCAGCTCGGCGGTGTTCGAGCCGCGCATGCCGAGCTTGTCGAAATGCTGCGAGGTGGAGAAGCCCTTCATCTCCTTCTCGATCAGGAAGGCCGTGATGCCCTTGGACCCGGCCTCGGGGTCGGTCTTGGCATAGACCACCAGCGTATCGGCGTCGGGGCCGTTGGTGATCCAGAACTTGTTGCCGTTCAGACGGTAGTGATCGTTGCGCTTTTCCGCCTTGAGCTTCATCGACACCACGTCGGACCCGGCGCCGGCCTCCGACATCGCCAGAGCGCCGACATGTTCCCCCGAGACGAGCCGCGGCAGGTATTTCTGCTTCTGCTCCTCGGTGCCGTTCAGCTTGATCTGGTTGACGCAGAGGTTGGAATGCGCGCCATATGAAAGGGAGACCGAGGCCGAGGCCCGCGCGATTTCCTCGACCGCGATGACATGCGCGAGATAACCCATGCCGGCGCCGCCGTATTCCTCGGGCACGGTAACGCCCAGTAGACCCAGCTCGCCCATTTCCTTCCAGAGCTCGTTGGGGAACTCGTTTTTCGCGTCGATCTCGCCCGCCATCGGCCGGACGCGGTCCTGCGCCCAGCGGTGCACCATCTCGCGCAGCGCGTTTACGTCTTCGCCCAGATCGAACGCCATCACCGCGTTGAACATGACCCTTGCCTCCCGATTAATGAACGAGTGTTCAATAATTGGATAACAGCAGCGGCCGAGTCGGTCAATGCCTCTGTTTGCCGGGGTGCGCGGGGTCATTTTCAGCGCCCTGCCCGGTTCGCTCAAGCCGCGACCTCGCCGGGCCACGGTCCGGCGATCCTACCTTGGTTCTGTGCGGTTTATCCCCGCCACCGGCGCGCTTTGAATGATCGATGCGCTCACGTTACCCAATCGCCGGGCCAGGGGGTGGCCCGGCGAGGACGCGGCGGCCTGCGGCCTTGGTTCCGCGCCCTGACTGTCAGACCAATCGCGCGAGCCGTGTCATCGACGGGCCACGGCGCGGCGACCCTCCCTTGGGTCTGTGCAATTTATCCCCGTCACTGGCGCGCTTTGAATGAGCGACGCGCAAACGTCACCCGATCGCCGGGCCATGGGGGTGGCCCGGCGAGGACGCGGCGGCCTGCGGCCTCGATTCCGCGTCCTCAGCGTCAGACCAACCGCTCAAGCAGCGTCATTGTCGGGCCACGGTCCGGCGAGCCTACCTTGGGTCTGTGCGCTTTATCCCCGCCACTGGCACGCTTTGAATGAGCGACGCGCAAACGTCACCCCATCGCCGGGCCGGAGGGGTGGCCCGGCGAGGACGCGGCGGCCTGCGGCCTTGATCCCGCGTCCAGCCAAATGAACAAACGAAAAAGGGCAGCCACGCGGGCTGCCCTGAAACTCACTACCAAACCTGTCCGGCTTAGCGCACGACATAGACGATCTTGCGCTCTTCCGGCTCCACCAGCACGGGCTGGCCGTTGATGTAGACGTAACGCAGCTCGGCGTCCGGAATTTCCACCAGCTCGACGGTGTCCGGCACCACGGCGCCCGTCACCACTTCACCTTCGAGGTAGATCGGCTCCAGCGTGTTGGTCTGGACATAGGTCACGACACGCTCGTCAGGTTGTGCGGCCGCACCGGCCGAACCGGCCAGCAGACCACCGGCGACAGCACCCACCGGGCCGGCGATCAGCGCGCCTGCCACGGCACCCACGGTCCCGGCGCCGGCAAAGGCTTCGGCATCCTTGGAGTTGTCATAGGTGATGGTCTCGACGGTCACGGTGGGCGACACGACGGCCACCGGGTTTTCCTCGACCATCGCGGTCAGGTACTCGCCATAGGCCCAGCCTTCCTTGCCGTCATACATCACCTTGCACCAGTTTGCCTCCTCGAGGCAGCCGTCGACGTCGGCCTCGGCCTGTGCGTCGATCACGCCGATGATCTCGTAGTGCGGCCCGGGGCCGGCGCGCAGGTTGAGGTCGGTGACGGCGGTTGCCGAGGTTGCGGCCATGGCCGAACCAGCGGCGAAAATTGCGGTCGAAGCGGTCAGGATCGTATTGCGAAACATGGTAGTCTCCTTTGGTACTTTCGAAGCAGCACAGGATGCGCCGCGTTCGAGGCATCAATGACCATCCCCGGGGGTTTGTTCCGCCGCCCTGCAGAAATCTTCCGGCCCCTTCAAGCAGTTCAGCTCATTGGCAAATTTCCGCCGGAAGCGGCAGAAATCACCGGCAGGGAAGCGCCGATGCGCGCAAGCGTGATGCAACCTTTTCCGGCCTGATGACATGCGCGCGCCCCGTGCCTCGGGGAACCGCGCGCGCGGCGCGCGCGTTCGCGTTGCACCCCGGTCGTTTTTGCGGCCAGATGTCTGCGCGCCAGCCCGGCGCGCCCCTGTCAGGAGACCGCCATGATCCCCGCCCTCGCCCGCCTCGGCTCTGCCGCCGCCCTCTGTCTTGCCTGTGCCAGCGCCGCCGGTGCCGAACAGGTCGGCGAGATCGACGTCGACTGGGTGGGCAACGACATCATCGTCGAGGCCATCGCCGACCCCAAGGTCAAGGGCGTCACCTGCCACATCGCCTATTTCGAGCGTGGGCTTTTCGATCGGCTGTCCAAGGGCAACTGGTTCGAGGACCCCTCGAATGCCTCGATCGCCTGCCGCCAGACCGGGCCGATCTCGGTCGGGGATATCGACCTGGACGAGGAAGGCGAGGATGTCTTCCGCACCTCGCGCTCGATCATCCTGAAATCATTGCGGGTGAAGCGGATCTTCGACGAAAAGAACCAGACGCTGATCTATGTCGCCCATGCCGCCGAACTGACCGACGGCTCGGCCAAGGTGTCGATGTCGACGGTGCCGCTTTACGGCGCGGTGCTGCAGGACTGATAGACAGCGCTCACCTCGGCCCGGATGATCCGCGCGATCAAGGCGCAATCCTCCAGGCTGAAGGTCAGCGGCAGACGCATGTCGACGATGCCCTTCAGCACCCGGTCGCTGGCGGGCATCGGCGCTGACGGCGCATAGCGCCAGCTGTCGTAGCGCGAGGTAAAGGCCACAGGCTCTGCCCCGCCGAACCACTTCAGGTCGACGCCGCGCTCGGCGCAGCGCCGCAGGGCCTCGGCCACCGCCTCCTCTGACCAGTCGAGCAGCAGGAACTGGATCGACGAGCCGACAAAGGCCTCGCGGGCGTCCCGCTCGACCACCATCAGCCCCGGGGTGCCGTGCAACCCCTCTTCGACCACCTTGTAGCGGTCATTCCACCGGCTGATCTGGGTCTCCAGCGCGCGCAACTGCGGCCGCAGGATCGCCGCCCGCAGGTTGTCCATCCGGCCGGAGACATTGGGCGTGTCGTATTTCACCCGCTCGAAGACCTCGGGCCCCGGCGCCGCCAGATGCCGACCATAGAGCATGTAGGACCCCGAGAGCATCACCGCCCGCGCCGCGACCTCTTCGTTATCGGTGACCAAAAGGCCCCCTTCGCCGGAGTTCACATGCTTGTAGGTCTGGCAGGAATAGCACCCCAGCACTCCGTGCCGGCCCGAAGGCACCCCGCGCCAGGCGGCCCCCATGGTATGGGCGCAATCCTCGATCACCTGCACCTCGGCCGCGTTGCAGATCGCCATAAGCCGGTCCATGTCGCAGATATGGCCGCGCATGTGGCTCAGCATCAGCACATCGGCCTGACCCACCTTGGCCGCCAGGTCGTCGAGGTCGATCACCAGATCTTCGGTGACGCCGACAAAGACCGGCACCGCACTGACCGAGGCGATCGCCCCCGGCACCGGCGCCAGGGTAAAGGCATTGGTCAGCACCCGGTCGCCCGGCTGCACCCCGATCGCGCGCAGCCCGCAGGCCATGGCATAGCCGCCGGAGGCCACCGCGAGACAATATTTCGCCCCGACCTGCGCCGCGAACTCCTGTTCCAGCAGCGCCACCTCGCCGGCCTCGCCTTCGGCCACGTTGTATCGGTGGAGGCGACCCGAGCGGAGCACCGCCAGGGCGGCTTCGATGCCCTCTTCCGGGATCGGTTCCTGCTGGGTGAATCTGCCGTGAAATCGCTCGCTCATGCGCCAGTCTTGCGGCGCGGTTCAGGCAAGGTCAACTGTCAGAATAGCACGTAGGGGGAGCAGCCCCTGCCCACCTCCTTGGCGTCAGATGCCATGCCGTCAGACCACCGCCCAAGCCGCGCCATCGTCGGGCCGCGGCACGGCGACGCAACGACGGGTCTGTGCACTTTATCCCCGTCACTGGCGCGCTTGGAATGAACGAAGCGCTCACGTCACCCAATCGCCGGGCCATAGGGGCGGCCCGGCGATGGCGCGGCGGCCTGCGGCCTTGATTCCGCGCCTTGGAGCGGAGGTCGCCTCGGGCCGCATTCTGTGGAGGTCCGGAGAAAAAGCCAGCCGGGAGGCCCCGGATCAAGTCCGGGGCGCGTGGCACCGATACGGCCGCCGCCGCAATGCTTCGGGTGGGCAGTCCCTGCCCACCATCGCACGACGCCTAACGACCACCCAGAGCCAGCTCCACCACCCCCGGCAGGTCCGCGTAATCGTCCAGCAGATGCTCCGGCGCCAAGGCCGCCATGTCGTCCCCCGAAGGACCAAAAGTCACCAGCACGCTCGGCACGCCAGCTGCCCGCGCGGTTTCCCGGTCGGTCACGCTGTCGCCCACCAGCAGTGAGCGCGCCACCGCGCCACCTGCCCGCTCGACCGAAGCGCGATAGGGTGCGGCGTCGGGTTTGCGCACCGGCAGGGTATCCGCCCCCACCAACGAGCCGAAGAGATCCCGCACGCCAAGCGCCACCAGGAGCTTGTGCGCCAGCCGTTCGGGCTTGTTGGTGCAGACGCCGGTGCGGATGTCGGCGCCCTGCAGCGCGCCGATCGCCTCGACCGCGCCGGGATAAAGCACCGTGGTGTGATGCAGCGCGGCGTCGTATTCCTCTAGCAGGCGGGGATACCAGGCGGCGATCGTGGCGAAATCATCCGCCCGCCCCAGCCGCTCCATCCCCAGAAGCAACATTGCCCGCCCGCCGCGCAGCGCGGTGCCGGCGTCACGCGCGGGATCAAGCAGTTCGCCCTCGCCCATCGCCCGGAAACAGGCGTTGGCGGCGGCGATCAGGTCGCCACTGGTGTCGGCCAGGGTGCCGTCGAGGTCGAAGATCACGGTGCGCATCGGCGTGCCTTTCCTGACACAGACGGAAATCCAAAGTGAGGGGCGCAACCTTGCGGCGCGCGCCTCAGCGGATAAAACGGGACCGACCTAATTACAAAGAGAATCTGTTATGAGCATTGCACTCGTCATTCTTGCCGCCGGCAAAGGCACAAGGATGCGCTCCGGCCTGCCCAAGGTATTGCACAAGGTGGCCGGTGCGCCGCTTCTGGCCCATGCCATGGCCTCGGGCAGCAGCCTGTCGCCGGAACGCACGGTGATCGTCACCGGCCACGGCGCCGAGCAGGTCGAGGCCGCCGCGCGCGAGATCGACGAGACCGCCACCTGCGTCCTGCAATTCGAACAGCTGGGCACCGGCCACGCGGTGCTGCAGGCGCGTCCGGCGCTCGAAGGCTTCGACGGCGATGTCATCGTGCTGTATGGCGACACGCCCTTCATCCGCCCCGAGACGCTCGAGGCGATGGCCGAGGCGCGCAAGAGCCACGACGTGGTAGTGCTGGGCTTCACCGCAGCCGATCCGGGCAAATACGGCCGGCTGGTGATGGACGGCGACGAGCTGATGCAGATCGTCGAGTTCAAGGACGCAGGCCTGCGCGAACGCGCCATAGATTTCTGCAATTCCGGCGTGATCTCAGCCAGTTCCGAGACGCTCTTCGCCCTGCTCGACCGGGTCGGCAACGACAATGCCTCCGGCGAATACTACCTGACCGATATCGTGGCACTGGCCCGCGAGGCCGGGCTGTCGGCCACAGCCGTGTCTTGCGACGAGGCCGAGACCATGGGCGTGAATTCCCGTGTCGACCTCGCCGCTGCCGAGGCGGGGTTCCAGGCCCGCAAACGCTCAGAGCTGCTGGTCTCTGGCGTCACCATGGCCGCACCGGACACCGTCTGGTTTGGCCATGACACCTGGATCGGGCCGGATTGCGAGATCGAACCCAATGTCGTCTTCGGACCCGGCGTCACCGTCGAGAACGGCGCGCATATCCGCGCTTTCAGCCATCTCGAAGGCTGCCACGTCTCGCGCGGCGCCGTCGTCGGGCCCTACGCCCGCCTGCGCTCGGGCGCGGAACTGGCCGAAGATGTCCGGGTGGGCAACTTCGTCGAGATCAAGAACGCGGTGCTTGACGAGGGCGCCAAGGTCAACCACCTGACCTACATCGGCGACGCCCATATCGGCGAGAAAACCAACGTCGGCGCCGGCACCATCACCTGCAACTACGATGGCGTCTTCAAGCATCACACCGAGATCGGCAAACGCGCCTTCATCGGCTCGAACACCATGCTGGTGGCCCCGGTCACCATCGGTGACGAAGCGATGACCGCCAGCGGCGCGGTGATCACCAAAAACGTGCCCGAGGGCGCGCTGGCGCTGGCACGGGCCGATCAGGTGAACAAACCCGGGCTCGCCCGTAAATTGTTCGAAATGTTAAAATCCAAAAAGGCCGAACAGGCCGGGAGCAAGCAATAATGTGCGGAATTGTCGGATACCTCGGCAGCCATGAGGCCTCACCGATACTTGTGGACGCGCTGAAACGGCTGGAATATCGCGGCTATGACAGCGCCGGCATCGCCACCGTTCACGATGGCAAGCTGGAGCGGCGCCGCGCGGTCGGCAAGCTGGTGAACCTGTCCGACAAGCTGGTGCACGAACCGCTGGCCGGCAAGTCCGGCATCGGCCACACCCGCTGGGCCACCCATGGCGCGCCGTCCGAGGTCAATGCGCACCCGCATTTCACCGGCAAGGTCGCCGTTGTGCACAACGGCATCATCGAGAACTTCCGCGCCCTGCGCGAAGAGCTTGCCGCCGCCGGCATCGCCACCGAGACCGACACCGACACCGAGACAGTCGCCCTGCTGACCCACTACCACATGAGCCAAGGCAAGACCCCGGTCGAGGCCGCCAATGCCGCGCTCGACCAGCTGGAAGGCGCCTTTGCGCTGGCCTTCCTGTTTGACGGCGAAGAGGATCTGATGGTCGCCGCCCGCAAGGGCTCGCCCCTGGCCATCGGCCATGGCGAGGGCGAGATGTACGTGGGTTCCGACGCCATCGCCCTGGCACCGTTGACCGACAAGATCACCTATCTCGAAGAAGGCGACCGCGCGGTCGTGACCCGCACCAGCCTCGAGATCCGTGACGAACGCGGCCAGCTGGCCAACCGCGCCACCAAGACCGTGGCGCTCGATGCCACCCGCGTCGACAAGGCCGGCTACAAGCATTACATGGCCAAGGAGATCGCCGAACAGCCGGCGGTGATCCAGAACGCCATCACCAAGTACCTGAACGAGGCCGGCACCGGCCTCGACTGGCCCGAGAGCGTGCCGGATTTCTCGCAGATCGACCGGCTGACCATGGTTGCCTGCGGCACTGCCTTCTACGCCTGTTTCACCGCGAAATACTGGTTCGAACGCATTGCCCGCCTGCCGGTCGAGGTCGATATCGCCTCGGAATTCCGCTACCGCGAGCCGCCGATCTCGCCGCGCACCGCCGCGCTGTTCGTCAGCCAGTCGGGCGAGACCGCCGATACCCTCGCCGCCCTGCGCTATGTCCGCGACAAGGCCGATCACGTGATCTCGGTGGTCAACGTCCCCGAAAGCTCGATCGCCCGCGAGAGCGATACCGCCCTGCCGATCCATGCCGGTGTCGAGGTGGGCGTCGCCTCGACCAAGGCCTTCACCTGCCAGCTGACCGTACTGTTCCTGCTGGCGCTCAAGGCGGCGCATGACCGCAAGCAGATCAGCACCGAAGAGCTTCAGGATCACCTCGCCACCCTGCGGGCTCTGCCCGGCCAGATCAACGATGCCCTGACCCTGAGCGACGCACTCAAGAGCATCGCGCACGACATCTCGGAAGCCAGCGACGTGCTGTTCCTCGGTCGTGGGCTGATGTATCCGCTGGCGCTGGAAGGCGCGCTGAAGCTCAAGGAAATCAGCTATATCCACGCCGAAGCTTATGCGTCAGGCGAACTCAAGCACGGCCCCATCGCCTTGGTCGATCCCAATGTGCCGGTGGTGGTCATGGCGCCGCGCGACTCGCTGTTCGACAAGACCGTGTCGAACATGCAGGAGGTCATCGCCCGCGGCGGCCGCGTGGTGCTGATCACCGACGCCAAGGGCCAGTCCGAGGCCGGCGGCGACGTCTGGCACAGCCTGGCCCTGCCGACGGTGCCTGAGGTGCTGTCGCCGATCCTCTACGCCATCCCGGCGCAGCTTCTGGCCTATCACACCGCCATCGCCAAGGGCACCGACGTCGACCAGCCGCGGAACCTCGCGAAATCGGTCACGGTGGAGTAATGGGCAAGCAGTTCGACAGCCTCAGCGACGCCCACCGCACCTTTATCGAGGCGCAGCACATGTTCTTCTGCGGCACCGCTGCCGCCGAGGGACGGGTCAATGTCTCGCCCAAGGGGATGGACAGCCTGCGGGTGCTCGGCCCCGACCGCATCGTCTGGCTCAACATGACCGGTTCCGGCAACGAGACCGCCGGTCACCTTGCGCTGAACCCGCGGATGACGCTGATGTGGTGCTCCTTCGACAAGCGGCCGCAGATCCTGCGCACCTATGGCACCGCCCGCGCGCTGCACCGCGATGCCGCCGACTGGGACGAGATGCTGGCGCATTTCGGCGACAGGCTGGGGGCTCGGCAGATCTATGATCTGACCATCGAGATGGTGCAGACCTCCTGCGGCTATTCGATCCCCTTCATGGACTTCGCCGGTGAGCGCGACACCCTGACCCGCTGGGCCGAGGACCGCGGCCCCGAGGGCATTCGCACCTATTGGGACGAGCGCAACCGCAAGACCATTGACGGGCTGCCCACCGGCATCGAAGCCAACCTCGAATGACCCTCGACGAGGCGCTGGCCGCGCTTCAGGCCCATGTCGAGCCCGGCCGCGCCGAGGAGATGGCCGCCTATCACAAGACCCCGCGCAGCTACCTGGGCGTACGCAACCCGGCGCTCAACGACCTCGCCAAGGCCTGGCGACAGGCGCTTTCACTGCCCGACCGACTGGCCTTGGCACAGGCGCTCTGGCAAAGCGACATCCACGAGGCGCGGGTCCTGGCCGCCAAGCTGCTCACCCAGGCCCGCATTCGCCCCGATACCGAGGTCTGGGAGGTGATCCGGTCCTGGGTGCCGGAGTTCGACGGCTGGGCGATTGCAGATCACGTCTGTTCCGCCGGTGAGCGGCGGCTGATCGCCGATCCGGCGCGGCTCGACGAGGTCGAGGCCTGGACCACGTCGGATCACATGTGGACCCGCCGCGCCGCTCTGGTCATCACCCTGCCCTGGGCCAAGATGGATCACCTGAAACCCGCGCAAGAAGCCGAGCGCGCCCGCATCCTGTCCTGGGCGGCGGGCTACGTCGAGGATCGGAACTGGTTCATCCAGAAGGCCGTGGCCTGGTGGCTGCGTGACCTGTCGAAACACGCGCCCGACCAGACGCGCGCCTTCCTCGAGACCCATGGCGAGGCGATGAAGCCCTTTGCCCGCCGCGAGGCGGGCAAGTACCTCAGTTCCTGAACACGCGGATTGTCGCCAGGTCGGTCAGCGGCGCCTCGATCAGCCGCATGGCGGGCAGCGAGATGCGGCTGCCGGCGGTGGCCGGCCCGTCGATCGGGATCAGCTCGACCTGCGCCGACTTGCCCGATTCGGGAAATTCGACGCGGCCCTGCGTCACCACGTCGACCAGCGGCGTCTCGAGCCAGAAGCCCGACCGCGTCGGATCGCCCAGAGAGGCCACCGTGGTGCCCAAGAGCTGCTCGCCGCCCGGCTCCGGCACCGCCGCGGCCTTTTCCCGGTCTTCGGCGGTGGTGGTGTCGAAATCCTCTTCCGAGGCGGCATTCGCCGGCGGCGGGTCTGCCGGCGCCACCGTGTCGAGCGGCGCCGTGTCGTCTACGGGGGCTTCGGCAGGCGCCTCGGCCTGCCGCTCACGTTGCTGGAACAGGCCGCCCATGTCGGTGCAGCCCGTCAGCACAACAAGCGCCGAAGCGCCAAGCAAAATCCGGTTCATCATGGCCGCAGGTTACGCCATTGGTCCCGGTCGTCAACGCCACATTCCCCTTGTTCGGACCTTGCCGCCCCCTTACGTTCAGCACATGACCTTGAAACTCGTCGATCCCTTCCTGCGCCCGATCTCCTACCTTCGGGTCTCGGTCACCGACCGCTGCGATTTCCGCTGTGTCTACTGCATGGCCGAGAACATGACCTTCCTGCCGAAGAAGGAACTGCTGACGCTGGAAGAGCTCGACCGGATGTGTTCGACCTTTGTCGGCCTGGGTGTGGAAAAGCTGCGCATCACCGGCGGAGAACCGCTGGTGCGCCGCGATATCATGACCTTCTTCCAGTCGATGACCCGCCATCTCGACAGCGGTGCGCTCAAGGAGCTGACGCTGACCACCAACGGCAGCCAGCTGGAGCGTTTCGCCGATCAGCTCTTTGCCGCCGGGGTGCGCCGGGTCAACGTCTCGCTCGACACGCTGGATGAAGAGAAATTCGCCCGCGTCACCCGCTGGGGCCGCCTGCCCCAGGTGCTGCGCGGCATCGACGCGGCGCAGAACGCCGGTCTCAGGGTCAAGATCAATACCGTGGCGCTGAAGGGCTTCAACGAGGACGAGCTTTTCACCCTCACCGAATGGTGCGCCAGCCGCGATATCGACCTCACCTTCATCGAGGTCATGCCGATGGGCGATCTTGGCAACGAGGACCGGGTCGGCCAGTACTGGTCGCTCGACGACCTGCGCGGCCAGCTGGGTCAGACCTACACGCTCACCGATCTGCCGGAACGCACCGGTGGCCCGGCCCGCTACGTGCGGCTCGAGGAGACCGGCCAGAAGATCGGCTTCATCACCCCGCTGACGCATAATTTCTGCGAAAGCTGCAACCGCGTGCGCCTGACCTGCACCGGCGAGCTCTTCATGTGCCTGGGCCAGGAAGACAACGCCGACCTGCGCGCCGCCCTGCGCAATCACCCCGGCGACAATGCCCCCCTCGAGGCCGCAATCCGCGCCGCCATCGCGCTGAAGCCCAAGGGCCACGACTTCGACTACTCGCGCCAGCGCGCCGATGGCCAGGTCTCGCGCCACATGAGCCATACCGGCGGCTGACATCACAAACGACGCGCCCGGTGGCTGCCGTCACGCAGCGTATTTGCCAAAGAGAAGAAGCAGCAGGTGTTTCTTCTCTTTCCTAAATACGCCTGCGACTCCCGTTGCACTTTGTCCGACGCCGGGTTGGCGCGCTGCCCTCGGCAAAAAGTGGCCGCGAGCTCAGGCCCAGTCAGGCCCGAGATCGTCGCGGGCGCGGTCGATCCAGTGATCTTGCAGCCAGTCGCAGGGCTTGGAATAGCGGATGAAGGACCCGGTGTAACCCTCGACGGCGTCAGGCATTTTCGGCCTTCCGTGGAAGCAGACGACGCGCGCCTCCTCCGGCAGACGCGGGGCGGCGACATAGTTGCGCGGGAACGGGTTGCAGTCGTATTTGTAGCTCACCACCCAGTCGCCGGGGATGTAGTCGAAGACGCCATTGTCCATCGCCTTGTGCGAGGTGTAGCGCTGCTCGGAGCCGCGGGCCTTTTCGACCTCTTCATAGGGATTGGCGGCGAGGTCCTCGTAGAGGAAGCCATGCTGCGCCGGGTCGAAGCGGAAGACCGAGCCGTGGCCGGTGGGCCGGCCCTTACGCGCTTCTGTCCAGTCATGGCGCATGGCGATGCGGCCCGGGGACATCTCCCAGATCGGGGTGAGATCGCCGGTGATCACCACGTCGAGGTCGAAGCCCAGCACCGGGCCGTCGAGGTCGGGCACCAGACCGGGGCGGAACAGCGAGACCTTGCGCATGGCGCCCTGTCGGTTGGCCACCGCAAGGGCGGCTGCCATCGGTTCGGCGAAGGGTTCGACCGGCAGGTCGAGCAATTCGATGTCGGGGTGCAGCCCGGCGCGTTCCTCGGTCATGCAGAAGAAGCGCACCGGCCGGTCGATGTTGCGCCGCACGCCGGAATAGAGCCGGTTGACGTATTCCGGGCCGAAGAGCGTGCCCCACTTGATGCACATGATGTTGGCGGTCTGCGCTTGCGTCACCCTTCGGCTCCTTCTTGCTGCCCTCCCCGGCTTATCGCGGATAGTTTTGCCACGCCAGACGGGGCGTGACATTTCTGCACAGGGGCGGGGAATTGTGCAGATGCAGAAAATTTGCTATCCATGTTAGCGCTAAACACATCCTACGAGCGAGGGGGAAACCATGTCCGAGGGTCATGCCACCGACACCACTGCAATTGCCGAAGCCGCATTCTACCTGTGGCTTGAAGAGGGCCAGCCGCATGGCCGGGACCAGGAATTCTGGCTGCGCGCCGAGAAATCGCTGACCGCGGCGATTGCCAAGCCCAAGGCGCGCCGCGCTGTCACCAAGAAGGCCGCTGCGCCGAAGAAGGCGGCTGCGAAACCGGCGGAGAAAGCTGCGCCCAAGGCCGCGAGCAAGGCGGCTGCAAAGCCGGCAGCGGCGAAAGCGGCGGCCAAGCCTGCTGCGGCGAAAGCGGCGGCCAAACCTGCCGCGGCCAAGGCTGCCACCAAGACGGCCTCGAAGCCGGCTGCGGCCAGGAAGACGGCCACCAAGACCGCTGCGAAAGCCGCGGCCAAGTCCAAGGCCTGAGCCTTGCACCGGCGGGGCGCGCGCTGCAGCCGCCCGCCAAATCCCTTGATCCGCCGCATCCGGCGGATTAAGGTCACCGCAGCCAATGTTTCAGCGCAGGAGGGCTTCATGGAAAATGTCGGCACCCTGCGGGCCTCCGTCTGACGGCGCCCGGTTCGGACTAATGCTTGGACCCCGAGCATGCGATCCTTCTGAAACAGGACAAAACCATTGAATGACAAAACCTTGTCTGACCTCGGATGGTCAGAAGACTTCGCGCGTCAGCTGACCGACAGCGACGCGGACCTCACCCCTGCCCGCATTGCGGAAATCCACCGCGACCGGCTGGTGGCGATCACGCCCGAGGGCTCCTTCAACCTGCACCCGCGAGAGGCCAGCGGCGCCTATGCCGTGGGCGACTGGGTGCTGACCGATGGCACCTCGGCGGTGCGCCGGCTGGAGCCGCGCAGCGATCTCAGCCGCCGCGCTGCCGGGCCCGGCGTGGCCGCGCAGCGCATCGCCGCCAATATCGACACCATCGGCATCGTCACCAGCTGCAACGAGGATTTCTCGGTGCCGCGGCTGGAGCGTTACCTGGCGCTGGTGTCGTCTGCCGGCTGCCTGCCGCTGGTGATCCTGACCAAGGCCGACAAGGTCGACAACCCGCGCGACTACCTGCGCCGGGCCGAGCAGCTCTCGCCTCTGGTGACCGCGCTGGCGCTCAATGCCAAGGACACCGAGGATGCCGGGCGGCTGACGCCCTGGTGTTCGGGGGCGCAGACCCTGGCGCTGATCGGCTCGTCCGGGGTGGGCAAGACCACCCTGCGCAATGCGCTGACCGGCGAGGCCGCCGAGACCCGGGAGATTCGCGAAGACGATGCGCGCGGCCGGCACACCACCACGTTTCGCGCTTTGCGGCCCACACTGGCGGGGGGCTGGCTGATCGACACGCCGGGGATGCGCGAACTTCAGCTCACCGATGCGGCCGAGGGGATCGGCGCAGTGTTCGACGATCTCGAGGAGCTGGCGACCAACTGCCGCTTCAGCAACTGCGGCCATGCCAGCGAGCCGGGCTGCGCGATCAAGGCGGCGGTGGACAGTGGCGCGATCGAGCCGGAACGGGTGGCACGCTGGCAGAAGCTGTTGCGCGAGGACCAGCACAACTCCGAGACCCTGGCGCAGTCGCGCGACCGGCAGAAGCGGTTCACCAAGCGGGTGAAGGGCGCGATGCAGAAGGCGCAGATCAAGCGGGACGTGGAGCGGTGAGCGGGCGCTCGTTGGCGTGAGGCGAGGCCCCGGATCAGGTCCGGGGCGGTGGTCGCGTGGGTGGTGAAGGTTGTCCCCTGGCGACCTGCCGGGCTTGACCCGGGACCTCATTGTTGACGTTTGAGCGGCGTTTGAGGGGAGGCCCCGGATCAAGTCCGGGGCGGCGGTCGCGGGTGGCTACGGTTGTCCCCTGGTGCCGTCCCGGGCTTGACCCGGGACCTCATGGTTGACGTTGAGGGCGGGGCCCCGGATCAGGTCCGGGGCGCGGCACCCTCGGCGTCACTCGGAGCCCCTGCCAAACCTCACGCCGCCGGCATGCGGCTCTCGACGATCTCCGCCCACCAGGAACAGCCGGCGGGAATGGCCTCGTCGTTGAAGTTGTACTTCGGGTGGTGCACCGAGGCGGTGTCGCCGTTGCCGACCAGGATGTAGGCCCCCGGACGTTCCTCGAGCATGTAGGCGAAATCCTCGCCGCCCATCACGAGCGGGGCGGTGTCGCAGTTGCCGGAGACCTTGCGCGCGACATCGGCGGCAAAGGCGGTCTGTTCCTCGTGGTTGACCATGCAGGGGTAGCCGCGGTGATAGGTCACCTCCGCCGTCCCGCCGAAGGTCGCCGCGATCCCGTGGCAGATCGCCTTGACCCGGGTCTCGGCCATGTCGCGCATCCCGGGCGACATGGTGCGAACGGTGCCGCGCAGGTCGACGCGCTGCGGGATCACGTTGAAGGCGTTCGACGAGGTCTGGAACGAGGTGATCGACACCACGATCTGATCGACCGGATCGGCATTGCGCGAGGCGATGGTCTGCAGCGCCAGCACCGCCTGCGCCGCCATCACCGTGCTGTCGACGGTCTCTTGCGGTTTGGCGGCATGGCCGCCCTTCCCTTCGAAAGTCACCTGAAGCTCGTCGGTGGCGGCAAAGAAGGCGCCGGGGCGGATGGCAAAGGCCCCCACCGGCTGGCCCGGCCAATTGTGCATGCCATAGACCTCCTGGATGCCCCAGCGCTCCATCAGGCCCTCGTCGCACATCACCTTGCCGCCGCCGCCGCCCTCTTCGGCGGGCTGGAAGATCACCACCACGGTGCCGTCGAAATTGCGCGTCTCGCTCAGGTACTTGGCAGCGCCCAGCAGCATGGCGGTATGGCCGTCGTGGCCGCAGGCATGCATGGCGCCGGGGGTCTTGGAGGCATAGTCGAGCCCGGTCTGTTCGTGGATCGGCAGCGCGTCCATGTCGGCGCGCAGCCCGATCACCTTGCCAGAGCCGGTGGCCTTGCCGCGGATCACGCCGACCACGCCGGTGCGGCCGATGCCGGTCACCACCTCGTCACAGCCGAAGGCGCGCAGCTTGTCGGCGACGGTGGCGGCGGTGCGATGGGTGTCGAACAGCAGTTCGGGGTTCTCGTGCAGGTCGCGGCGCCAGGCGGTGATCTCGTCCTGAAGCTCGGCAAAACGGTTCTTCACGGGCATGATCGGTCTCCTTGAATGCAGCGTTGAACGTGAGGTGCGCCTTTCCGCGCCGGTCGTCAATATCCGCTATCGGTCGTCAGGACAAAGTGATCGGGGCCGGCGGTGCGATAGGCCGAGGGCGGCCGCACATAGCCCTGCGGGTGGATCGGCGAAGGGATCGGCTTGAAATTCAGGTCGGCCTCGGTCTTGCGCCGGGCCGGATCGGCCACGGGCACCGCCTTGATCAGCGCCTGCGTATAAGGGTGTTGCGGGTTGTCGAAGACCGCGGCCCGCGGCCCGATCTCGACAATCCGGCCAAGGTACATGACGGCGACGTCATGGCTCACCCGCTCGACCACCGCCATGTCATGGCTGATGAAGAGATAGGAGAGGCCCAGTTCGGCCTGCAGCTCCATCATCAGGTTGAGCACCTGCGCCTGCACCGAGACATCGAGCGCCGAGACCGCCTCGTCGGCGATGATCAGCTTGGGGTTCAGCGCCAGCGCCCTGGCGATGGCGATGCGCTGGCGCTGGCCGCCCGACATCTCGTGCGGGTAGCGCCGCATGAAACTGCGCGGCAGATGCACCCGGTCGAAGAGCGACGCAACCCGGTCGGCAAGCTCCGCGCCGGATGCGATGCCGAAGTTGCGCAGCGGTTCACTGACCTGGTCGAACAGCCGCATCTGCGGATTGAGCGAGGCAAAGGGGTCCTGAAAGATCATCTGCATGTCGCGCCGCGCGCGGCGCAGGGCATTCGGGTCCAGCGCCATGATGTCGGTCTCGCCCAGCCGCACCTGCCCCGAGAGCGGCTCGACCAGCCGCAGGATCGAGCGGCCGGCGGTGGATTTGCCGCAGCCCGATTCGCCGACAAGGCTGAGCGTGCGGCCGCGGTTGAGGCTGAAGGAGACGTCCTCGACCGCATGCACCTGCGCCATCGTCCGGCGAAAGAGCCCGCCCTTGACCGCAAAGCGCGTGGTCAGGTTGCGCACCTCGAGCAGCGGCTCGGCGCTGCCGGGGATCGGCGCGGCGGCGCGCGGGCTGTCGCCCAGCAGGCGCATCGGCTCCGGCGCCGGCTTGCCACGCATCTCGCCCAGCCGTGGCACAGCGGCCAGCAGTGCTTTGGTGTAGTCGTGTTGCGGCGCGGCAAAAATGCGCTCTACCGGCCCTTCCTCGACCTTGCGGCCCCGGTGCATGACAACCACCCGGTCGGCCATCTGCGCCACCACCGCCATGTCATGGGTGATGAAGAGCACCGCAGTGCCGGTCTCGCGCTTCAGACGGTCCATCAGCGCCAGGATCTCGGCCTGGATGGTGACGTCGAGCGCGGTGGTCGGCTCGTCGGCGATCAGCAGACGCGGCTTGCAGGCCAGCGCCATGGCGATCACCACCCGCTGCCGCATTCCGCCGGAAAGCTCGTGCGGATATTGCCGCAGCCGCCGCTCGGGTTCCGGCATCCGCACCTGCTGCAGAAGCTCCAGCGCGCGGGCCTGCGCCTGCCCCCGGCTCATGCCGCGATGCAGGCGCAGCCCTTCGGTGAGCTGCCGGCCGATGGTGAACACCGGGTTGAGCGCGGTCATCGGCTCCTGAAAGATCATGCCGATCTCGTTGCCGCGAATCGCGCGCATGGCGTCCTGTCCGCTCTGCGCCAGGTCGATCTCGCCGCCCTGCCGCCGGTCGAACAGCAGCCGCCCGCCGGCAATCTCGCCGCCGCCGAATTCGACCAGCCGCATCAGCGCCAGAGAGGAGACCGACTTGCCGGAGCCGGATTCGCCCACCACGCAGACCGTCTCGCCGGGATGAATGTCGAATGTCAGGTCCTCGACACCGATCACCGGCCCCTGGCCGGTCTGGAAAGAGACCCGCAGGCCTTCGATCCTGGCGATCGGCTGATCGAGCATCTGGCGAAACTCCGGTTGTGGGAAAATGATGCCCCGCACGCTAGGCGGGGCCCGGCACGGTGTCAAATCGCTGTGACAGCACGTGCACGACAACTCTTGCATTTTCGTCAGCATCTGTTTCGATGCCGACATGTGCGAGAGTGGCAAAATACCGCTCATACGGGTAATTCCGGTCGCAACACTCAAAACAAGACCCTGCGCCGCGGCCCTGCGACACCCCGTGCCGCGCAGAACCAGCAAGGAGATCGACATGGATGCAAGACCCCTTCTGCTCGGGGCGACTGCGAGCCTCGCCATCGCTGCAAGCGCCCAGGCCGAACGCGGCAGCGACGGCGAGGTGCGGGTGCTCTACTGGCAGGCGCCGTCGACGCTGAACCCCTTCCTGTCGGGCGGGCGCAAGGATACCGAGGCCGCCGGCCTGATCCTCGAGCCGCTGGCGCGGTTTGACGAACGTGGCGAGCTGACGCCCTGGCTGGTGGACGAAATTCCCACGGTCGACAACGGCGGCGTGTCAGAGGACCTGACGCAGATCACCTGGAAGCTGACAGAGGGCATCACCTGGTCGGACGGCACGCCGCTGACCTCGGCCGACGTCAAGTTCACCTATGACTATTGCACCCACCCCGAAGGCGGCTGTGCCCAGCAGACCAAGTTCGGCGGCATCACCTCGGTCGAGACGCCGGACGACCTGACCGTCGTGGTCACCTTCGACGCGCCGACCCCCAATCCGCATGTGGCCTTTGTCGGTCTCGAAAGCCCGATCCTGCAGGCGGCGCAATTTGCCGAGTGCCTGGGCGCCGCGGCTTCGAGCTGCACCGAGGCCAACTTCGGCCCCATCGGCACCGGCCCCTTCGTCGTCGAGGAGTTCAAGCCGAACGACGTCATCGTCTATGCCGCCAACGACAGGTTCCGCATGGAGGACAAGCCGCATTTCGCCAAGGTCACGCTCAAGGGCGGCGGCGACGCGGCAGCGGCGGCACGCGCGGTGATGGAGACCGGCGAATTCGACTACGCCTGGAACCTGCAGCTCGCGCCCGACATCATCGCCAGCATGGAAGAGGCCGGCAAAGGCAGCATCCTGTCGGAATTCGGCCCGACGGTCGAACGGCTGATGCTCAACCACACCAACCCCGACCCGGCGCTCGGCCCCGACGAGCGTGCCATCGTGCGGCCGCATCCCTTCCTGCAGGAGCCCGCGGTCTTCAAGGCGATGTCGATGGCGATCGACCGGCAGCTTCTGGTCGAAGTGGGCTATGGTCCGGCCGGCAAGATCACCTGCAACTGGGTGCCGGCGCCGGAATGGCACAACTCCGACACCTTCGACTGTGACGAACAGGACGTTGAGGGCGCCAACAAGCTGCTCGACGAGGCCGGCATCGTCGACACCGACGGCGACGGCATCCGCGAAAAGGACGGCGTGCCGCTGAAGCTCTTGTTCCAGACCTCGACCAACGCCGTGCGCCAGGACACCCAGGAACTGGTCAAGCAGATGTGGTCGGACATCGGCATCGAGACCGAACTGCGCAACATCAACGCCAGCGTCTTCTTCGGCGGCGATGCCGGCAGCCCGGACACCTTCCAGAAGTTCTATGCCGACATCCAGATGTATTCCAACACCTTCGGCGGCACCGATCCGCAGGGCTATTTCGGCAATGGTCTCTGCGACAAGGCACCGACCCCTGAAAAGCAATGGCAGGGCGAGAACATCTCGCGCTACTGCAACCCGGAGTTCGATGCACTCTACGAAGAGCTCAAGAGCACCGTCGGCAACGAGGCGCGCGGCGCCATCGGTCGGCGGCTCAACGACATGGCAATCGAGGGTGGCATGATGATCCCGCTGGTCCACCGTGGCCGGATCGCGGCCAAATCCAACACGCTCGAGGGCGTGGTGATGAACGCCTGGGACAGCGAGCTCTGGAACATCCACGACTGGCGCCGCGCCCAGTAACCGTGGCCAAGTGCGTCAGGCGGGCCCCCCTCGCCTGACGCCCGCTGCGAAAGACAGGTGCCGCGGCACCCCGACAGGCCCTTCCCGACATGCTGACCTTTGCCATCAGACGGCTGGTTCTCTCCGTGCCGACGCTGCTCTTCATTGCGCTGGTGATCTTCCTGCTGCTCAACCTCGCGCCGAATGATCCGATGGCGCAGGTGCCGCTGACCATCCCGCCGGAGGTCAAGCAGAAGATGCGCGAGGCGCTGGGGGTGGGCGAGGCGCTGCACCTGCAGTTCTGGAAATGGCTGGTGCAGATGTTCTGGACCGAGCCCAAGGTGCTGATCGACTGGCTGACGCGCGACAGCCTGCTGCTTGGCTGGTTGCCCGACACCGCGCTCTATCAGGGCGAGCTGCGGGTGATCTCTTGGCAGACCCGCTCGCCGGTGATGGACATCGTGGTGCAACGCCTGCCGCAGACGCTTTGGGTGGTGGGCACCGCCTATCTGCTGGCCATCATCATCGCTGTGCCGATCGGAATCTATTCGGCCTACCGCCAGTATTCCTGGTTCGATCAGGCCGGCACCTTCGTGTCGATGATCGGCTTCTCGATCCCGCCGTTCTTTTCCGGCGTTCTGGTGATCGTGATCTTCTCGGTCCAGCTCGGCTGGTTCCCCTCGATCTACGACACCACCCATCAGGTGACCGATTGGCAGTCCTTTGTGGTGCAGCTCAACCAGATGATCCTGCCGGTGATGGTACTGACGCTGCAGATCACCGCGCAGCTCAGCCGTTTCATGCGCGCGTCGATGCTCGACAACCTGGGCCAGGATTACGTGCGCACCGCCCGCGCCAAGGGGCTGGGCGAGCCCAACGTGGTGCTGGTGCATGTGCTTCGCAATTCGATGATCCCGGTGGTCACGGTGATCGCCCTTGGCGTGCCCAACATCTTTGGCGGCGCGATCATCACCGAGCAGGTGTTCAAGGTGAACGGCATCGGCCAGCTGCTGATCACCGCGATCGAGGCCAACGACCTGCCGATGGTGCAGACGCTGACCTTTGTCTTTGCGGTGCTGATCGTGCTCTTCAACCTGCTGGCCGACCTGCTCTACGGCATGCTCGACCCGAGGATCCGCTATGACTGACCTCGTCAACACCCCGCCGCGCAGCCAATGGGCCGAGGTCTGGCACCAGTTCAAGCATCATCGGGGCGCGATGTTCGGTGCCTTTGTCTTTCTCTTTCTGGTCGCCGCGGTCTATCTCGGGCCACTGATCTGGAACGTCGATCCGCAGTTCCTGCCGCGCGGCCGCGACTTCCTCGACCTGCGCGACACGCGGCCGATCTACGTGGCGCTCTGGGACAGCGGCGCCAAGGTGAACTGGGCGCATCCGCTGGGCACCGACAACCTTGGCCGCGACACCCTTGCGCGGCTGCTGTTCGGCGGGCGGGTGTCGATTGCCGTGGGGCTGACCGCCATGGTGCTCTCGGTCGTGCTGGGGGCGCTAGTGGGCATTCTCGCGGGGTTCTTCCGCAGGCTCGACGGGCCGTTGATGCGGTTGACCGACCTGTTCCTCGCCCTGCCCCTGCTGCCGCTGATCCTCGTCGCCTCGCTGCTGTTCCGCGAGGCACTGGCGGCGCGCTTCGGCCCCGAGGGCGGGGTCTTCGTGCTGATCGTGGTGCTGATCGGGCTGACCTCGTGGATGCAGACCGCGCGGATCGTGCGCGGCGACGTGCTGGCACTGAAGGAACGCGAGTTCGTCCTTGCCGCCCGCTCGATCGGCACCACCGACACAAGGCTGATCACCCGCCACATGCTGCCCAACATCCTGTCGCCGATCCTCGTCTCGGCGACGCTGGGCATCGCCACGGCGATCATTACCGAGAGCGCGCTGTCCTTCCTGGGCTTCGGCTTCCCGCCGGATTTCCCGACCTGGGGGCGGCTGTTGAACGACGGTGTGACGCGGCTGTCGAGCTATCCCGAGCGCTCGATCCTGCCGGGCCTCCTGATCTCCCTCACGGTGCTCTCGGTCAACTATCTGGGCGACGGGCTGCGCGATGCGCTGGATCCCCGGGTGCGCGGGCGCTGAGGCGGAAATAAGATCATCCGTTCGGCCCTGCGCGCCTGCACCTGCACGGATTTCTGCGCCCTGCTGCTGGGTGGAATATCGTTCTGCCCAAGAAACAAGCAGCCCTGTGAGCGTTCCGCTATTCCAGCGCCCCGGCACGCCCCTTCCCCTTGATTGCTCGGCGGTTTACCCGCATGTCCACCCGGATCCGCCGCCCCCAAGCTGCCAAAGGGAGTCTGCCCCATGTTCGAACAATTCGGCTTCGAGGAAACCACCGTCAAACAGGCCAGCCTCGTGCTGGCGCTGGTCCTTGGCGCGCTCTTCGGCCTGCTGGCCGAGCGCACCAAGTTCTGTTTCCGCCGGGCGCTGGTGGGCGAAGACCGCAAGCAGGCCGCTGGTGTCTGGCTGATGGCGCTGGCCACCGCCGTGATCGGCACCCAGGCCGCCGTGGCCGCCGGCCTTGTCAGCTTTGACGATCACCGATTCATGACCCCCGACCTCGCCTGGCTGGCGATTGCCTTGGGCGGCGCGCTGTTCGGCGCCGGCATGGTGCTGACCCGCGGCTGCATCTCGCGGCTGACGGTGCTGGGCGCCGGCGGCAACCTGCGGGCGCTGACCGTGATCGTGGTCTTTGCTGTGGTGGCCCATGCCACGCTCAAGGGCGTGTTGGCACCGCTGCGCACCACCCTGGCCAGCGTCACCGTGCCCCTGGGCGAGAGCATCTCGCTGGCCGCCCTGCCCGGCGGTCCGCTGGTCTGGGCCGGTGTGATCGCCGCGCTGGCGCTGGGCTTTGCCCTGCGCTCCGGCAGCCGCGCTTCGCATCTGGTCATGGCGGCGCTCTTGGGCCTGCTGGTGCCTGCCGCCTGGGTCGGCACCGGCTTCGTGCTTTACGACGATTTCGACCCGATCGCGATGGAAAGCCTGTCCTTCACCGCCCCCGCCACCGAGAGCCTGTTCTGGGTGGTCGCCGGTACTGCGATCGAGCCGGGCTTTGGCGTCGGCTTCTTCGGCGGCGTGCTGGGCGGTGCCCTGCTGGCCTCCCTCGCCTTCCGCTCGTTTCGCTGGCAGAGCTTTGTCTCGCCGCGCGAGACCGGCCGTTACCTGTCGGGCGCGGCGCTGATGGGCGTTGGCGGCGTGCTGGCCGGCGGTTGCACCGTGGGCGCGGGCCTCGCTGGCGTGCCGACCCTGTCGCTGGCGGCTCTTCTGGCGCTGGTCTCGATTGCCGGCGGCGCGCTGGCCACGAACGCCGCCCTCAATGCGGGGCGCCGAGGCGCTTCTTCATCCGATGCAGCGCCCAGGCCACAAGCAGCACAACCGGCAGAGTAAGCCCGGCCAGCACCCATTCCTTGCTTATCCCGAGGCTCTTGCCGAAGGGATAGGCAAGGTAGCCGGCCAGCGACACCGCGTAATAGCTGATTGCCACCACAGACAGCCCCTCGACCGTCTCCTGCAGCCTGAGCTGCAATTCCGCGCGCTTGTTCATCGCCTCGAGCTGTGACTGGCTCTGCGCCGAGCGCTGCACCTCGATCCGGGTGCGCAACAGCTCGCTGGCGCGCATCGCCCGTTCCGCCATCGTCGCCAGCCGCCGCTCGGTGGATTTCACCGTGCGCATCGCCGGGTCGTAGCGGCGGACCATGAATTCATGCCAGCTCTGACGGCCGTTGTAATGGCTCTCGCGCAGCATCTCGATGCGTTGCAGCACTATGGCCTCATAGGCGCCTGTGGCCCCGAAGCGGAAGGACGAGGTCGCCGATTGCGCCTCGAGCTCGGCCGAGATCGACAAGAGCGCCTGCAGCGTCTCCTCGGCCGGCGCGGCCTCGTCCGTCATCCGGCTCATCAGGTCCGACAGCTTGTCATCCAGTCCGCCCAGCACCGGGCCCAGCTCACGTGAACGGGCAAAACCCAGCATCGACAGCGACTTGTAAAGCTCGATCTCGCAGACCCGCTGCAGGATGCGCCCCACCCGGCTGGCACCGGTGCCCTCGACCGGAAAGACCGCAAACCGCACGTGGCCGGCCGGATCGATGCGGAAGTCGCCGGCGACAATCGCCGCGCCTTCCAGCACGTGGCTGACCGCGAGGCTCTCCGGCACGAACCATTCCTGCAAAGCGGCATCAAGCAGCGTGTGTTCCGGCGGCGTCTCGACCCGGATCATCGCCGAGGTCACCCGCTGGCCCGGCGCATGCGCCAGCCAGTCGCGGGGGAAGACGTCGAAATCCGCCGGATCGAAGGGCCGCTCGCCGAGACCGTCCATGAAGACCGAATAGGTCACCACCTCGGTGTGGCTCTCCCACTTGAGATTGTGCTTGCCGATCTGCGCCGAATGGTGAGTCGCCCCGGGCTGCGGATGCGGCGCGCCATAGCGGTCGAGCAGGTCGATCAGATGCGCCAGATCCTCGCTCTTGTCGCGAGAGGCGGGCTGATTTTCTTTCCTGACAACAAGATAGACCGCCCGCCCCGGCGCATGGGCCGTGGGAAACGGCCGGGCATGCAGCTCGTTCGAGAGCTGGTAGCGCAGGGGATGGTCGGCGAACTCGGGCATGGGCTTGGGCCTTGATGTTTCGTGCAACTTAGCCGCTCCTCCCCCAAGGTAAAGGAGATTATTGTCGCAGTTTCAGAGAGTTACGTGAATACAACGGCATACCGCGCGGCGCCTGCCCCGGCCTCGGAACCCCCCGGATGCAAAAAGACCTCCCCGGATCACTCCGGGAAGGCCCTTGGTTTTTGCCGTAGGGTGGGTTTTCAACCCACCGCCCCGCCGCCCGATCAGTCGATCAGCGGCAGCAGCTTGTTCAGGCTCTCTTTCGCATCGCCATAGAACATCCGGGTGTTCTCCTTGAAGAACAGCGGGTTCTCGATGCCCGAGTAGCCGGTGCCTTGGCCGCGCTTGGACACGAAGACCTGCTTGGCCTTCCAGCACTCCAGAACCGGCATGCCGGCGATCGGCGAGTTCGGGTCGTCCTGGGCGGCCGGGTTGACGATGTCGTTCGAGCCGATGACGATGGCAACGTCGGTCTCCGGGAAGTCCTCGTTGATCTCGTCCATCTCCATCACGATGTCATAGGGCACCTTGGCCTCGGCCAGCAGCACGTTCATGTGCCCGGGCAGACGGCCTGCCACCGGGTGGATGGCGAAGCGGACGTTCTTGCCCTTGGCACGCAGCTTGGTGACCAGTTCGGACACCGCGTTCTGCGCCTGGGCCACCGCCATGCCGTAGCCGGGGATGATGATGACGCTGTCGGCGTCGTTCAGCGCCGCGGCCACGCCGTCGGCATCGATCGCCACCTGCTCGCCTTCGACCGCCATCTGCTCACCCTGCGGGCCGCCAAAGCCGCCGAGGATGACCGAGACAAAGTGACGGTTCATCGCCTTGCACATGATGTAGGACAGGATCGCACCCGACGAGCCGACCAGCGCGCCGACCACGATCAGCAGATCGTTGCCCAGCGAGAAGCCGATCGCCGCTGCGGCCCAGCCCGAGTAGGAGTTCAGCATCGAGACCACGACAGGCATGTCGGCGCCGCCGATGCCCATGATCAGGTGGTAGCCGATGAAAAGCGCCGCCAGCGTCATCAGGAACAGCGGCAGGAAGCCACCGGTGTTGAAGTACCAGATCAGGCAGAGCACCGAGAGGATCGCCGCGCCGAGGTTGAGCATGTGCCCGCCCGGCAGCTTGGTGGCGGCCGAGGTGACCTTGCCGGCCAGCTTGCCGAAGGCCACGACCGAGCCGGTAAAGGTGATCGCCCCGATGAAGATGCCGAGGAAGAGCTCGACCTTCAGGATCGCCAGTTCGGCGCTGCTTTTCTTGGCCAGAACAGCGGCAAACCCTTCCAGCGCCTTGCGCGCCTCGGGGTCCATCGCCAGCACGCGGCCCATCTCGAAGTGAGCGTTGAAGCCGACAAAAACCGCCGCGAGACCGACCAGCGAGTGCATCGCCGCGACCAGCTGCGGCATCTCGGTCATCTGCACCTTCTTGGCGACATAGACGCCGATCACGCCGCCACCGGCGATCAGGATCAGCGACAGCAGCCAGAGGCCAGAGCCGGGGCCGACAAGCGTGGCAAAGACCGCGAGGCCCATGCCCACGATGCCGTACCAGACCGCGCGCTTGGCGCTTTCCTGGTTCGACAGCCCGCCGAGCGAAAGAATGAAGAGAACAGCCGCAACGACATAGGCGGCAGTGGTGAATCCGAATTCCATCTGCACGGACTCCTTAGGATTTCTGGAACATGGCGAGCATGCGCCGCGTGACGAGGAAGCCGCCGAAGATGTTGATTCCGGCCATGAAGATCGACAGTGCCGCCAGCAGGATCACCAGCCACGAGCCCGATCCGATCTGCATCAGCGCGCCCAGGATGATGATCGAGGAGATCGCGTTGGTGATCGCCATCAGCGGCGTGTGCAGGCTGTGCGCCACGCCCCAGATCACCTGGAAGCCCACGAAGACGGCCAGCACGAAGACGATGAAGTGCTGCATGAAGCTTGCCGGGGCAACAAGGCCCACCAGCAGCATCAGCACGCCGCCGACCCCCAGCAGGGTGAACTGCTGCTTGGTCTGCGCCTTGAAGGCCGCGGCCTCCTGCGCCTTCTTCTCTTCGGCGGTCAGCTCTTTCGGCTTCTCGCGCTTCTGCGCCGCGATGGCCTGGATTTTCGGCGGCGGCGGCGGGAAGGTGATCTCGCCCTTGTGGGTCACGGTCGCGCCGCGGATCACGTCGTCGTCCATGTTGTGATTGACCGTGCCGTCCTTTTCGGGCGTCAGGTCGGTCAGCATGTGACGGATGTTGGTGGCGTAAAGCGTCGAGGCCTGGGCCGCCATCCGGCTGGGGAAGTCGGTGTAGCCCACGATGGTCACGCCATTGTCGGTCACGATCTTCTGGTCCGGCACGGTCAGCTTGCAGTTGCCGCCCTTCTCTGCCGCGAGGTCGACGATCACGCTGCCCGGCTTCATGGCTTTCACCATGTCCTCGGTCCAGAGTTCGGGGGCTTCGCGGTTGGGGATCAGCGCCGTGGTGATGACGATGTCCATCTCGGGCGCCAGCTCGCGGAACTTGGCCAGCTGCGCTTCGCGGAATTCAGGGCTGGAAACAGAGGCATAGCCGCCGGTGGCGGCGCCGTCCTGCTGCTCTTCCTCGAAGTCGAGGTAGACGAACTCGGCGCCCATCGACTCGACCTGCTCGGCCACTTCCGGCCGCACGTCGAAGGCATAGGTGATCGCGCCCAGCGAGGTCGAGGTGCCGATCGCGGCAAGACCCGCGACGCCCGCACCGACCACTAGAACCTTGGCGGGGGGCACTTTGCCGGCCGCGGTCACCTGACCGGTGAAGAAGCGGCCGAAGTTGTTGCCGGCCTCGATCACGGCGCGGTAGCCCGCGATATTGGCCATCGACGACAGCGCGTCCATCTTCTGGGCACGGGAAATCCGCGGCACCATTTCCATCGCGATGACAGAGGCGCCCTTGGCCTTGGCGGCCTCCATCCCGGTCTCGTTGCCGGCGGGATTGAAGAAGGAAATCAGCGTCTTGTCGGCGGAAAGATAGTCGAGCTCGGCCTCGGACGGCTGGCGCACCTTGGCGATGATGTCCGCCTGCGACCACAGCGCCTCGGCGCCGTCGACGACGGTGACCCCGGCCTCGCGGTAGAGATCATCCGAGAACCCGGCTTTCGCCCCGGCCCCGGCCTCGATCAGGCAGTCATAGCCCAGCTTCTGCAATTGCCGCGCAGAGTCCGGCGTCATGGCGACCCGCGCTTCGCCCTCGAAAATTTCCTTTGGCGTCCCGATTTTCACGTGTGCGTTTCCTTCGTCGGTTACGTCGTTCCACTGCGCCTTAAACGTTGCGCAATAATATTTCAACGCGACTTCTGTCGCGAGGAAACAACACAGGTCGATTCCCTGCCGTGACTTATTATTTGTTGCGCTGCGGCATGTCCATGCCGCCACGTAAATCACGAAAAGTGACGAATTCCGGACATTTTTGCCAAACCCATGGCGGCGCGCCCACCTGCCCCGGCGTCCAGAGTGAGCCCGCTTGCCAAGCCCCCGCCCGGCGGCGCAGGCTGCCGCAAAACGGGAAGGAGAGCATATGCTGGACGGAAGACACGCGTTGATCACCGGCGGCGGCACCGGCATCGGGCTTGCCATTGCCAGGGCGCTGGCCGAGGCCGGAGCGCAGGTGACGATCACCGGCCGCCGGGCCGAGGTGCTGGAGGCCGTGGCCGGCCCCGGGCTGCACCCGCTGGTGATGGATGTGACCGAGGAGAGCTCGGTCGTCGATGGGGTGGCGCAGGCGGTCGCGGCGCGCGGGCCGGTGCAGATCTGCGTACCCAATGCCGGGATTGCCGAGGGCCAGTCGATCCGCAAGGCCGACCTCGCCTCGTGGCGGCAGACCATGAGCACCAACCTCGACGGCGCCTTCCTGACGATTCGCGAATGCCTGCCCTCGATGACCGGCACCGATTGGGGCCGGGTCATTGCCGTGTCGTCCATCGCCGGCATTCGGGGGCTGCGCGGCGCGCCGGCTTACACTGCCTCGAAACACGGGCTGGTCGGGCTGATCCGGGGGCTAAGCGAGGATTTCCTCGGCACGCCCTACACCTTCAACGCGCTTTGCCCCGGCTATGTCGACACCGAAATTGTCAGCCGCAATCAATCCAGTATCGCCGAGCGCACCGGCATGAGCGCCGAGGATGCGCTGCAAGTGATGGTCAAGGCCAACCGGCATCGCAAGCTGCTGGGGGCCGACGAGGTGGCGGCGGCGGCGCTCTGGCTCTGCGGTCCGGGCTCGCAGAGCGTCAACGGTCAGACCATCCAGATCGCCGGCGGGCAGATGTAGGTTCAGGCCAGCTCTGGCGCATGCACCAACGGCAGCGCGCGTTCGTAATCCGAACGCCCGCCGCCCAGCGACAGGCAGGCCTCGCGCAGCAGGGCGATGCCCTCTTCCGGCTTGGCCGGGATGTCGGCGGCGGCAATTGGCGCGCCGACCTGAATGCGAAAGCGCTGCTGGTGCTTGTTCAGGGTCTCGTGGAACAGGGTGATGTCGCGCAGGCTAGGGTGGATCGCGTCGAAGAGGTAAAAGAGCGCCGAGTTGCGGGCCTCCATCCGCAGCGGAATGACTGGCAGGTCGAACTTGCGCGCCAAGGTCACCGGTGACGACATCCAAGGCCGCTCGTAAAGCCGCAGACCGCGACGTTTGGCCAGCCGCCCCGAGGGGAAGATCACCCCCAGACGCCCCTCCTTCACCGCCTTGCAGGTATAGGCCATGGTCTGGCGCGTCTTGGCATGGCTGCGCTTTTCCTTGCGCCATTCGACCGGGGCGATCATCCCCTCCATCTGCGGCAGCACGCGCAGGATGTCGTGATTGGCGAAGAAGTAGCAATCGGGCCGCCGCCGCGCCAAGAGCCGGTGCAACACGATGCCGTCGGCGATGCCGGTCGGATGGTTGGCGACGATCAGGGCGGGCCCGCTGGCGGGGATGTTCTCGAGCCCCGTGGCCTCGACCTTTCGGGCCAGAAGCCGGCCCATGCGGTCCATGATCTCGGGGTATGGGCTGTCACGCAGCTCGGTTGCCAACGCCACGGTGTCTTCGTAGCTGAGCACCCGGTCGAGCACACGACGGGCCAGACGCGCCGGAAACCGGTCGGCAAAGAGCCAGTTGGCACGCTCTTGAATCAGTGGGTCTATGCGATCTCTCATTCGCCCAAATCGTCATGGCTTGGCAACACCTTCATGACATATGGCGCGATTTCGGACGGCGGAAAGGCGGATGGGGCAAAAAGCCCCTGACATGCGCCAAAACCCGCCGCCCCCCGGAAGGGAGCGGCGGAGAAGCGGGATCAGACTGCCAGCATCCGCGTCACCATCTCGGTGGTGTCGCGGCTGAGGTCCGGCGTGGCGGCAATGCGTTCCAGCGCTGCCTTGGCATGGGCCTGGTGCGCGGCGTCATAGCGCCGCCAGGTCTGGAACAGCGCGCACATCCGCGCGGTTGTCTGCGGGTTCTTGGCATCCAGTGCGATCAGCTTGTCGGCCATCAGCGCATAGCCCTTGCCCGAGGCATGATGGAACCCCGCGTGGTTCATCCCCAGCGCGCCCATTACCGCGCGGAAGCGGTTGGGGTTGGTCAGGGTAAAGGCCGGGTGCTCGGTCAGCCGCTGCGCCACCTCGGCGGCCTGAGCCGGGGCGGCATGGGCGACCTGCAGGCCGAACCACTTGTCCATCACCAGCCGGTCGTCCTGCCACTGGTCGTGGAAGGCCTGCAGCTGCGCCTCGCCCTTGCCGGCGATCAGCAGGCCGGACAGCGCCGAAAGCTGCAGCGTCATGTTGTCAGCGCTGTCGTATTGCCGCGCGGCCTGGGCGCCGCCGTCGATCCGGCTGAGCAGACCCAGCACCGCCATCGCCAGCTCGCGATTGCCGGCCTGTTCTGCATCGGGGCTGTAGGGCGCATCGACCTGGTTCTCGGCGTAGAGCACCGGCAGCAGGTCCTGCAGGTGTTCAGCCATCCGCAGTTTCAGCGCCTCATGCGCGGCATAGATCGCTTCCGGATCCGGCGTCTGGCCGCGGTCATGCAGCTGCTGGGCGATCTCGGACTGCGAAGGCAGCGCCAGCATCTGCGCCCGAAGCGCCGGGTCGAGCGCCCGGTCGCGCAGCACCGCGGTGATGCCGTCGAGGTAATCGGCATCTGGCTGGGCATCGCCCTCCACCATGTCGAGCAGCGTGGCGCGCGCCAGGTTGCGGCCAGCCTCCCAGCGGTTGAAGGGATCGGTGTCGTGCGCCAGCAGAAAGGCGTTCTCGGCGCTGGTCAGGCTGCGGTCGAGGATCACCGGAGCCGAGAAATCCCGCAGGATCGACGGCGCCGGTCGGGCCGCCAGACCTTCGAAGCGAAAGCTCTGCTCGGCCTCGGTCATCTCCAGCACCTCGGTGGGGCGCACCTCATCCCCATTCGGGCCCAGCAGGCCCACGGCAATCGGGATCACTTGCGGCAGTTTCTCGGCCTGACCCGGCGTCGGGCGCGTCTCCTGGCGGAAGGTCAGCGTATAGGTGCCCCCGCCCTCGTCCCAAGCTTCCTCGACCGTCAGCCGCGGCGTGCCGGACTGCGAATACCAGCGCTTGAACTGGCTCAGATCGCGGCCGGTGGTCTCCTCGAAGACCTTGAGCCAATCCTCGATCGTCGCCGCATCGCCATCGTGGCGCTCGAAGTAGAGGTCGACCGCCTTGTAATAGGCCTCATCCCCCACCAGCCGCTTGAGCATACCGATCACCTCGGCGCCCTTCTCGTAAACGGTGGCGGTGTAGAAGTTGTTGATTTCCTGGAAGCTTTCGGGTCGCACCGGGTGGCTGAGCGGGCCATTATCCTCGGGGAACTGGCGGGCGCGCAGGTCCATCACGTCGCCGATCCGCTTGACCGGGGCCGAGCGCACGTCGGAGGTGAACTGCGCGTCGCGGAACACCGTCAGCCCCTCTTTCAGGCAGAGCTGGAACCAGTCGCGGCAGGTGATGCGGTTGCCGGTCCAGTTGTGGAAATACTCATGCGCGATGATCGCCTCGATCCGCTCGAAGTTCATGTCGGTGGCGGTCTCGGGGCTGGCCAGCACGGCGGAGGAGTTGAAGATGTTCAGCCCCTTGTTCTCCATCGCGCCCATGTTGAAATCATCGACCGCGACGATGTTGAAGATGTCGAGATCGTATTCCCGGCCATAGACCTCTTCGTCCCAGGTCATCGATTTCTTCAGCGCCTCCATGCCGAAAGCGCATTTGTGCAGGTCGCCCTTGCGCACCCAGATGTTCAGCTCGACCTCGCGGCCGGATTTGGTGATGAAGCGGTCGGGGTGGTTGACCAGATCGCCCGCCACCAGCGCGAAAAGATAGGCCGGCTTCGGCCAGGGGTCATGCCATTCGGCCCAGCCCTCGCCCTGCCCCTGCTTGTTGCCATTGGACAGCATCACCGGCACATCGCCTTCGATCCGCACGGTAAAGACCGACATCACGTCGGGCCGGTCGGGGTAGAAGGTGATCTTGCGAAAGCCCTCGGCCTCACATTGCGTGCAATACATGCCCGACGACATGTAAAGCCCCTCGAGCGCGGTGTTGTTGGCCGGGTCGATCTCGACCTCGGCCTCCCAGGTAAAGGCGCCCTCCGGCACGGCGCAGGTCAGCCCCTTGTCGGTGACCTCCGGCGTGACCTCGGTGCCGTCGATCCGCGCCGAGATCAGCGTCAGCTCTTCGCCATGCAGGAAAAACGTCCGGTCGCTGGCCACGGGGTTCGGGGCAAAGCGGATCTTCGACAGCACCCGCGTCGCATGCGGCGCCAGCCGGAAGGTCAGATCGACGCTTTCGACGGTAAAGCCGAAGGGCGTGTAATCCTTGAGATAGATGGTCTGGGGGGATGCGTCTTTCATGGCGGGCCTGCTCCGGTTGGGTCTGGAGCGGAAGGTATGCCCTGTGTCGGGGCGCTACAACCCGGCCCGGCCTAGAACGGTTTGACCACCACCACCCAGAGGATGGCAATCACGCCGAAGACGCTGATTTCGTTGAAAATTCGCAGGAACAGGTCGCTTTCGCGGAATGTGCCCTGCCGCGCCCTAGCCACCATGCGGCCGGTCAGCCCGTAATGCAGCGCCAGCAGCGCCACCAGCCCCAGCTTGACCCAGACCCAGGGCGCAAAGCCCCAGGACCAGCCCAGCCAGAGCCCGGTGAGCGCCGCGATGACGCCCAGCCCGGCGGAAAAGCGATAGAGCCTGTAGGTCAGATCGCCCAGCGGGCCGAATTCGCCCAGCCGCGCCCACTCGCGCTTCCAGTAGATCAGCGCGCGCGGGACCGCGAAGATCGAGGTCATCCAGCCCATCACGCAGAGCAGGTGTATGATCTTGACCCAATCCATGGGCTCAGGACATGCCCAGCGCTTCCTTGTACATCTCGAGCACCGCCTCTTCCTCGGCGATGTCGTCCTTGTCGCGCTTGCGCAGCGCGATCACCTTGCGCATGACCTTGGTGTCATAGCCGCGCGCCTTGGCCTCGGCCATCACCTCTTTCTGCTGCTCGGCGATGTCCTTCTTCTCCTGGTCCAGCCGTTCGAAGCGTTCGATGAACTGGCGCAGCTCGCCGGCGGTCACCTTGTAGCTGTCGGGGATACCATTCTCGTTCTCGGTCACGTCCATGATGTGCTCCTGCCTGTTTTCAGGTGTTGCTAGCTTTGCCGCGCCTTTACCGCAAGACCCTTGCGATGGCACGCCGCTTCTATTACCGAAGCGCGAAATTGTGCAGGAGACGTGACATGGACTGGCTGATCTGGGGTGGCGCCGCGCTGTCGGTACTGGGATTGATCGGGCTGGTCTGGTGCATCGTCACGGTGATGCGCGCCCGCAAGGCCGGTCTGGATGACGAGGCGATGCGCGCGGTGATGCAGCGGGTGCTGCCGCGCAACCTCGGCTCGCTCTTCCTGTCGGTGATCGGGTTGATGATGGTGATCGTCGGCATTTCCTTCAGCTGAGGCATTCGGAAATTTGCCAGCGCGGCCCGGGGCTTTCGGGCTGACGGCGGCAGTAGGCATCGCCGGCGGCGACGGCCGGCGGATGGGCCCGCCCCCCCAAGGGCAGACCCGGGGCCCTCAGACCGGCAGATTGTCGAATTGCGCCTCGATGGCGTCTTCGATGCGGTCAAGCTCGGGGCGCCTGCCGAAGCGGCTGACATGGACACCCCTGGTGGCGGCGCTGCGCTTCATCGCGGCAAGATGGGCGCGCAGGCGATCACGATCCACGGGACCGCTGGCGGCAATCTGGGCTTCGATGTCGGCGATCAGTGTCTGGTATTGCAGTTTTGTCATTCTGGTCCTCCCTGTGTGTGTCACCATAGCATCCTCGCAGATTCGCATAACGGTTTTATGCAGGCTCTGGTTGTGTCATCGGCAAGTTTTGGCGCGAAACAGGCCATCCACAGCCATACGCCCATTTTAGAGGCAGGCTCTGTCTGCCGCCTTGACCGATATCAAGCTGACGTCGGTCTTTTGCACGTCAGGTGGCTTGCAACACATTCGGTTTTCCATATATGAAGGCAGGCAAGCACAGGGGCCGCGCGGCGGCCCGGCATGGAAAGGACGGGCAAGATGGAAGCGGACTGGATTTGGGGGCTGATCGGCGGGCTGCTCATCGGCACGGGCGGCGCAGTCTACCTGTTGGGCAACGGCAAGGTCATGGGCGCCAGCGGCATCATCGGCGGTTTGGTCGACGGCAGCGGGCGGTCGACGGCGGTGGAACGGCTGATCTTCCTCGCCGGTGTGGTGGTGGTGCCGCTGCTGCTGCTGCCGGTCTTTCCGGATTCCGAGACCCATCTGACCACCAACCCGGTGGTGCTGGTGGCCGCCGGCCTGCTGGTCGGCATCGGCACGCGGCTGGCCAATGGCTGCACCTCGGGCCACGGGGTCTGCGGCATCTCGCGGCTGTCGCTGCGCGGCATTGTCGCCACCGCCTTCTACATCGGCGCCGGCGGGCTGACCGTCGTCTTCTTTCGCCATCTTCTGGGAGTGATCTGATGCGCAATCTGATTGCCTTGCTGGCCGGGTCGCTGTTTGGCGGCGGGCTGTTCATCTCGGGCATGACCGACACCACCAAGGTGCAGGGCTGGCTCGATGTCTTCGGCGACTGGGACCCGACGCTGGCCTTTGTCATGGGCGGCGCGATCATCCCGATGGCGATCGCCTGGCAGCTCACCCGGCGCGGCAAGCCGCTGACCGGCGGCAGCTTCCCTGCCCCGCCAGAGCCCAGGCTCGGCCGCAACCTGGTGCTGGGTTCGGTGCTCTTCGGCATGGGCTGGGGGCTTTCGGGTCTCTGCCCGGGGCCGTCGCTGGCGACGCTGGGCTTCGGCCACTGGGGCCACTGGGTCTTTGTCGCGGCGATGCTGGCCGGCATGTTTGCCGCGCCCTCGGTCAGAGGGCAACTGGACAGATACGGCGCGCCGGCCTAAGAGAGCACCATGGATATCAGGCATATTGACGAGAGCTATCACGTCTCTCCCCAGATCACTCAGGACGACACCGCCGCGCTGGCCGCGGCGGGGTTCAAGACCCTGATCTGCAACCGTCCCGACGCCGAAGTGCCGCCGGTGCTGCAGTCCGATGCGATGCGCGCCGCCGCCGAGGCGGCGGGGCTTGACTTTCACGTTCTGCCGCTGACCCACCAGACCATGACGCCCGAGAACATCGCCCGCCAGGCCGAGCTCGTGGCCCGGTCCGAGGGGCCGGTGCTGGCCTATTGCGCCTCGGGCACGCGCTGCACGGTGATCTGGTCGCTGGCCCAGGCGATGGACGGCAGCCGCGACACCGACGAGATCCTCGCCAAGGCCGCCGCGGCGGGCTACGACCTCGCCGGTCTGCGGCCGCAGCTCGAGATCATGCGGCAGGTCTGAGCGCCGTCGCAGAGCCAACGCCTGGCTCATTCGAACCCGGCGTTGCCGAGGTCTTCCGAGGTGGCGAGCGGCATCAAGGCCCCTTCCGCCCCCGGCGGATCATCGAAATCCATCGGCGGCAGATCGGGCAGCTCGACCTGCCCGGTGACCTCTTGCGGAGCCTCCTGAGCCTGCGGCATTGACGCAGGTCCTGTCGCAGCCCGCGCCGGCAAGGCGCGCGGCTCCTGAGTCACCGCCGGCGGTTCTGCCGCACCGAAGCGCACCGCCCAATGATCACCCATCCGCCCCAGCCGCGCCTTGCCGGCGAGGCTGCCATCGACCGATCGCAGCTCGGCCGACGCCATCGACAGCCCTTCCAACGGCAGCACATCGCCGGGCTGCAAGGCCCCAGCCCGCGACAGCGGCAGCGACAGACGCCCGGCAATCACCCGCAGCTCTGCCGGCACCTGCAGAAAGCTCTCGCCCGCCGGGGCACCGCCCTTGGCATGGGTCGCGCTTTCGGCCGCCGGTGGCGCCGGCAGAAGCAGCAGCACCTCGCCGATCCGCCGCCCCAGTGCCACGTCCACCGTCAGCCGCAACAGGTGAAACCGCGCCGCATCGAGCGCCAGCGCCAACGCGCGCGGCTCTTCGGCCATGGCGCCGAAGCGATAGCCGATCATCCAGCCCATGTCCTTGCCCGGCTTGCCGGGCTCTGCCGCAGGTTCCTCCTCCAGCGACCGATCCACCCGCTCCAGCGCGCCGTCGAGCCAGGGTGCCACCATCGCCGCATCGGTGGGCGTCAGCACCCGGTCGCGCACCTCGAGCGTGCTGACCACGCCCATGACCTGCACCTCGATCAGCGCCGCCACCATCGCCCGGCTCAGCCCCACAGCACCACGCGCACCCTCGGGACCATCCAGCAGTGCCAGCAGCATCTCCTCGCCGCAGGCGCCGGCCACCGCGTCGATCCCCACCACCGAGGTCTTGACCTCGGTCACCTGCAGCGGCAGGTCGTAGAGCTGCGCCGCTGCGCGGGCCAGCCCCAGCCGCAGCGCGCGGCCGGGCGACATCTCTCGTGTCTCCTGCTCCCTGCGCGCGGCAGAGGCCAGATCCCTGAGCAGGTTCTTGCGTTGGGTGTCTGCCATGATTTCCCGGTCACCACGAGCCATTCGGGCTCTTTGAACATACCAGTCAATCTATGGCGTCAATTGGTTAACTTCGCCTTACCCTGTGCCGCCGGCGCGGCCCCGGCGCGCGGCAGTGTGACGCGGAAATGCGCATGGCGGTCCGACGGCAGATAGTCGACCGAGCCGCCCAGCCGCTCCATGATCTGCCGGCAGATCGACAGGCCGAGCCCGGCGCCACCGGCCATCTGCGGGCTGGCGCGGGCGAATTTCTCGAAGATCAGATCGCGTGCCTCGAGCGGGATGCCCCCGCCATTGTCGATGAAATCCACCTGCACCCGGCCGTCGCCATGCGCATGCGCGGTGATCTTCAGCTCCGGCTCCGCCGCGTCGCAGTATTTTCGCGCATTGGCGATGAGGTTGATGAAGACCTGCCCCAGCCGGTCGAAATCGGTCTCCAGCGTGACCGCCTCGCTCTCGGGGTTGCGGCGCACCCTGAGCTTGGCATCGCCCTCGGCGGCGGCGGCCGAGACCGCCTTGTCCAGCGCCTCGCGCAGATCGCCCTGGCGGATGTTGAGATTGACCTGGCCGTTTTCCAGCACCGACAGGTCGAGCAGATCATCCAGCAACCGGGTCAGCCGCACGGATTCGTCGTGGATGATCGAGGAATACTTCTGCTGTTCCTCGGGCGGGACATCGGCGCTGTCGCGCAGGATCTCGGAAAACGCCCGGATCGAGGTCATCGGCGTGCGCAGCTCGTGGCTGATCTGGCTGAGAAAGGCATCCTTCTGCACCGACAGCCGGGTCAGCTTGGCATTGGCCTCGCGCAGCTTGGCGGCGGTGGCGGCCAGTTCCTTGGACTGCGCCTCGAGCCGGTCGGAATATTCGATCATCTGCGCGGTCTCGTCGGCAACCGCCAGCAGCTCATGTACCGAGACCGAGGCCCCGCCGACGATCTGCGCCACCATCGCATGGGCCGTGGCCGCCCCCACCGAGCCCGAGAGCTCGCGCTCCAGCCGTTGCAGGAAATCCGGGCTCGGTTCCGGCAGATCGCCTGGGCGCACCGGCTTGCCCGACTGCCGCGCCGCCTCCTGCTCGAAGAACGCCTGCGCCTCGCGCGCGCCGAGGATCCGCTGCGCCATGACCATCAGGTCCTCGGTCTGCGCCGCCCCCGCCGACCAGCTCCGCGCCGATCCCGCCTGGTTGAGCACATTGACGAACTGCGCCCCCTGCAGCCGCTCCAGCGGCGTCGGGAATGAGGCCAGCGAGACGATGAAGAAGGTCAGCGCATTGAGCAGCAGGCTCCAGAACACCGCATGCACCAGCGGATCGAGCCCCTCGATCCCGAAGAGTGCCTGCGGCCGCAGCCAGGCGATGCCCAGCAACCCGTGGTCGAGGATCGCCTGCGGCATCACCCCGCCGCCAAGGCTCGGCAGGAACAGCGTGTAGCCCCAGAGCCCGAAGCCGACGCTCAGCCCCGCCAGCGCCCCCAGCCGCGTGGCGCCCCGCCAGTAGAGCCCGCCGATCATCACCGGCAGAACCTGCGCCACGCCGGCGAAACTGACCAGGCCAATGGCCGCCAGCGCCGCGCCGCCGCCGGAGATGCGATAATAGACATAGCCCAGCGCCACGATCCCGGCGATGGAAATGCGCCGCGACAACAGCACCACGTGACGCACATCGCCCGACTGGCTGGCCCGCCCGCCGGTCCAGCGCAGCCAGAGCGGCATGACGATATGGTTCGACACCATGGTCGCCAGCGCCAGCGCCGCCACGATCACCATCGAGGTGGCCGAGGAGAACCCGCCGAGGAAGGAAAAGATCGCCAGCGCCGTCTGCCCCTCGGCCAAAGGCAGGGTCAGCACGAAGAGGTCGGGGTTGGCGCCTTCGGGCAGGCGCTCCAACCCCATCACAGCGATCGGCACCACGAAGAGGCTCATCAGCAGCAGATAGCCGGGAAAGGCCCATGAGGCGGTGCGCAGATGCGCCTCGTCGGCGTTTTCCACCACCATCACCTGGAACATCCGCGGCAGGCAGAGAAAGGCCGCCGCCGACAGGAAGGTCAGCGCCGCCCAGCGGCCGCCGTCCATCTGCCAATGGCCGATCTTCGAGGCATCAATCCGCGCCAGCGTCTCGCTCACCCCGCTCGACAGCCCCCAGACCACAAAGACCCCGACCGCCAACAGCGCCACCAGCTTGACCACCGCCTCGACGGCGATGGCCATGACGACGCCGTGGTGGCGCTCGTTGGCATCGAGGTTGCGGGTGCCGAAGAGCACGGTGAAGAGCGCCAGCCCCATCGCCACCCAGAGCGCGGTGGACGAGCGTTCGCCATCCCCCGGCCCCGGCTGGCCCACCGCATCGGCAAAGGTGGCGAATGACAGCGTCACCGACTGCAGTTGCAGCGCGATATAAGGCGTCGCCGCCACCACGGCGAGAATGGTCACCCCGACCGCCAGCAAGTTCGACTTGCCGAAGCGCGACGAGATCAGGTCGGCGATCGAGGTCACCCGCTGTGCCCGGCCCACCCGCACCAGCTTGCGCAGCACCCACCACCAGCCGACCATGACGATGGTGGGCCCGGTGTAGATGGTGATGTACTCGAGCCCCGAGCGCGCCGCATAGCCCACCGCGCCATAGAACGTCCAGGCGGTGCAATAGATCGACAGCGACAGGGTATAGACCATCGGCGAGCGCAGCCAGCGGCCGCGGCCGCGCATGGCGCTGCGCTCGGCCACGAAGGCCACGAGGAACAGCAGCGCCACGTAGACCGTGCAGACCAGGATCAGCAGGTTGACCGTGCTCATCCGCGGCGGTCCCTTGGCGGCTCCGGCGCAGACTCCTCGCCCTCGCGGTCATCGCGCAGATAGAGCGACAGCACCATGGCCGCCCCGACCAGCGCCGCCCAGACGAGGAACAGATAGATCACCGCGCCCGACATGGCGACGCCGTCCTCACCCTCCGACCACAGGAGTGGCACCATCATCAGCACGATGCCCAGCACCGGCAGGAACCGCGCCGCATCCTGAAGCCGGCGCCGGCGATAGGTCTGACGCTCGACAAACAGATGCCGCGGCGTGTCGCTCATGTCTCGGCGAGCTCGCGCACCGCCTCGAGGATATCGGTGTTGGAAAACGGCTTGGTCATGAAGCGGCTGGCCCCGGCCGCCGCCGCCATCTCGCGGTCCTTGGTCTGGCCACGCGCCGTCAGGATCAGCACCGGCAGCCCGGCCCAGCGCTCGCGGGTCCGCAGCTCGCGCAGGATCTCGTAGCCCGACCGCCCCGGCAGCATCACGTCGAGGATCAGCAGGTCCGGCGCCCGCCGGTCGACCGCCTCCAGCGCGTCGTGACCGTTGGAATGGGTAAAGACCTCCCAGCCGTCGCGCGACAGGAAAAACTTGATCGCCTCGATGATGTTCGGCTCATCCTCGATCACGAGGACTCGTTTGCCCATCGTGCTCTCCTCCCCAAGCCAGCACCGCGCAATTATATTAGTCCGGCAGTTATCCGCCGAATTGCCACCCAAGTCAAAACGCTTTCTCGCCAGCCCGCGCACCACGGAAAGACAGTCCCGTCCCACCCCCCAACTTCCTCTTGCCGAAAATACCCTCGGGGGGCCTGGGGGGCTGGCCCCCCAGACGTCAGCCAGACGCGCCGCGCCCGCCAATCACCCGCTCACAACCCCTCAGCCAGAACCGAAGGCTCCCGCCGCGCGCTGCAGGCAGACCGCGCACAAATCCGGCAGGACACCCCGATCGGCACCGGCGCATGGGTGACCCTGGCGTTGGGTGCGGTCTCGAAGGTCGGCCGGAACAGCATCACCGCCTCGATCCGCGCCACGTCGCCGAAGCGCATGCCGCCGGTGGGTTCGGCAATCGAGAAGGTCTCGAATCGGCGGGCCTCGCGGGCGGATTGCTCGACCAACCGGTAGATCGGCTGCGCCGGCCGGGTCAGCGCGGTAAAGAGCGGCCAGAGCGCGCAGGCGGCGCCGAAGCGCGGCAGGGGAAACTCGTCCAGCGGCTTGCGAAACAGCAGTGTGCCCGAGGCATCGCAGATCACCAGCCCCAGCGGCCCGCCGCCGGCCTCGACCGGCAGGGTCGCCAGCCGGTGCAACGCGCTGCCAAGGGGCGCATCGAAAGCCTCGGCGAGGCCGGCGGGGTCGAAGCCATGGCGCGCGGTGAAGTCGCGCAATGGTTCGAGCGGGATGCGGGCGCGATCGCGGGCGTAGCGCGCGAGATAGCGCCGCATGGCATCGCGGGAGGCCGCCATGGTCAGCGAGGGCGAGCCATCGACGATCTCGTCCACCGTGCGGCTTCCCTCTTCGAGCACCGGGAAGTGATAGGCGTTTTCCTCGAGAAAGGCCTCCACCTCTTCCTGCGGCGAGGTCAGGTTGGCCTCGCTGTCGGCGGAATCGAGATAGCGCACCAGCGCGGTCGAGCTTTCCGCCAGCCGCCGCGCGTCTTCGTTGATGTTGCGGTGAAAGCGGTCGCGCCATTCCGGCTCGATCTCGCCGGTCTCCGCCAGGATGCCGGCGGTCGAGCGGATCGAAGTCACGGTCGAGAGCATGTCATGCAGCGAGGCGGCGAGATGCGGGTCATGGGTCAGCCGGTCGGTCAGGGTCTCGACCGTGCGCTCCAGCGCGTCGATCCGCTTGCGGCTGTCGGCCAGCAGCGCTGCCCAGCCGGGAAAGCGCCCGGCGAACTCGTCGATCCGGTCGAGCTCGGCCTTGAGATCGGGGCGCGCGGCGGCGGCCTCGCGCAGCGCCGCGATCAGCGCCACCTCGGCGCCTTCGACCAGCGCCGAGGGTTCGACCTCGAGGATCCGCGCGATGGACAGCAGCAGTTTTCCGCCGATTCTGCGGCGGTTGTGCTCGATCAGGTTGAGGTAGGAGGCCGAGATGCCCGCCGCCTCGGCAAGCTCGGCCTGCTTGAGCCTGAGCGCGGTGCGCCGCTCGCGGATGCGGGTGCCTGTCAGAGTGTCGCGGGCCATGGCCATTTCCCCGGCAGTTTCAACGGCGTTCTGCGACGCAGAATAAGTTCTTTACACATTCTGCCTTTGCATAGTCCATTTCTTTACAAAAAAAACGTTCTGCCAAAAGCCCTTGTTGCGAAATTTTCTGACCTGTCGCGATAATGACAGTGCACGAAAAGTGCCTTGTGTCCCGGGGGAAGAGGAGCCCCGCGGGACACCAATCATCAAACGGGAGGATTTCCATGTCCAATTCGAACTTCACGCGGCGTGGCGTATTGCGCACCGGTGCCGTCACCGCCGGCGGCCTTGCGCTGCCCACGATCCTGACCGCCGAAAGCCACTCCGGCTTTACCAACGCCCCCGAGGGGGGCACCGTGACGCTGGGCTTCAACGTGCCGCAGACCGGCCCCTACGCCGACGAGGGCGCCGACGAACTGCGCGCCTACGAACTGGCGGTCGAGCATCTGAACGGCGGCGGCGATGGCGGCATGATGAACACCTTCTCGTCGAAGGCGCTCGAAGGGTCGGGCATTCTCGGCAAGAAGGTCGAATATGTTACCGGTGACACCCAGACGAAATCCGATGCCGCCCGCGCCAGCGCCAAGTCGATGATCGAAAAGGACGGCGCCATCATGATCACCGGCGGCTCGTCCTCGGGCGTGGCGGTTGCGGTCCAGGGTCTCTGCCAGGAGGCCGGCGTGATCTTCATGGCCGGTCTGACCCACTCCAACGACACCACTGGCAAGGACAAGAAAGCCAACGGCTTCCGCCACTTCTTCAACGCCTACATGTCGGCCGCCGCCCTCGCGCCGGTGCTGGAAAAGCTCTACGGCTCGGACCGCAAGGCCTATCACCTGACCGCCGACTACACCTGGGGCTGGACCCAGGAGGAATCCATCGCCGCCGCCACCGAGGCGCTGGGCTGGGAAACCGTCGAGAAGGTCAAGACGCCGCTCGCCGCGACCGACTTCTCCTCCTATATCGCGCCGGTGCTGAACTCTGGCGCCGACGTGCTGGTGCTGAACCACTACGGCGGCAACATGGTCAACTCGCTGACCAACGCCGTGCAGTTCGGCCTGCGCGAGAAGCAGGTCAACGGCAAGAACTTCGAGATCGTCGTGCCGCTCTATTCCCGCCTGATGGCCAAGGGTGCCGGCGAGAACGTCAAGGGCATTCACGGCTCGACCAACTGGCACTGGTCGCTGCAGGATGAGGGTTCCAAGGCCTTCGTGAAGTCCTTCGGCACCAAGTACGGCTTCCCGCCGAGCCAGGCGGCGCATACCTGCTACGTGCAGACCCTGCTTTATGCCGATGCCGTCCAGCGTGCCGGCTCGTTCAACCCCTGTGCGGTGGTCGAAGCGCTCGAAGGCTACGAGTTCGACGGTCTGGGCAACGGTCCGACGCTCTATCGTGCCGAGGATCACCAGTGCTTCAAGGACGTTCTGGTGGTGCGCGGGAAAGAGAACCCGACCTCCGAGTTCGACCTTCTGGAAGTGGTCGAGGTCACGCCGCGTTCACAGGTCGAATACGCCCCCGATCACCCGATGTTCGCTGGCGGCCAGCTCGGCTCCTGCAACCCGGGCGCCTGAGCCGTTCCGACCTGTAGGGTGGGCAGTCCTGCCCACCTTCACCGTTCGCCCGGGCCGCCACGCCCGGGCGCGCCACCAATGTATCCGCAAGGGGTGGGACAATGGACGCAATAATCCTGCAAATTCTGAACGGCCTCGACAAGGGCTCGGCCTATGCGCTGATCGCGCTCGGGCTGACGCTGATCTTCGGCACGCTGGGGGTGGTCAACTTTGCCCACGGCGCGCTGTTCATGATCGGGGCCTTCTGTGCCGTCACGGTCCAGCGCCTGCTGACGCTGAGCTACGAGGTGGTCGACGAGACCCAGACCGACTTTCTCGGCAATCCGCTCAAGGTCAAGACACCCTATGTCGAGAGCTGGTTCGGCCCCGAGATGGGCGCCAGCATCATCGACTGGGCGGTGCCACTGGCCATCCTCTTTGCCATCCCGATCATGATCGCCATCGGCTTCATCATGGAGCGCGGGCTGATCAAGCATTTCTACAAGCGTCCCCACGCCGACCAGATCCTCGTGACCTTTGGCCTGGCCATCGTGCTGCAGGAGATCATCAAGTATTTCTACGGTGCCAACCCGATCCCCACCGGCGCGCCCGATGCCTTCCGCGGATCGTTCGATTTCGGCGTTCTGCTGGGCTTTGATCCCAATGCCATCATCTACCCCTACTGGCGGCTGGTCTATTTCGCCTTTTCGGCGGTGATCATCGGCGGTGTCTTTGCCTTCCTGCAGTTCACCACCTTCGGCATGGTGGTCCGTGCCGGCATGGCCGACCGCGAGACCGTGGGCCTGCTGGGCATCAACATCGACCGCCGCTTCACCATCATGTTCGGCGTGGCCGCCGCCGTGGCGGGGCTGGCGGGCGTGATGTACGCCCCGATCAACTCGCCCAACTATCACATGGGCATGGATTTCCTGGTTCTCAGCTTCGTCGTGGTCGTCGTCGGCGGCATGGGCTCGCTGCCCGGTGCGGTGCTGGCGGGCTTCCTTCTGGGCATCCTCGAGAGCTTTGCCTCGATGAACGAGGTCAAATCCATCCTGCCCGGCATCGACCAGATCATCATCTATGTGGTCGCGATTATCATTCTGCTCACACGCCCGCGGGGCCTCATGGGCCGCAAGGGCGTGATGGAGGACTAGACCCATGTTCGGACTGGACAAGAAAGACAGCAGGCTTCTGCTCATCGTGGCGGTGATGGCGCTGTTTGCGCCCTTTATCCTCAACCCCTTCCCGGCCGACAGCGGCATGGCGCAGTTCAACGCGGGCTATCCCGACCTGATGCAGCGCTTCGTGATCTTCGGCATCTTCGCCATCGGCTTCAACATCCTCTTCGGGCTGACCGGCTATCTCTCCTTTGGGCACGCAGCCTTTCTCGGTGTGGGCTCCTATTCGGCGGTCTGGGTGTTCAAGCTTCTGGGCATGAACGTACTGCCCGCCATTGCGCTGAGCGTCGTGGTTGCCGGGCTCTTTGCCCTGTTGATCGGCTTCATCTCGCTGCGCCGCTCCGGCATCTACTTCTCGATCCTGACGCTGGCCTTTGCGCAAATGTCCTTCAACCTCGCCTATTCGGTGCTCACCCCGATCACCAACGGCGAGACCGGCCTGCAGCTGACCCTCGACGATCCCCGCATCCTGGGTGAGACCGCCCGCGCCGATGGCTCGATCCCGGTGACCAACCTGCTGCCGGGGGTCGAGATGCGCTCGTCCTTCGACATGGTGATCGGCCCCTGGGCCTTTACCTTCAACGTCGGCTACTACCTCTGCGCCGTCTTCATGCTGCTGGCCTTCTACCTCGCCATCCGCATTTTCCGCTCGCCCTTCGGCATGATGCTGCGGGCGGTGAAGTCGAACCAGCAGCGGATGAACTACACCGGGCTCAACACCAAACCCTACACGCTCGCGGCCTTCGTGATCTCCGGCATGTATGCCGGGCTTGCCGGTGGTCTCATGGCCTCGATGGACCCGCTGGCCGGTGCCGAGCGGATGCAATGGACTGCCTCTGGCGAGGTCGTTCTGATGACCATCCTCGGCGGCGCTGGCACCCTGATCGGGCCGGTGCTGGGCGCGGGCTTCATCAAGTACTTCGAGAACATCTTCTCGAAGCTCAACGACAACGTGCTGCATGGCTGGTTCGCCTTCATGCCGGACGGGCTCGAGGATGTGATGGTCACCCTGGTGCATCCCTTCGTGGGCAAGGGCTGGCACCTGACGCTGGGCATCCTGTTCATGCTGGTGGTGATCTTCCTGCCGGGTGGTCTGGTCGAGGGCGGTCAACGGGTCGGGCGGCTGTTCCGCCGCCGCGACGCCAAGTCGGCCGATGCCGAACGTCACGCCGCCCAGCAACGCAAAGCCGCGGAATAAGGAGCGACACCCATGGGTATTCTTGAAGTCAAAGACGTGGGCAAGCGCTTCGGCGGGCTGCAGGCGCTCGGCGACGTGAACCTCAGCGTGCAGGAAAACTCCTGCCACGCCATCATCGGACCCAACGGCGCAGGCAAGTCGACGCTGCTCAACTGCCTGATCGGCAAGCTCATTCCCGACACCGGATCGGTGCTCTTCGACGGGCAGTCGGTGCTGGGGCGCACACCCTACGAGATCTGCCAGATGGGCATTTCCCGGGTGTTCCAGACGCCGGAGATCTTCGGCGATCTCTCGGTGCTGGAAAACATGATGATCCCGATCTTTGCCAAGCGCGACGGCGCGTTCGAGCTCAACGCCTTTTCCAACGTCTTCGCCCAGCGGGACGTGCTGGACCAGGCCGAGCACATGCTCGAAGAGATGAACCTGGCCGACAAGCGCCACATGCACGCAGCCTCGATGTCGCGCGGTGACAAGCGGCGGCTCGAGATCGCCATGTGCCTGTCGCAGCAGCCCCGGCTGCTCTTGCTCGACGAACCCACGGCAGGCATGGCGCGGGCCGATACCAACAACACCATCGACCTGCTGAAACAGATCAAGGACGAGCGCGACATCACCATCGCCATCATCGAGCATGACATGCACGTGGTGTTCTCGCTCGCCGACCGGATCACCGTTCTGGCCCAGGGCACGCCGCTGGTCGAGGACACGCCGGACAAGATCAAGGGCCACCCCAAGGTCCGCGAGGCCTATCTGGGTGAAAGCGCCTGACGACAGAGATCACCGCGCCCCGGACCTGATCCGGGGCCTCCACCGCCATTCCACCGCCATGAGGTCCCGGGGCAAGCCCGGGACGGGGAGCGCAAGATGAACATCAAACCGGACTTCAGCAAGAACGCCAACATGGCCGAAACCGCGCCGGCCTTTCTCTCGGTCTGGGACGTGCACGCCTATTACGGCGAGAGCTACATCGTCCAAGGCGTCTCCTTCAACGTCCACGAAGGCGAGATCCTGGCGCTTCTGGGCCGCAACGGCGCCGGCAAGACCTCGACCTTGCGTTCGATCGCGCGGATCGGCTCGCCAATGGTGACCCAAGGCGAGATCTGGCTCGACCACAAGCCGCTGCACCTGATGTCGAGCCACGAGGCGGCCTCGAACGGGTTGGGCCTGGTGCCGGAAGATCGCCGGATCATTCCCGGCCTGACGGTCGAGGAGAACCTGCAGCTGGCACAGATCGCGCCGCCGATCGGCTGGTCGATCGACCGGCTCTATGACCTCTTCCCGCGACTGGGCGAACGGCGCAAGCAGGAGGGCGTGACGCTGTCCGGCGGCGAACAGCAGATGCTGGCCATTGCGCGGGCACTGGCGCGCGACATCAAGGTGCTGCTGCTCGACGAGCCTTACGAGGGTCTCGCGCCGGTGATCGTCGACGAGATCGAGAAGATCCTGATGCACATCAAGTCGCAGGGCATGACCACGATCCTGGTCGAACAGAACGCCGTGCGCGCGCTGGAACTGGCCGACCGCGCGGTGATTCTGGACACCGGCGGCATCGTCTTTGACGGCAGCGCCGCCGAGGTGCTGCAGAACGACGAATTGCGCTCGGAATACCTGGCGATCTGACCCCTTTCGGAGTTTGGTAACGATTGACACCGCGTGGCTGCACCCCTGCTGCGCGGTTTTTTTATCCACATGTCCTGATTAATCGGGTTTTAAGGAAATCCCCGGGCTCTGCCCTGGCCTGTTAATCGGCTGTTAAGCCCTCTTCACCATTCTTTAGGCTGTCCTACCAAGTGTAACCCGTAGCCCTGGAGCCGAGACTGATGTTCACCGCCGTTCTGCCGCTCACGGCACCACAGACCACCGGGCATCCCGCCGCCCTGCCCCAGGACCTGGAGCGGCGCACTGCCGAAACCCGTGTCACCGCCGCCAAACCCGGCGCCGAGACCGGCACCGCCGGCAGCAAGGGCTCCGGCGCCGGCGAAACACCCTGGCAGAAGGCCCGGCGCGAGGAACAGGCCAGCGCCCCGCCGACGATCCTGCAGATCAAGATCAACTCCATGCTAGAAGAGCAGCAGAAGCGCCTCGCCGAAGAGCAGCAGGCGCGTGAGGCCAGTCCGGAGGCCGCAACGCCGGTTCCTGAGAAGCAGGCCGATGTCATCCCCCTGACCCCGGCAGCGCCTGCCAGCGACGACCGGCCCGCGCCAGTCCGCAAAGAGACGCCGCCCAGCCCGGTCAGCACGCTCTACGCCGCAGCCTTCGGACCCGAGGCGCCGGAACCCGCACTGAGCAAGGCGGTCTGACGCGCGGCCCCTGCATCGCCACCCGCGCCAGCAAAGCGGCGCAGATCCGGGACCGGCACGCCGCCGCTCAGGCCCCCATCCAACCGGGGCCACCTCCGAAATTCTGCAAACTCCCCCTGTTTTTCCTCAACGAACCGCGTTATCGGCAGGAGGCGTCCTTGCCGATGGGCGGTTTGATCGCTTTTCACAGAGGTTTCGCTGGCTTATAAGCAACCTCGGGACGAGATGCAAAAAGACCGGCCCGCGGGGCAAAACAACGGGTGGAAACGAGAATGACGAAGAATACGCATGACGCCGATGTGACCTTTATCGAAGCCCTCGCAAAGCTTCTGCACGACAACGACCTGACCGAGCTTCAGGTCAAACGCGAATACGGCGAAGACGACAGCCTGAACGTGCGTGTCAGCCGCGCCGCGCCGGTCGCGGCCCCGGTCCAGATGGCCGCTCCGGCCCCGGCCGCAGCCGCCGCTCCTGCCGCCGCGGCCCCCGCCGCCGCCGGAGCCGACGACAGTGATCCGGCCAACCACCCCGGCGCCGTCGCCTCGCCCATGGTGGGCACCGTCTACATGCAGGCCGAGCCGGGCGCGCCCAGCTTCATCAGCGTCGGCGACACCGTCTCCGAAGGCGACACCCTGCTGATCGTCGAGGCGATGAAGACCATGAACCACATCCCCGCCCCCCGCGCGGGCAAGGTTACCCGCATCCTGGTCGGCGATGGCGACCCGGTGGAGTTTGGCTCGCCGCTCGTGATCCTCGAGTAAGGGGCGGAACATGTTCGATAAAATCCTGATTGCCAACCGTGGCGAGATTGCCCTGCGGGTGATCCGCGCCTGTCGCGAGATGGGCATCGCCAGCGTCGCCGTGCATTCCACCGCCGACGCCGATGCCATGCATGTGCGCATGGCCGACGAATCGATCTGTATCGGTCCGCCGCCCTCGCCGCAGAGCTACCTGTCGATCCCCTCGATCATCGCCGCCTGCGAAGTCACCGGCGCCCAGGCGATCCACCCGGGCTATGGCTTCCTGTCCGAGAACGCCGGTTTCGTCCAGGTGATCGAGGACCACGGTCTGACCTTCATCGGCCCCACCGCGGAACATATCCGCGTCATGGGCGACAAGATCACCGCCAAGGAAACCATGATCAACCTCGGGGTGCCCTGCGTTCCCGGCTCCGAAGGCGGCGTGCCCGACCTCGCCACCGCCAAGAAGCTGGGCGAGGAAATGGGCTATCCGGTGATCATCAAGGCCACCGCCGGCGGCGGCGGCAAGGGCATGAAGGTCGCCACCTCGGACAAGGACATGGAGAAAGCCTTCATGACCGCCCGCGCCGAGGGCAAGTCGAACTTCGGCAACGACGAAGTCTATATCGAGAAATACCTGCAGAAGCCGCGCCACATCGAGATCCAGGTCTTTGGCGACGGCAAGGGCACCGCGGTGCACCTGGCCGAGCGCGACTGTTCGCTGCAGCGCCGTCACCAGAAGGTGTTCGAAGAGGCCCCCGGCCCCGCGATCACCCAGGAAGAGCGTGACCGCATCGGCAAGATCTGCGCCGAGGCGATGGCCAACATCAACTACATCGGCGCCGGCACCATCGAGTTCCTCTACGAGGACGGCGAGTTCTACTTCATCGAGATGAACACCCGCCTGCAGGTGGAACATCCCGTGACCGAAGGCATCTTCGGCGTCGACCTCGTGCGCGAACAGATCCGCGTCGCCTCGGGCCTGCCGATGTCCTTTACCCAGGACGATCTGAAGATCAACGGCCATGCCATCGAGGTGCGGATCAACGCCGAAAAGCTGCCGAATTTCTCGCCCTGCCCCGGTCGCATTACCCAGTATCACGCCCCCGGAGGCCTGGGCGTGCGGATGGATTCGGCGCTTTATGACGGCTATTCGATCCCGCCCTACTACGACAGCCTGATCGGCAAGCTGATCGTGCACGGCCGCGACCGGCCCGAGGCGCTGGCGCGGCTGAACCGCGCGCTGGGTGAGCTGATCGTCGACGGGATCGACACCACGATCCCGCTGTTCCACGAGCTGCTGCGCGAGCCGGCGATCCAGACCGGCGAGTACAACATCCACTGGCTCGAAAAGTGGCTGGCCCGCAACCTGGGCTGACCGCATGACCGACACGGCACAGGCCCTGGACCCCGACCTGGTGCTCCAGGCCTATGCCGCCGGCATCTTTCCTATGGCCGAGCGGCGCGACGACCCGGAGGTCTTCTGGGTCGATCCGCGCCGCCGCGGCATCCTGCCGCTCGACGGGTTTCACCTGTCGCGCTCGCTGGCCCGGCGGATGCGGCGCACCCCCCACGAAATGCGGGTCAACAGCGCCTTTGCCGAGGTGATGCTGGCCTGCGCCGACCGCGACGAGACCTGGATCAACCCGCCGATCTTCGACGTCTTTCAGGTGCTGCACGGCCATGGCTATGCGCATTCTCTGGAAATCTGGGAAGATGGCGCGCTGGTCGGCGGGGTCTACGGGCTGGCGATCGGCGGGCTCTTCTGCGGCGAGTCGATGTTCTCGCGTCGCACTGATGCGTCAAAGATGGCGCTGGCCTACCTTGTCGACCGGCTGCGCCAGGGCGGCTTCACCCTCTTCGACACCCAGTTCCTGACCGATCATCTGGCCTCTCTCGGCGCGATCGAGGTGCCGCGGGCGGAGTATCACCGCCGCCTGCGCGAGGCCACGGCGCGCGAGGCCACGTTCCTGACGCCGCCGCTGGCCACAGTCGATCAGGTGCTGCAGCGCATGACCCAGACGTCGTAACGCGCGTGGTCGAGCGCGTTGAGCGCCGGTGAAGAAGCGATCATCCAGCCGGAAAACACCGGCACGTCGGCACCCTTTTCCCAGATGTTGAGAAAGGCAAAGGCATCGCCCGACGGATTGCCCTCGGGGTAGCGGCATTCGCTCATGTCGATGCGCAGGTTGCCGTATTCGGCGACGCCGCCGTTGGCAAGCTCGAGGTCGGTGGTCTCGCCCGACACCTTGTCGAGCCCGCGCAGGACTGCGCCGGTCCCGCGGGTTGCCGGCTCCTGCGCCATCAGCGGCAGGGCGGCAAGACAGAGGCTGGCCAAGAACAGATGTTTCATGTGCTGGACTCCTCACCAGGAACAGATTTACCCGCCGGCCGCGCGGCAGGCGCGCCGAACGGTCCGCGGACCTTCGGCGATGATGACAGGGATATAGGCGGGCCTATTCCGGCGTCCAGGCCTCGTAGTCCTGACGCGGCGCAGGTTCGACCCGGCGCAGCGAACCGGCGGGCGCATAGGCCAGCGGCGTGCCGGTCAGGTTCTCCTGGTGCGGCTTTTCCCAGGCCTTGTGCGCCAGCGGGCGCGTGCTGGGCGGTTCCTTCATCGTGTGATGCAGCCAGCCATGCCATTCCGGGTTGACCCGGCTGGCCTCGGCCTCGCCATTGAACATCACCCAGCGGCGCTTGCCGTCGCGGGTTTCGAAATAGACGTTGCCCTGATCGTCCTCGCCCACCTGAACGCCGTGGCGTCTGGTGTAGAGCTGGGTGTTCAGGGTCGAGCCGTTCCACCAGGTCACGGCGCGCAGAAGCGTGTTCAGGATACCCATGGAAGCCTCCGATTTGCTTGCGACCGGTATGGATCAAGCCGGCGCAAAGATCCAGCCGCAAAGCCCGCCGGTCGGCGCAAGCCGGGCCAGGGCCCGGCCCACGGTGTCAGCCCGCGGTAGCGGGCGTCTTTTCCGCATCGGCATAGATCATCAGCGGCGCGGCGTCGGAATTGACCGCCTCTTCGTTAACGACCACCTCGTCGATGTTCTCCATCCCCGGCAGTTCGAACATCGTGTCGAGCAGGATGTCCTCGAGGATCGACCGAAGGCCGCGCGCGCCGGTCTTGCGCTCGATGGCGCGTTTGGCAATGGCGGTCAGTGCCTCTTCGGTGAAGGACAGCGTAGTGTCTTCGAGCTCGAACAGACGCTGGTACTGCTTGACCAGGGCGTTCTTCGGCTTGGTCAGGATGGTCACCAGCGCGTCTTCGTCGAGGTCCTCGAGCGTGGCCAGCACCGGCAGACGGCCGACGAATTCCGGGATCAGGCCGAATTTCAGCAGGTCTTCCGGTTCCAGATCCTTGAAGACCTCGCCGACGCCGCGATCGTCATTGTCACGCACATCGGCGCCAAAGCCCATGGCCGAGCCCTTGCCGCGGGCGGCGATGATCTTGTCGAGACCGGCAAAGGCGCCGCCGCAGATGAACAGGATGTTGGTGGTGTCGACCTGCAGGAATTCCTGCTGCGGATGCTTGCGCCCGCCCTGCGGCGGCACGGAGGCGACGGTGCCTTCCATCAGTTTGAGCAGTGCCTGCTGCACGCCTTCACCCGAAACGTCGCGGGTGATCGAGGGGTTTTCCGACTTGCGGGTGATCTTGTCGACCTCGTCGATGTAGACGATGCCGCGCTGCGCGCGCTCGACGTTGTATTCGGACGATTGCAGCAGCTTGAGAATGATGTTCTCGACATCCTCGCCGACATAGCCGGCCTCGGTCAGCGTCGTGGCGTCGGCCATGGTGAACGGCACGTCGAGGATGCGCGCCAGCGTCTGCGCCAAGAGCGTCTTGCCGCAGCCGGTGGGGCCGATCAGCAGGATGTTGGATTTCTGCAGCTCGATATCGCCGGATTTGGCTGCGTGGTTGAGCCGCTTGTAGTGGTTGTGCACCGCGACCGAGAGCACCCGCTTGGCCACCGTCTGGCCGATGACGTAATCATCGAGCACCTGGCAGATTTCCTTGGGCGTGGGCACCCCGTCGGAGCTCTTGAGCCCCGCCGACTTGGTCTCCTCGCGGATGATGTCCATGCAGAGTTCGACGCATTCATCGCAGATGAACACCGTCGGCCCGGCAATCAGCTTGCGCACCTCGTGCTGGCTCTTGCCGCAGAAGCTGCAATAGAGGGTATTCTTGCTGTCACCGCCGGTTGTCGTCGCCATGTCTTACCTTTCGGAGCCGTCTTGTGCTCTTGTGACGCTGCGCTCACCAGCGCCACAGGCTTTCACCCAGCTTAGGACAGGCGGCAGGGGGTCACAATTGCAAAATGTCCCCAGCCGCCCGATGCTTATTCTTCGTCGCCCGCCTTGGCGCGATTCTCCACGATCTCGTCGATCAGGCCCCATTCCTTGGCGTCTTCGGGCGACATGAAGTTGTCGCGTTCGAGCGCCGCCTCGACCTTCTTGAGGGTCTGGCCGGTGTGCTTGACGTAGATCTCGTTCAGCCGCTTCTTCAGCTTCAGGGTTTCCTCGGCGTGGATCATGATGTCCGTCGCCTGGCCCTGATAGCCGCCGGAGGGCTGGTGCACCATGATGCGGCTGTTGGGCAGCGAGAAGCGCATGCCCTTTTCGCCGGCAGTCAGCAGCAGCGAGCCCATCGAGGCCGCCTGCCCGATCACCAGGGTCGAGACCTTGGGTTTGATGTACTGCATGGTGTCGTAGATCGACAGACCGCTGGTCACCACGCCGCCGGGGCTGTTGATGTACATGCTGATGTCTTTCGACGGGTTCTCGGCCTCGAGGTGCAGAAGCTGCGCCACGATCAGCGAGGACATGCCGTCATGCACCGGGCCCGAGACGAAGATGATCCGCTCTTTCAGCAGCCGGGAAAAGATGTCGTAGGCCCGTTCGCCCCGGCTCGTCTGTTCGACGACCATGGGGACAAGCGTATTCATGTAGGTCTCAATCGGGTCGCGCATCGCAGCCTGCCTCTTGTGCTCTGGGGTTTTGTACCCCGCCGGAATTACCAGAGTCTTAGTCATGGGCTTGAGGGGCTGCAAGGGGCGGTGGGGAAAAGGATGCCCCCTGCCCTGCCTCGGCCTCCGGCTCAGGCACAGGCCAGCTTGCGGTCATCCTCTTCCGGTGGCAGTGCCCGGCCGAAGCGGCTTTCGCCGTAATCGCCGACATAGACCACCGGCAGGCTGGGAAAGCGGCTCTCGATATCGGCGCGGATCTGCTTGCCGTCGATGCCGGCGAACTGGCCCTCGTCGATCAGCACCACCGATGGCAGCCGCGCGATGTCGAGGAATTCCAGCGCCTCCTGCTCGGTGCCGACCTGGTGGACGTGGCGGCCCTGGCTGCTGAGATAGGCAAGGAACTCGCGATGCCGCCAGGCGGTATTGGCCACCAGCAGTATGTCGACCGGGGCCTCGTCACGCTCGGCCTGGGTGGCACGGCTCTGCTCGGCGCTTTCGACCGGCAGGGCCACGACGATGGTGGTGCCCTCGCCAGGCGCGCTGTTGATCAGCAGACCGCCGCCGATCTGCTGGCAGACACCGTTGACCGAAGCCAGCCCGAGACCGCTGCCCTTGCCCACCTCCTTGGTGGTGAAATAGGGCTGCACCGCCTTGCGCACCGTGGCCTCGTCCATGCCGGTGCCGGTATCGGCGACCTCAATGACCACATGTTCGCCGGGGGTCAGCCCGGCGTTGAAGTTGAAGGTGGCGGCATAGCCGTTGGTGATCATCTTCTGGGCGATCGAAACATGCAACTCGCCCCCCGAAGGCATGGCGTCGCGGGCGTTGACCAGCAGGTTCAGCAGCGCGCGTTCCAGCGTGGAATCGTCGATCCCGACCCGCCCCAGGGTGTCGGGCTGCGCCGTCAGGGTGACGAAGATATTGATCGGCGCCACCCGCTTGAACAGCGCCACCACCTGCTCGGCGATCGAGACGACATCGCCATCGCCTTTGTGCAGCCGGGTCTGTCGGCCGGATTCCAGCAGCTGGTTGGTCAGCCCGGCGGCGCGATCGGCAGCATTGATCGCCTCGCGCAGGTAGGCGTCGGATTTCGAGGGGTCGATCTCCATCAGTTCAAGATTGCCGCGCAAGGCGGTGAGAGCATTGTTGAAATCATGCGCCACCCCGGCGACGATCTGGCCGAGGATGCGCAGGTTTTCATCCCGCGCGCTGTTGATCTCGATGTTCTGCAAGGCCCGGTCCGAGGCGCTTTCGAGCGCGGTGATCCGCTTCTTCTCGGCCTCCAGCCGGTCGATCTGGAAGCCCACGATCAGGGCCGAGGCCACCAGCAGCGCGATCATCGCGCTGCACAGGAAGACCAGCCGGAAATCGGTGTTGATCCAGTCGCGCAGGGTCATGAACCGGGTCACCTCGCTGATGACCAGCACGCCGAGGACCGAGGCAATGAGCGAGGCGCGCAGGATCCGGCTTTGCCGTCCGGGGCCCAGCAGGCCGCGGAAATGCGGGCTGTCGCGGTTCGACAGCACCAGCGACAGGCTGAGCAGGAAGATGCCCGCCGCGGTATGCACCGACATTTCCTTGAACCCCAGCACATCGCGCACTGTGGCCGCCGAGAGCGCATGCGCCATCAGCGCCGTGCCCGAGAGCAGCGCGCAGACCCCGGTCGAGGCGATGGCCACGGCGCGCGCCCCCCTGACCGGCAGCGCCATGGCCGCCACCGAAATGCCGAGGCAGAGCAGGCAGAAGCCGGTCGCCAGCGCCATGCCGTCGCCCAGCGCCAGCCCGTGGCGCATTACCGGTTCGATGAAATAGGTGCCGACCACCGCCGCCAGCGCCAGCGTGGCCAGCGCGGCCACAGCGGACGGCCAGCGATTGATCGTGGCCAGGATGCCGAGGCTGGCAAAGATCAGCGCCAGCGCGGTTTCCGGCACCATGGCCGGCAGGTCGGCGCGCAATCGCACCACGCCTTCGTAGCCCATGCCCCAGCCGAGGCCCAGCACCAGCAGCGCCCAGGCCAGCGGCAGGGCCGCGAGGAAATTCGTCCAGTCCGGCACGAAGTGACGCCGGTGTGTCAGCTCATGGATCATTGGCAGGCTCCGCCCAACCGAAAAGGTCACGCTTTCCGGTCACGGTAGGCCTGCATGGTTTCGCAAATGTTAACTTTGCAACTTGCCTCGAATTGCTGGGAGTTTCGCGCCGCTCAACCCCAGTCGCGCAGCCGCGCCACGTAGCGCGCCAGGGTGTCGATCTCGAGGTTGACCCGGTCGCCCACCTGCGCCCGGCCCCAGGTCGTCACCTGCTGGGTGTGGGGAATGAGGTTGATGCCGAAGTCGCGGCCCTCGACCTCGTTGACCGTCAGCGAGGTGCCGTTGAGCGCCACCGAGCCCTTGGGGGCGATGTATCTGGCAAACGCCTCGGGGGCGCGCAGGGTCAGCCGGGTGGAATCGCCCTCGGGCCGGATCGCCACGATCTCGGCCACGCCGTCGACATGGCCCGACACGATATGCCCGCCCAGCTCGTCGCCCACCTTGAGCGCGCGTTCGAGGTTGACCGTCCGCCCCTCGGCCCAGAGATCGAGGTTGGTCTTGGACACCGTTTCGGCGCTGATGTCGACGTCGAACCAGTCGTCCCCCAGCGCCACCGCCGTCAGGCAGACGCCATCGCAGGCGATCGAGGCGCCGATCTCGATCGTGTCGGTGTCATAGGCGGTGTTTATCCGCGCCCGCAGGTCGCCGCGCTGTTCCAGCGCCGCGATCCGCCCCATGTCGGTGATGATCCCGGTAAACATCGTTTTCCCTCGCCGCTCCTGGCGCTTTCGGCCATATTTTCGTCCAGATGGGCTGATAGACAGCCGCAACGAAAACCGTATGAGGGATAATCGCCTGATGGGCAACGCCGCCGGAGAGAAAAGGGTCTTCCTGTTCCTGCAGGGTCCGCACGGCCCGTTCTTCAACCGGCTGGGGCGGATGCTGCGGCTGACCGGGGCGCAGGTCTGGCGGGTGGGCTTCAACGCCGGCGACCGGGCCTTCTGGTTCCATCCCAAGAGCTTCATTCCCTACACCGGCACGCCCGAGGGCTGGCCCGAGGCGTTCACCGCGCTGATCGGCGAAAAGCAGGTGACCGACATCGTGCTCTATGGCGACACCCGCGCGATTCACGCCGAGGCGGTCAGGATCTCGCGCGACAAGGGGCTGACGGTGCATGTCTTCGAAGAAGGCTACATGCGCCCCTACTGGGTGACCTACGAGCGGGGCGGATCGAACGGCCATTCGCGGCTGATGGAGATGAGCGTCGAGACCATGCAAGAGGCGCTCAAGCTGTCCGACATGGAGGCGCCCCTGCCCCCGGGCCACTGGGGCGACACCCGGCAGCATGTGTTCTACGGCGCGCTCTACCACTGGTTCGTGATGTTCCGGAACGGCGACTATCGCAACTTCCGCGCGCATCGCGACCTGCCGGTGACGATGGAGTTCGCGCTCTACCTGCGGCGGCTGCTGCTGATGCCGTTCCACGGGCTGGAGCGCCGGGCCTCGACCTTCGGCATCCGTCACGGCGGCTATCCCTATCACCTCTGCCTGCTGCAGCTGGAGCATGACAGCTCCTTTCTCGAGCATTCGCCGTTTACCCGGATGACCGAGTTTCTCGAACTGGTGGTCGAAGGCTTTGCCCAGGGCGCGCCGGGCCATCATCACCTGGTGTTCAAGGCGCATCCGCTGGAGAACGGCCGCACCAACATCCGCCGCGAGCTGCGCCGGCTGGCCGAGAAGTTCGGCGTCAGGGGCCGGGTGCATTATGTCCGCGGTGGCAAGCTGGCGCCGCTTCTGAACGATGCCCGCAGCGCGGTGACGGTGAATTCCACTGCCGGGCAGCAGGTGCTCTGGCGCGGCATCCCGCTCAGGGTCTTCGGCCGCGCGGTCTATGCCAAGCCCGAGTTCGTCTCGATGCAGCCGCTCAAGGAGTTCTTTGCCGCGCCGGACCGGCCCGACAACCGCGCCTACAAGGATTATCGCCGCTATCTGCTGGAAACCAGCCAGGTGCCCGGCGGCTTCTATTCGGCCAAGGGGCGGCGGCAATTGCTGCGGCTGGTGGTCGACATGATGCTCTCGGAGGAAGATCCCTACGACGGATTTAAATCCGGCACCGCGGCCCCTCGGCAACAGTTGCGGCTGGTGACCTGACCCTGACGGGTGCGGCCTATGGCTTTTTAATACGGAATTCCGTAAATTACCGGAAAAAGCTGAGGCAGCATAACGACAAGGTCGAGGAGACCGAGCAGTGAAGAACCATCAAACACGATGGGCCCGTTCCGTGGCCCTGCTTCTTGCCGTATCGGTTGCGGCGTCTTGCGGGCTCCCGCGGTCCGGCCCCAACAAGCGCGAAATCTTTGCAGGATCGGTACAGCAACAGGGCGATGCCTTCATCGTCAGCGTCAACGACCGCGTGACCCGGGCCACCGGCGTCGTGCCGGCGCTGGGCTTTTCCGAGAGTTTCAAGAACGCCGGTGTCATCGGCTCCGACATCATCCGCCCCGGCGATACCCTGGGTCTGACGATCTGGGAAAACGTCGATGACGGGCTGCTGGCGGGCGAAACCGCCTCTTCCACCATCCTCGAGACCGTGCAAGTCGATGGCGCAGGCTTTGTCTTCGTGCCCTATGCGGGCCGTATCAAGGCTGCCGGCAACACCACCGAGGCGGTGCGCCGCATCATCACCCGCAAGCTCGAAGAGCAGACCCCCGATCCGCAGGTCGAGATCCGCCGCGAAGCCGGTGACGGCGCCACGGTGTCGATCGTCGGGGCCGTCGGCGCCCAGGGCGTCTATGCCATCGAGCGGCCGACCCGCACCCTGTCGTCGATGATGGCCCGCGCCGGTGGCGTGACCATCGAACCCGAGATCGCCCAGATCACCGTGACCCGCGGCCAGCAAACCGGCAAGATCTGGTTCGAGGACCTCTATGCCCATCCTCGCATGGACATCGCGCTTCGCGGCGGTGACAAGATCCTGATCGAGGAAGACACCCGCGCCTTTGTGGCCCTTGGTGCCACCGGCGCGCAGTCGCGCGTGCCCTTCGAGACCCAGACCCTCTCGGCCGTCGAGGCGATTGCCCAGGTCGGCGGCTTGCTGTCGACCTCGGCCGATCCGACCGGCGTCTTCGTCTTCCGCAACGAGGCCGAGGTGATCGCTGAAAGCGTGCTGGGCCGCGACGACCTGCAGGGCCCGCAGCGCATGGTCTATGTGCTCGACCTGACCGAGCCCAACGGTCTGTTCCTCGCCCGCGACTTCATCATCCGCGACGACGACCTGCTCTATGTCACCGAAGCGCCGCTGTCGCAGTGGAACAAGACCATCGCCGCCCTCACCGGCAGCCTCGGTGCGATCACCACGCTGACCTCGACGGCAACCTCTGTCAGCGCGCTGGCCAGCGGCGATCTGACAGGCGGCTGACCAGAGTGACACCTACCGATGACGATCCGGGCGCCGGGGCTTCACAGCCCCGGCGTCTCTACGTCTACAACGGCGGTTTCCTGACCCAGCGCCGGGTGCGGCGCATCCTGACGCTGGCGGGCTATGACATCCGTCTTGGCCGCCCAGGCCCCGAGGACCTTGTCGGCGTCTGGGGCCAGAGCCCCACTGCCCACCGCGGCGAGGCAATGGCGGCGCGCCATGGTGCCGGCATCGTCCGCATCGAGGATGCCTTCCTGCGCTCGCTCCACCCCGGGCGCGCCGGGGGCGAGCCGCCGATGGGGCTGATGATCGACCACGGCGGGGTGCATTTCGATGCCGCGCAGGTCAGCGATCTCGAGCGGCTGCTGACCGAGGCACCGCTTGATGATGCCGGCCTGATGACCCGCGCCGGTGACGCCATCGCCAGGATCAAGGCGGCGCATCTGACCAAGTACAGCGCCTTCGACGCCGAGGCCGAGGCCCCTGCCCCCGGCTATGTGCTGGTGATCGACCAGACCCGCGGCGATGCCTCGGTCACCGCCTCCGGCGCCGGGCGCGCGCAGTTCCTGGAAATGCTGGTCTTTGCCCAGGAGGAACACCCCGGCGCCTGCGTCGTCATTAAGACCCACCCCGAGACCGCCCGGGGCCTGCGCGCCGGGCATTACGGCCCCGAGGACGGCAACGACCGCATCACCCTGCTGAGCGATCCGATCAGCCCCTGGACGCTCTTTGAAGGCGCTGTCGGGGTCTATACCGTGTCGTCGCAGATGGGCTTCGAGGCGATCTTTGCCGGCCATCGCCCGCGGGTTTTCGGCCAGCCCTTCTATGCCGGCTGGGGGCTGACCCGCGACGAGAACCCGGTGCCGCGCCGCGAACGCCGGCTGACCCGCAACCAGCTCTTTGCCGCGGCGATGATCCTCTATCCGCGCTGGTACGACCCCTATTCCGACCAGATCTGCGGGCTGGAAACCATGCTCGACAGTTTCGAGGCCCAGACCCGGGCCTGGCGCGAGGATCACCGCGGCTGGGTGGCGTCGGGCATGCGGCTGTGGAAACGCCGGCCGCTGCAACAGGTTTTCGGCCGCAGCCGTCCGATGGTCTTCGAGGACGGCACCGCCAAGGCGCGCGGCCTGGCCGAGGCGCAGGGCCGCCGCCGCATGGCCTGGGCCGGCAAGGCCGGTGAGCTGGACGACGTGGTGCGCGTCGAGGACGGCTTCCTGCGCTCGCGGGGCCTTGGCGCCGAGCTGGTGCCGCCGCTGTCGCTGGTGGCCGACGATCTGGGCATCTACTACGACCCGCGCCGCGAAAGCCGGCTGGAACGGCTGATCAACGACAGCGACGCGCTGCGGCCCGACGAGCTGCACCGCGCCTACCGGCTGCGCAGCGCCATCCTCAAGGCGGGGCTGAGCAAGTACAACCTGCGCGGCGCCCTGCCCGATCTGCCGGAGGGCCACCGCATCCTGGTGCCGGGTCAGGTCGAGGACGATGCCTCGATCCGCACCGGCTGCGCCGGTGTCCGCACCAACCGCGGGCTGCTGGAGGCCGTGCGCGCGGCCAATCCGGAGGCGGTGATCCTCTACAAGCCGCATCCCGACGTCGAGGCCGGTCTGCGCAAGGGCGCGGTGCCCGACGCGGCGGACCTGGCGGATAGGGTGCTTGACAACGCCGACCCGGTGGCGCTGCTGGACGAGGTGCAGGAGGTCTGGACGCTGACCTCGCTTCTGGGTTTCGAGGCGCTTCTGCGCGAGGTGCCGGTGACCACGCTGGGCGTGCCCTTCTACGCCGGCTGGGGGCTGACGCGGGACAAGGGCGAGGTGCCGCCGCGGCGCCGTGCGCGGGTGACGCTGGAGGCGCTGGTTCATGCCACGCTGATTGCCTATCCGCGGTATTTCGATCCGGTCACCCGGCTGCCCTGCCCGCCAGAGGTGGTGGTGCAGCGGCTCTCCGAAGGCAAACTGCCGGGACCCGGCGCTGCCAACCGCCTGCTCGCCAAGCTGCAAGGCGTATTCGCCAGCCAGGCGCATCTCTGGCGTCGCGACTGAGCGCTTCTCCGGCCCTTGCGGGCCGTCCGCGCGAATACAGCCTGCGCGGGCTGGAAGAGCGTTCAGCCGAGGGTGCGACGCCAGACCGACATCACATCCGCCCCCACCGGCCGCACCTCGGCCAGCGCCAGCCGCGGCGCCGCGGCCAGGCGTTCAACACCCAACGCGCCCAGCGCCGGCTGGCCTTCCGCGCCCAGCGCGACGCCGGCGGTGAAACAGATCAATTCGTCGACCAGCCCGGCCGCCAGCATCGAGGCCGCCAGTTGACCGCCGCCTTCGCAGAACACCCGGGTCAGCCCGGCAGCGCCAAGCCCCTGCAGCACCGCGCCCATGTCGACCTGTCGGCCGGTCAGGCGACAGGGCAGCAGCTTCGCGCCCAGCCCCTCCCAGGCCGAGAGCAACCCGGGCTCCGGGTCCGGCCCGTGGCAGAGCCAGACCGGCACCTCGCCGGCGGTCTTCGCCAGCTGTCCGGTCAGCGGCAGGTCGAGCTTGCGCGAGACCACGATGCGCACCGGCTGGTGGGTCACGCCGAGATCGCGCACCGTCAGCGACGGGTCATCCGCCCGCGCGGTGCCGGCGCCGACCATCACCGCGTCATGGCGGGCGCGCAGGGCATGGACCTCGCGGCGCGCCTGCGGGCCGGTGATCCACTGGCTCTCGCCGGTGGCGGTGGCAATGCGGCCATCGAGCGTGGTGGCGAGCTTCAGGGTCACGAAAGGCCGGCCCTCGCGGGTCTTGAGGAAAAACCCCGCGTGATCGCGCGCCGCCTCATCTGCCAGCACACCGGTCTCGACCGTGATGCCGGCGGCGCGCAGCATGGCAATGCCGCGGCCGGAGACGCGGGCGTCGTCATCCTCGACGGCCACCACCACCCGCGCCACGCCGGCGGCGATCAGCGCCTCGGCGCAGGGCGGGGTCTGGCCGTGATGGGCGCAAGGTTCGAGCGTGACATAGGCGGTGGCGCCGCGCGCCGCGGCGCCGGCCTGGGCAAGCGCCACGGTCTCGGCATGCGGACGGCCGCCCGGTTGCGTCCAGCCGCGGCCGACAATGCGGCCGTGGTGGGTGATGACACAGCCCACCGCCGGGTTGGGCCAGCAGCGGCCCTGGCCGCGGCGGCCCAGCACCAGAGCATGCGCCATGTGGCGAAGATCGTCGCGGCTCATGGCGCGGGCCTTCCGGCTCAGCTCTCTTTCGGGGCGTCGGGGCGCAGCTCGCTGACGAACTTGTCGAAATCATCGGCGGCCTGGAAGTTCTTGTAGACGCTGGCAAAGCGCACATAGGCCACGGTGTCGATCCGCGCCAGGCTCTCCATCACGATCTCGCCGATCTGTTTCGAGGGAATGTCGGTCTCGCCCATGCTCTCGAGCCGCCGCACGATGCCGGAAATCATCTGGTCCATGCGCTCGGGCTCGACCGGGCGTTTCTGCAGCGCGATGCGGATCGACCGCTCGAGCTTGTCACGGTCGAAATCCTCGCGTCGCCCGTTGGTCTTGATCACCACCAGGTCGCGCAGCTGCACCCGTTCGTAGGTGGTGAACCGCCCGCCACAGGCCGGACAGAAGCGCCGCCGCCTGATCGAGACATGGTCCTCGGCTGGCCGTGAATCCTTGACCTGAGTGTCGATATTTCCGCAAAACGGACAGCGCATCGGCCGTTCCCCTTTCCTCGTTTCCGCCTCTCATGGGTCTCGGTGCCCACTTATCCACAAAGTATAGGAGAGCCGCCCGCATTTGGGTAGACCGAAAATCGTGCAACAATATTATGTGGCGGATCGGTCAAGGGGAATTTTTCTGCGGTTTCCCCGGGTTGCGGCGGAGGGTGCGAGTTCGGGGCGGGGAATTGGGGGCGCTGCCCCCGTCGCCTTTGGGCGACTCCCCCGAGGGTATTTGGGAACAGAAGAAGCAGGGGGGCTGCGCGCCCTGTCAGGCGAGGTGGGCGATGATTTCGCGGGTTTTGCGGGCGGTGCGGTGTTCGAAGAGGTAGAGACCCTGCCAGGTGCCGAGGCGCATGGTGCCGTCGAGCACCGGGATCGAGAGGGTAACGGGCAGCAGCGCGGCCTTGATATGGGCGGGCATGTCGTCGGGGCCCTCGTAGGTGTGGGTCAGATAGGCCATCGCAGGGTGGTCCGAGGGCGGCACCAGCCGGTGGAAGAATTCGCGCAGGTCGGTCTGTACCTCGGGGTCGGCGTTTTCCTGGATCAGCAGGCTGGCGGAGGTGTGGCGGATCATCAGGGTGAGGAGCGCCGGGCCTGAGGGCGCAGCGGTGAGCCACTGGGCGACCTCGCGGGTGATCTCGGTGAGCCCGGGGCCGTGGGTGGCGATGCTGAAGGTGGTCTGCATGGGGGGCGCGGCTTTCGACAGGGGGCTTGATGGAAGCGAGGCCCTTTTCATAGTCGGCGCCGGCCCGGGCGTCCATCTTCACGCCTGTTCACCGGGCGACGGGGGCGTGGTCGGCAGCAGGAGCGGCACAGGAGGTGCCTTGCCTCGCCCGGAGCACGCAACTGTGAAGTCCGGGACCACGGCGGGGCAACATTCAGGCTGGTCAGCTTCGGGGGGCAGGATATCCTGAGCGCGGCCGCGCCCGGCCCGTCTTTCGAGAAAAGGACTTCCGATGAACGAGATTTCCCCCCTGCCCCGCATGACCGCCAAGGATTTCGATCAGGAATTGCTCGACCTCTACGACTATTACGCCCACGGCAAGATCACCAAGCGCGAGTTCCTTGACCGCGCCGGCAAATGGGCAATCGGCGGCATTACCGCCGCGGCGTTGCTCAACATGCTCAGCCCGAATTACGCGCTGGCCGAACAGGTGGCCTTTACCGATCCCGACATCCTGCCCGAATACATCACCTACCCTTCGCCAAACGGCCATGGCGAGGTGCGCGGCTACCTGGTGCGCCCCACCGGCACCGAAGGCCCGGTGCCGGCGGTCGTGGTGGTGCACGAGAACCGCGGGCTCAACCCCTATATCGAGGATGTCGCCCGGCGGGTGGCCAAGGCCGGATTCATCGCTCTGGCGCCGGACGGGCTGACCTCGGTCGGAGGCTATCCCGGCAATGACGCCGAGGGCCGCGAGCTGCAGCAGACGGTCGACACCGAGAAGCTGATGAACGACTTCTTTGCCGCCTACGAGTTCCTTGCCGAACACGACGAGACCACCGGCAAGGTCGGCTGTGTCGGCTTCTGCTATGGCGGCGGGGTCTGCAATGCCCTGGCGGTGGCCTATCCCGAGCTGGCGGCCTCGGTGCCGTTTTACGGCCGTCAGGCCAATGCCGAGGATGTGCCGCGGATCGAGGCGCCGCTGCTGCTGCAATATGCCGAACTCGACACCAGGATCAACGAGGGCTGGCCGGCCTATGAGGCGGCGCTCAAGGAGCATGGCAAGACCTACGAGGCGCATATCTATCCCGGCGTGAACCACGGGTTCCACAACGACAGCACGCCACGTTATGACGAGGCGGCGGCAGAGCTGGCCTGGGAACGCACCATCGCGCATTTCGACCGCTACCTGCGCTGAGCGGGCCGCAGGAGAAAGGGCGCCCCGCGGGGCGCCCTTTTGTCGTCTCGGCCTCTGCGGTCGCGGTCTAGAGACCGGCCATCTGCAGTTCCAGCTTGGGCGCAAAGCGCGGCCGGGTGAAGGCGAAGTTGTAGAGCTCCTGCTCGGCCAGGCCTGCGATCTCGACCACCGGCGTATAGGTCGACGAGGTCTCGACCACGATCACCCGCTCGTTGTGCAACAGCGTCGGCAGGTTGCCCATGAGCGAAGTGTTCAGGTCCCGGTCGGTCAGCGGATAGAGCGGACCGCGGGTCTCGGACCAGTCGGCGTAGTACTTGGCCTCATAGCCGTCATAGCGCACCACCGTCACCCGCATGCCGACCTGGGCGTTGTCCTGCACCAGGAATTCCAGCAGCTTGTGCAGCCCGTCGAGATAGGTGTTGTCGATGGCATCGGTCTCGCGGGAGAGCGCATCCGAAATGGTATAGGCGGCGTTGGTGTTGATCGCCTTCTGTCGGTAGGCGTCGTAGAAGACGAAGGCGGCGGCGAGCATCATGAACAGCAGGGGCGTGAACAGGATCAGCTCGATGCTGGTGCTGCCCCGGGTGTCCCGGGAAAAGCGGCGGAGTTTCTGTGAAATCAGTCTGAACATGTCACTTACCTCGGTTCTTGCACAAAGGCGGAGGTGGCGACCATCGCGGTATAGCCATCCGCATCCTTGACCAGCAGATTGCCAAGCCCGCTGGTCGGGAAGATCGGCTTGAACTTGAAGCAGGCGCGCAGGAGCATCATCTCGTTGTCCTCGCCGCTTTCGAAGTTCCGCAGCGGTCGGGCGTCTTCGGCCGAATTCTGGCATTCGGCGGTGGCCGGGATGCCGACGAAGGCCCGCGGTTCCACCACCTTCATCTCGAGCCGCAGGGTGCTGGCACAATCCGGGATGATCGCGGCGGTGTCGCAGATCTTGTCGCGGATGGCGTCGTAGGACGGGACAAAGCCGGTCGAGAGACGGATTTCCCGCACGGTGGTGTCAAGTCCGCGTTCCAGCATCGCATGCCGCAGGTTCAGGTAGCCCAGTTCGACGCTGGCGCCGAGAAAGAGGGCAAAGACCGGCAGGATGATGGCGAATTCGATGGTCGAGGCCGCGCCACTTTCGTCCTTGCAGAAGCGGGCCGTAGCTCTTTTCAGGATGGAGTTCATTGGATCAGCCTCAGGTTGTTGATCTGGCGGGCCACCACATCGAAGACATCCGAGATCTCGGTGCCCTGGGTGCGGAAGAAGTGGCTGTCGGAGGAGGCACAATGCTTGATGTCCGCCGCCGCCTCGTCGTTGGTCTCGTAGGCGATGGTGAAGACCACCACACCCTTGGACTTGGCCAGGTCACACTGCTTGTGCAGATTGGCCACGTTTTTTGCCCGGTCGGAGAAGTTGACGTAGCTGAGGGGACCCTGAACCTGGAGTTCGACTTCGCCGTTCTCCGAGGCCTTGGGGTCGGAGGGCCGGTACTGGTCGGTCACCATGCCGTCGGTCATCAGGACGATGAACTTTTCGGTCTCGTTGTCTTCCCAGGCGATCGGGCGGCCCTGGAACTTGGCGTCCACGTGACCTTCCTCGATCATGAAGCTGACAGCGTCACGGGTGGCGGGGTCGAGCAGCGCGAGGCCGTATTTCATGCCGTATTGCGCGCCGGTGCCGTCGTGCATCCGCAGATTGTCGATGAAGGTCTTCAGCTCGGCCGCGTTGTTCGAATAGTAGCGCACCGCGGTGTCGTCCTCGGGGCACCAGCCCCAGTCCATCACCGTTTCCTCGATCGGCCAGAACATGAAGTGCGGCACGTAGTCGTTGGAGGTCGGCAGCGAGGTGTTGTCGAACTCGGCGTCGTAGATTTCCACGCAGGAGGACGTCATGTTGACCTTCTGGTTGGGCGACTTGGTGTTGGTGGTCGAGTTGGTGCTGGTGTTGCCCTTGGGCGTGACATAGGACGCTTCCCAGCTGGCATGATCGATGCTGCCGTAGTTGTAGGTGTCGCCGGGGATCTTGCCCTGGTTCTTGGTCGGGCCAAGGTCGCTCTCGGAACCGTTCTGATCGCCCTTGACCTGGAAGTACTTGTTCTTCTGGTTGCCGCCCTTGATCGAGGCACCGAGGAACATGTTCGGGTCAGAGAGTTCGGCATGGGCGTTCATCAGATAGGCGACATGGCCCTTGAAGAAGTCATCAGCATCGCGCGGGGCGGTCTCGGGGAAGCTTTCGATCTTGTGGGCGACGTCATAGAGATCGTCGTTGTCGAGATCGAAGTAGTAGACGATGTTCGAGATCGCCTGAGGCCAGGGGGTGAAGCGGCCACCGGCAGTGTCCTCGGGCAGGCCCTCGGCACAATTCGGATCGGCGGCGCCTTCCTCGGCGTTCTCGGCGTTGTTGTTGCACAGCGAGTTGCCGGGCGCATCCTGGTCGCCGTTGCCCCAGCCGTTGTTCTCCCAGACCTTCGGGCGCTTGCCGTTGAAGTAGGAGAACATGTCCTTGCCGGGGTTCACCTGGCCGGCATAGGGCACGAGATTGAGCGTGGTGACGCCGTTGGTCTCGGAGGTCATCACCTTGTCGACAAAGTTCTTGGCGGCAGGCTTGAGGTTCTCGAGCCGGTTGTTGTCGCGCATCGAGCCCGAGATATCGAGCACCATCGAGATTTCCACGTTGGCGATCTTTTCCTCGGCGATGCTGGCCGCCGGAGCGCTCAGCTTGTCGATGCCGGCAAGACGCATGAAGAACGTGTTGACGTCGGTGTGGCCGGTGGCGGCCACCTCGCGGTAGTTCAGCCCCTGGCTGACGGCGACATTGGTCAGCGCGCCTGAGACACCCGCCTTGCTGACGTATTCGTTCGCCACGGCGCTCGGGTCGCCCAATTGATCGAGATCGGCCGCCGCCAGAACGGCCCGGTCGAGCACGTGCTGCATCTTGGTTCGAATTGATTCATACCGCATCACATCGATGGCGGCGCCGGTGGTCAGCAGGATAGCGAGACTGAGGTAGACGCACACGATGGTGGCGTTACCGGAGTCGTCCTGCCAGAACTGGCGTACAAAGGCGCGTGGGCCCTTCGCATATCCTGTCATATCGTTGTTCCCTCTCTGACCACAAAGCGGATCTCTGTGCGGCGTTTACTATTGGAGGAGAACTGGTGCGGGCTGAGGGCGCAAAAGAGGCGAAAAAGAGGTTTTATCTCACGAATTTAGAAAACCCCGCTACAAGTGGGGCAGGATAGTCATCTTGTAATAGTTTATTTTCAAGGCTTTAAGTGGATCCAGGGGAACCGGGGTCGGGGCGCGGTGCGTTATCCTGCCGTTATTCTGGCGTGAGACCGGGGCACTCTTCGCCGCAATTCGCCGCGGGTCGGCCCCGCGGCGATGGCTTATGTGGGTTCAGAGACCCTTGGCGCGGTAGCTGGCCGCCACCTTGTTGATCGCCACCAGATAGGCGGCCGTCCGCAGATCGTCGACGTCGTCGCGTTCGTGCCAGACATCGCGCATCGACTGATAGGCGATGCGCATGGTGTCATCGAGACCCGAGCGCACCAGTTCCAGCTCGTCGGCGCCCTTGAGGTACTTCTCCTTGAATGAGGGCGTCATCGACCATTTGTCGCCCAGGTGATCCGAGAGCCGCTCCAGCTCTTTCACGATCAATTCATGGCGCGCCTCTTCCTGTCGACGCTGCATCCGGCCAAAGCGGATATGCGAAAGGTTCTTGACCCACTCGAAGTAGGAGACGGTCACACCGCCGGCATTGGCGTACATGTCGGGAATGATCACCGTGCCCTTCTTGCGCAGGATGTCGTCTGCCCCGGCGGTCACCGGACCGTTCGCCGCCTCGATGATCAGCGGCGCCTTGATCCGTTCCGCATTGGACATGTTGATCACCCCTTCCAGCGCGGCCGGGATGAGGATGTCGCATTCTTCCTCCATCACCTGGGCGCCTTCGGAGTGATAGGCGGCGTCGGGATATCCGGTGACGCCGCCGTGCTTGACGATCCATTCGTGCACCGATTGCACGTTGAGCCCGTCACTGCTGTAGAGCGCGCCGTCGCGTTCGATGATGCCGGTGACCTTGCATCCGTCCTCCTCGGACAGGAACTTGGCGGCGTGATAGCCGACGTTGCCCAGGCCCTGGACGATGACCTGCTTGCCGTCGAGCGTGCCCGAGAGCCCGGCTTTGTCCACCCCCAGCTTGTCGCGGAAAAACTCGCGCAGGGCATATTGCACCCCCCGCCCCGTCGCCTCGATCCGGCCCGAGATGCCGCCGGCATTGAGCGGTTTGCCCGTCACGCACGCGCGCGCGTTGATATCGGTGGTGTTCATCCGGGCGTATTGATCGGCGATCCAGGCCATCTCGCGTTCCGAGGTGCCCATGTCCGGCGCCGGGACGTTCTGCGACGGGTTGATCAGGTCGCGCTTGGCCAGCTCATAGGCAAAGCGGCGGGTCACCTGTTCAAGCTCGTGCTCGTCATATTGCCGCGGATCGATGCAGAGCCCGCCCTTGGAGCCGCCGAAGGGCGCTTCGACCAGCGCGCACTTGTAGGTCATCAGCGCCGCCAGCGCCTCGACCTCGTCCTGGTTGACCGCGTTGGAATAGCGGATGCCGCCCTTGACCGGCTCCATATGCTCGGAGTGGACCGAGCGATAACCGACAAAGGTCTGGATCCGCCCGCGCAGGCGCACGCCGAAGCGCACCGTATAGGTGGCGTTGCAGACCCTGATCTTTTCCTCCAGCCCCGGCGGCAGATCCATGAGCGAGACCGCGCGATTGAACATGAGGTCGACGCTCTCGCGGAATGTCGGTTCATTGGCTGGCTGCATGGATACATCCTCCTTTGGCGACGAGCCGGCGACTCGTCCATTTGATTGATCTTTTGGCATGGAGCCTATGACGGCATAGTTAACGCACGCGAGGCTTTTTTCCGGAAATCTCCTGCCACAATTTCCCGCCGCTCCGGAGTGCCGGCGGCAATTGTGGCGCGCCGCGCCATGCTCCGGCCATCAGCCGGGGTGAATTTCGGCAAATATCGCTCAAATTGTTTCGACCGGCCCGACAATCCCGCCAGAGTCGCGCCACTGACGCCCCAGTGGATACAAAAACCCATTATTTTTCAGGTACTTGCCTTAATTTTGCCGGGATTATGGGGCATATATCCAGCAGCGCGAAGTCTGTCTCGAGCGCCGCGACTCTCCCCGCCCTTCCGGCGTGACGTGGCGATTTCGAGGCTTCAGTGAGTGAGGATTGTAAGGATGTACAAGGACAGCAGAGGCCCCCTGCCTTCCGTCGGGGAAAGAGTGAACTGCCAGCTGCAGCGCTTCCGGCATGACGAGGCCGGCACCATCACCGTTTTGGCCATGATCATCTTTGTCGGCATCATCGCGATCTGCGGCTTCGGCGTCGACCTGATGATGAACGAGATGAAGCGGGCCAAACTGCAGGCCACGCTCGATCGCGCCGTCCTCGCGGCCGCCGACCTCGAACAGAACCTCGACCCGGCCTCGGTGGTGCAGGACTACTTCACCAAGTCCGGCATGGGGGAAACGCTGAGTTCCACCACCGTTGATGACGGGCTGAACTATCGCATCGTCTCGGCCACCGCGCAGCAGACCTCCGATCCGCTGTTCCTGGGTGTGCTGGGCATCAACCAGATGGTCGCCCCCGCCGCCGGCGAGGCGATGGAGCGGATGTCCAACGTCGAGATTTCGCTGGTGCTCGACCGCTCCGGTTCGATGGGTTCGAACAACAAGATCCAGAACCTGCGGGCCGCCGCCCGCGAATTCGTCGACACCGTGATCCAGCCCGCCGGCGCACCCAGCCTGACCACCGTGAACCTGGTCAGCTACAATGCGACGGTCAACCTCGGCTCGGTGGTGTCGCAGTATTTCAACCTTTCGGCCGAGCACAACTACTCGAGCTGCGCGATCTTCCCCGACACCGCGTTTGACACGCTGGCCATCTCGCGCACCGCCGAGCTCGACCGGCTGAGCCACTTTGACCCCTGGAGCACCAGCGAGAGCTCCACCGAGATCTCGAGCCCCTGGTGCCCGGATGACGACTATGGCGCGATCGTGGTGCAGAGCGCCGATGCCGAGGCGCTCAAGGACCGGATCGACAATCTCGGTGCCGGCGGCAACACCGCCATCGACCTCGGGATGAAATGGGGCACCGCCCTGCTCGATCCCAGCTCGCAGTCGCTGGTTTCCGACATGATCGCCGACGGCCATGCCGACCCGATCGTCGCCGGCCGCCCCTCGGCCTATACCGATCCCGACGCGCTCAAGATCATCGTGCTGATGACCGACGGTGCCAACACCACCGAGTATGATCTCAAGCCGCAGTACCAGACCGGCCTGTCAGAGGTCTTCATCGACGACCGCGGCGACACCGATCCTTCAAACGACCGCTTCTCGACCCGGATCGTCGATCTGCCCGGCACGCTCACCGACGTCTATTACTGGGACCGCTACGAGAACTCGTCGTTCAGCTACAAGTACCGCAGCACGCCCGATGGCGGCACCAACGCCCGCCAGATGACCAATGCCGAGACCTTTGCCCGCTGGGGCACCCGCGGTCGCGCCACCAAGCTGTTCCGGACGCCCTATCAGGACGGTCAGCTGCCCTATGCGACCTATGCCAACCAGTACAACGCCTATGAGGGCATCGTCGGAGCCGATCACGCCGACACCCGGCTGGCGGCGATCTGCGACCAGGCCAAATCCGCCGGCGTCGTGGTCTTCGCCATCGGCTTCGAAGCGCCGCAGCGTGGCCTCGACGCCATGGAGAACTGCGCCTCCTCGCCTGCCCACTACTTCGACGTTGCCGGTGTCGAGATCTCGGATGCCTTCAACTCCATCGCCCGGACCATCACCCAACTGAGGCTGACACAATGACCCATCGCCTGAAACATCTCCTGCGCCGGTTTGCCCGCGAAGAGTCGGGCTCGGTCGAAACCGTGGCCTTTGCCCTCTGGATGCCGATGATCGTGCTGATCCTGCTGACCATGCTCGAAGTGGGGGCCTATACTGCCCGCTCCACCATGCTGGAACGTGCCGTCGATCAGACTGTCCGGACCATCCGGCTGGAAACCGGCGCCGCCCCGCAGCACGAAGCGATCAAGACGCTGATCTGCGCCCGGGCGGTGATCCTGCCCAATTGCGCCACCAACCTGCGGCTGGAAATGGTCCAGCGCGATCCGCGCAACTGGTCCGACCTGCCCGCCACCGTCGACTGCGTCGACAATGCGCTCGAAGTCGCCCCTGTGCGCGAATTCAGCAACGGCGAGTCGAACGAGCTGATGGTGCTGCGCGCCTGCGCCAAGGTCACGCCGATCTTCCCGGTGACCTTCCTTGCGCCGTCCCTCCACAAGGACGCCGCCGGGGATTACGCGCTGATCGCTGCAACGTCCTTTGTCCAGGAACCGAGGTAATTCGTCATGATTGTTAAAAATTTCAGAAAACTCGCCTCGCAACTGGGTAAATTCCGCAGGGATGCCGATGGCAGCGTCAATATCGAGGCCATCCTGCTGCTGCCGATCCTGCTGATCACCATGGCGGTGTCGATGGTGTTCTACGACGCCTTCCGCCGCGACAGCCTGGGCGAAAAGGCCACCTACACGCTGGGCGACATGCTCTCGCGAGAGACCAACTACATCACGCCGGAATACGTCGACAGTGCCAAGGCGCTCTTCGGGTTCCTCACCGACACGGCGGATATCGAGAACACCATCCGCGTCAGCGTCGTCTCCTATGACGGGCCGACCCAGAGCTACAATGTCGAATGGAGCGAAGTGCGCGGCGGCCATGCCCTGCCGATGACCGCATCCGAGGCGGCCGGCCAGACCGACCAGCTGCCCAACATGGTCAGCGGTGAACAGCTGATCGTGATCGACACCTTCGTCGAATACGAATGGCCGCTGGAACTGAACTATGCCGACGGGCTGCTGACCGCGCGCGTCTTCACCCGTCCCCGGTTTGCGCCGCAACTCGTCTGGTCAGGAAGCTAACCCCCAACAGGCACACCTTCAGACGAGATACGGCCACCGCAGGCCGGGCAGAAATGTCCGGCCTGTTCTTCTGTATGTGTGGGTCTCTCGGGCGGTCACAGCCCGCCGCGGCGTTCGACCAGCTGCATGTTCATCATGTCCGCCATGAACTTGGCATCCGCCGCCGCCGTCACCCCGCCGACACCGATCCGCCGGCCCATCACCCAGTAGAGACCGGGCCGCCAGCGACGCGGATGGCGGGTCTTGGTGGTGATCATGAAGCCGTTCGAGGGCTTCATCGCCAGCATGCCGCGCTCGACCGACTTGATGTCGTCATAGGCCGCCACCAGGTGGCCATCGGAATCCCACAGCCCATCCTCGCGCAGTTCGAGCCGCAGGAGCGTCGCCTGCTGCATCCGGTAGGCGGCGTAAAGCGCCGCGGCGGCCAGCACCAGGAGCAGCAGCTTCCAGAGCAGCGTGTCGAAGCTTTGCGACAGCGCAAGGTAGAGCACCAGCAGGCCGAGACTAGCCATGGTGCTGATGCCGAACATCCGCCGCACCGGCGATGCCGCCAGTTCCACCTTCAGCTCTGTCATGGCGCTCTCTCCCCTTCGCTTTGCCGCCTCTTAGCGCGCTTTGCGGCGGGGCGCGAGAGGCGATGCGCGTGGCGCCACTGCGGCGCGGCCTGTGCCCTAATGCACAGGTTCGGTTCGGGGCCGGCGATTGCTTTGCGCAGATGCACGACTTATCTCTCGGTCAAGAGGCAAGAAAGGACCATACCATGTCTTTACGTCCGACTTTGGAGACCCGCCGCGCCCAGCCCACCATGGAGGGCGCCGGGGTCAAACTGCACCGTGCCTTCGGCTTTCAGGACCCGAGCGAGCTCGACCCCTTCCTGCTGTTCGACGATTTCCGCGGCGACACGCCCGGCGATTACAGCGCCGGCTTTCCCTGGCACCCGCACCGCGGGATCGAGACCATCACCTATGTGCTGGGTGGCTCGGTCGATCACGCCGACAGCCTGGGCAATTCCGGCACGCTTGGCGCAGGCTCGGTGCAATGGATGACGGCAGGGTCCGGCATCCTTCGCCAGGAAATGCCCAAGGGCAATGCCAAGGGCCAGATGCACGGCTTTCAGCTCTGGGCCAACCTGCCCGCGTCGCTGAAGATGACCGCGCCGCGCTATCAGGACATCCATGCGCCGGACATTCCGGAAGTGGTGGATGACGACGGCACGCGGGTCAAGGTGATCACCGGCGAGTTCTGGGGCAAGCGCGGCCCGGTCGACGGCATTGCCGCCGATCCGCAGTATCTCGATGTGTCCGTGCCGGCGGGGGTGAAGAAGACCTTCCGGATCGACACCTACCGCCGGGCCTTTGCCTATGTCTTCGAGGGGGCCGGTGCCTTTGCCGATGCCTCGGGGCCACAGGGCGTGCTGCTCGAGAAGGAGGTGGCGGGCCAGGAGGTCAACATCCGCGACATGTCGGGCAACCGCACGCTGATCCGCTTCGGCACCGGTGACGAGGTGACGGTGCAGGCCGGGCCCGAGGGCATCCGCTTCCTGCTGATCTCCGGCGCGCCGATCAACGAGCCGGTGGCCTGGCACGGGCCGATCGTGATGAACACCCGCGAAGAACTGATGCAGGCCTTCGCCGAGTTGCGCAACGATACCTTCATCAAGCCGGCGCATTGAGGCTTTGAGCGGGCGCCCGGGGATCCGGGCGCCCGATTTCTTGATGCCGCAACGCGTGCCGGGCCAGCGGCTGCCCGCGGGATGGCGCAACCACCTTGGTTCGGCAGCGCTTTATTCCAGCCAAGTCTGGAAAGCCTACGAGCGAAGCGCACACAACTGCCAAAGCGGCAGCCCGATGGGGCGGGCAGCCGCTGGCCCGGCGGGCTTGCGCCCTTGTTCCGGGCCGCTCTCCGCAACATCGTTCGGGAACTGGGAAGTGACGGCTGGCCACGTGCCTGTCGATCCTGACAGTGCCCTCAAACGCCCGTCGGGCCAGAGGCTGCCCGCGGGCTGCCGCAACCACCCTGGTTCGGCCGCGCTTTATACCAGCCAAATTCGGAAGACCTCTGACCGACGCGCTTACGTCAACCAAAGCGGCAGCCCGATGGCGCGGGCAGCCGCTGGCCCGGCGGGTTGACGCCCTTGGTCCAGGCCGCTCTACGGATCAATTGCGGCAATCAGGCCAACGCGCGAATTCTAGGCAAACGCCGCCTTTTGCGCCGTTCCAGACGCCGGATCACGCCGATTTGACCGGCAAATCTTTACCCAAAATTAACTCACATTCGTGAAAACTGGATTTTCGCGTCAGGATGTATATACTTGTGCGATACCAATCGAGCCAAAGACTCCAATAAAGACAACAAGAGCAGGTCCCTCATGAAACGCATTTCCCCCTCGGAGAGCCCCGACAGGCGGCTGCAGTATCCACAGATCAAGGACGACCGACAGGTTGCCGCCCTCTGCACCCGTGGCAAGGGCAAGAGCCGCGAGGTGCTGCTGATCACCAGCCGCGACACCGGTCGCTGGGTGCTGCCCAAGGGCTGGCCGGTCGAGGGTTGTGACGATCCCGCCTCGGCGGCGGTGGAGGCCTGGGAAGAGGCCGGCGTGCGCCCGAAGCAGGTGCGCCGCAAGCCCGTCGGCAGCTATGTCTATGACAAGCGGCTGGGCAACGGCATCGCGGTGCCGGTGGAAACCTGGGTGTTCCGGATCAAGGTGGCGGGGCTGGCCGAGACCTTTCCCGAGGCGGCCCAGCGCAACCGCGTCTGGGTGAGCCCGCGCAAGGCGGCGAAGATGGTGGCCGAACCGGGGCTGCGGGCAATCCTCGAAGAGCTCTGACCCGGCGCTCCTCGGGCGCTTGCGCGCCCTCCTCGCGGCAGACATGAAAAACGCCGGGCCAGGGCCCGGCGTTCCTGGTTTCGCTCAGACGTCGAGGCACCAGCGCATCACGGCCTTCTGCGCGTGCAGCCGGTTCTCGGCCTCGTCAAAGACCACCGAATGCGGTCCGTCCATGATTTCCGAGGTGGCCTCTTCCTCGCGGTGCGCCGGCAGGCAATGCATGAAGAGCGCATCGGGCTTGGCATGGGCCATCAGCGCCGCATTCACCTGGTAGGGCCTCAGCATGTTGTGGCGGCGCTCCCGGGAGGACTGGCTGTCATGCATCGACACCCATGTGTCGGTGACCACCAGATCGGCGCCGGTGACCGCAGCGACCGGGTCGCGTTCGATCGAGACGGTCACGCCCTGCTGGCGGGCGAGACCGACGAATTCATCCTCGGGGTCAAGCTGCGCCGGGCCGGTGAAGACCATGTCGAAGCCGAACTGGCCGGCGGCATGCAGGAAGGAGGCGCAGACGTTGTTGCCGTCGCCGGCCCAGACCACCCGCTTGCCCTTGATCGGACCGCGGTGTTCCTCGTAGGTGAGGATGTCGGCTATGATCTGGCAGGGGTGGCTGCGGTCGGTGAGCCCGTTGATCACCGGTACATCGGCATATTCCGCCATCTCGATCAGCACCGATTCATCGAAGGTCCGGATCATGATCAGATCGACATAGCGCGACAGCACCCGGGCGGTGTCGGCAATGGTTTCACCATGGCCGAGCTGCATGTCCTGCCCCGAGAGCACCATGGTCTGGCCGCCCATCTGGCGCACACCGACATCGAAGCTGACGCGGGTGCGGGTCGAGGGTTTCTCGAAGATCAGCGCCACCATCCGGCCCGAGAGCGGCTGTTCATCGTCCGGCGCGCCGCGCGGGCGGCCTTGGCGGGCGGTCTTCATCGCCTGGGCGCTGTCGATGATCCCGCGGAGCGCGGTGGCGTCGGTCTTGTGGATGTCGAGGAAATGATTCATGAAAGTTCGCCTTGTCTGGCGGCAGGAGTGGGGGCCAGCCCCCACACCCCCGGCGGATTTGGAAAGAGAAGAAGCTCAGGTGGCGTCAAGCGAGGCTGCGGCCTTGTCGAGGCGGATGGCGGCTTCGGCGATGTCGTCCTCGGTCAGGGTCAGGGCGGGCAGCAGGCGCACCACGTTGTCGGCGGCGGGCACGGTGATGACCTCGGCCGCGTAGCCTGCGGTGACCAGATCGCCGGGGGCCACGCGACATTTCAGGCCGAGCATCAGGCCCTGGCCGCGGACGCCCTCGAAGACCGTCGGGTGGTTGGCCACCAGGCCTTCGAGTTTCTGGCGCAGCAGGCCGGCCTTGCGGTTGACGCCCTCGAGGAAGGCAGGTGTGCTGACGTGATCCATCACCGCGCAGCCCACCGCGCAGGCCAGAGGGTTGCCACCGTAGGTCGAGCCGTGGCTGCCGGCGGTCATTGGCGCGGCCGCGGCCTCGGTCGCCAGCACCGCGCCCAGGGGGAAGCCGCCGCCGATGCCCTTGGCCACCATCATGATGTCGGGGGTGACGCCGGACCATTCATGGGCGAAAAGCCGGCCGGTGCGGCCCATGCCGCATTGCACCTCGTCGAAGATCAGCAGCAGGCCGTGGTCGTCGCAGAGCGCGCGGAGGCCTTGCAGGAAGGCGTCGGAGGCCGGGCGGATGCCGCCTTCGCCCTGAATGGGCTCGATCAGGATGGCGCCGGTGGTCTCGGTAATCGCCGCCTTGACGGCGTCGAGATCCTCCCACGGAAGCTGGGTGAAGCCCGGCATCAGCGGGCCGAAGCCGGCGGTCATCTTTTCGTTTCCCGAGGCCGCGATAGCGGCGGTGGAGCGGCCGTGGAAACAGCCCTCGAAGGCGAGGAAGCCGGTCTTTTCCGGATGGCCGGTGCCGTGGTGGTAGCGCCGGGCCATCTTGATCGCCAGTTCGGCGCATTCGGTGCCGGAGTTGGTGAAGAACACCGTGTCGGCAAACGTGGCCCCGACCAGCTTCTCGGCCAGCGCCTCCTGCTGCGGGATCTCGTAGAGGTTGGAGACATGCCAGAGCGCCTGGGCCTGTTCGGTCAGCGCCGCCACCAGGGCCGGATGGGCATGGCCCATGACGTTGACGGCAATGCCGCTGCCCAGATCGAGAAATCGGCGCCCGTCCTCTTCGGTCAGCCAGCTGCCTTCGCCCTTGGTGAAGTGCAGTTTTGCCCGGTTGTAGGTTGGCAGGACAGGAGGGATCATGGCGTCATCCTTTGCAAGAAGGCCGATTGGTGCCAAGGGCACGCGGTCAAGTCAAGGTTTTGATGGGGTTATGGAACAGGCAGGCCGGGGCCGCGTGCCGGGGGCACGGGCAGAAGGAGATCAGAAGTCTCGTCGGATCCGGGGTGTCTGTGTCATGCGCGTGGTCTAGGGCGGAAGCCGGGCCGGCGCAAGCGGTCATTGCGCAAAGGGGTCCTGCGGGTAGCCCACCGACATCAGGTAGAGCCCCTGCGGCGGGCAGACCGGGCCGCAGGCGGCGCGGTTGCGGGCCTCGAGCGCGGCCTTGACCTGCTCCGGCGGCCAGGCACCGGAGCCCACCCGTTCCAGCGTGCCGACAAAACTGCGGACCTGGTTGTGCAGGAAGGAGCGCGCGGCGAGGCGGAACTGGTATTCCGGGCCGGCGTCGGTCTCGACCCGGGTAATGTCGAGGCGGTCGAGCGTCTTGACCGGCGAGGCCGCCTGACAGATCGACGAGCGGAAGGTGGTGAAATCGTGGTGGCCCACCAGATGCGCGGCCCCTGCCCGCATGGCGTCCAGATCGAGCGGGCTGTTGACCCGCCAGACCTGCCCCGCCTCCATCGTGCAGGGCGCGCGGCGCGACAGCAGGCGGAAGAGGTAACGCCGTTCCAGTGCAGAGAAACGGGCGTGCCAGTCGTCAGCCACCAGCGCGCAGTCGCGGATCGCGACACGGGCAGGTTTGAGATGATGGTTCAGCGCCTCGGACAGGCGGAAAGGGTCCCAGTCTCTGGCCATGTCGCAATGCGCCACCTGGCCGCGGGCATGCACGCCGGCATCGGTGCGACCGGCAGCGGCGATGGTGTGCTCGCGCGGCTCCAGCCGGGCCAGTGCGGCCTCGATCGCACCCTGCACTGAGGGCTGGTCGGCCTGGCGTTGCCAGCCGACAAACCCGGCCCCGTCATATTCCACTTTCAGCGCGTATCTCGGCATGGACGCGCGTCTACCCCGAGGGGGGCGCTGAAACAATCCCCTTCGCGCCACTGGATAAGCGGGGCTGCGAGGCCTATCCTCTTGAACAGTCAGAACGAGGGGGCAGGTTTGGTCATCAATTCCTTGGCCGATGGTGTGTTGCGCAGCGTCGAAGCGGTGACCGATACGGTCAGCGGTGCGTTTTTCGAACCGGTGATCCGGCTTGGGGTGACCGGGCTGGCGCGATCCGGCAAGACGGTGTTCATCACCTCGCTGGTGGCCAACCTGATGGACCGCGGCCGGATGCCAGGACTGGTGGCCGCCGCCGAAGGCCGCCTGCTCACCGCCTATCTGCAGCCGCAGCCCGACAATACCGTGCCGCGCTTCGACTACGAGGCGCACTTGGGCGCGCTGACCTCGCGCAGCCCGCATTGGCCCGACAGCACGCGGGCGGTCAGCGAATTGCGGCTGTCACTCAAGGTGCAGCCCGGCGGGCTCTTGTCGGGGCTGCAGGGGCCCAAGGTCATTCACCTCGACATCGTCGACTACCCCGGCGAATGGCTGCTCGACCTGGCGCTCTTGGACAAGTCCTACGCCGAATGGTCCGACGAGGTCATCCAGCGGATCAAGGGTCGCGCCGAAGCAGCTGATTTCCTTGCGCTTTCCGAGAACACCGATGGTGCGCTTCCCGCCGACGAGCCCATCGCCAAGGAGCTGGCGGCGCGGTTCACCAGCTATCTCAACGCCGCGCGCGATGCGGGATACTACGACTGCACACCGGGGCGGTTCCTGCTGCCGGGCGATCTGGCCGGTGCGCCGGTGCTGACCTTTGCGCCGCTGCGCCAGCCGGACGAGACCCCGCGCAAGGCGCTCTGGCGCGAGATGGAGCGGCGCTACGAGGCCTACAAGCGCGAGGTGGTGAAGCCGTTCTTTCGCGACCATTTTGCCAGGATCGACCGGCAGGTGGTGCTGGTCGATGCCCTGGGCGCAATCCACAAGGGGCCGCAGGCGGTCGAGGACATGCGCCATGCGATGGCCGATATCCTTTCGGCCTTTCGCCCCGGGCGCAACGATTTCCTCACCCGGCTGCTGATGGGCAAGCGGGTCGAGAAGATCCTCTTTGCCGCCACCAAGGCCGACCATCTGCACCACACCCAGCATCCGCGGCTGACCGCGATCATGGAGGCGCTGACCCGCGAGGCGCGCGACCGGGCGCGTTTTGCCGGCGCGCAGACCGCCGCCATGTCGATTGCCGCCCTGCGCGCCACCACCGAACAGACGCTCGACCACAAGGGTCGCAGCCTCGATTGCGTGCGCGGCGCGCTGCTCGACACCGGCAAGCAGGCGGCGTTCTATCCGGGCGAATTGCCCGAGGACCCGGGCGCCCTGCTCGGCCCTGCCCGCGAAGGCGCCGAGCGCTGGCTCGACGGTGATTTCCAGGCGATGCGCTTTGCGCCGGCGCCACTGACTCTCAAGCCGGGCGATGGCCCGCCGCACATCCGGCTTGACCGGGCCGCGCAATTCCTGATCGGAGACAAGCTGTGACCCATTACATCAGAAACGCCCGTTCCACCGACGCCGGCAAGCTCGCCGCGATCCTGACCGAGGCGATGGACACCCCGCCGTGGAAGCCCAACCTGCACACCGGCGCGCAGGACGTGGCCCATTGCGGCAACATGATCGACAAAGGCTGGGTGCGGGTGGCCGAGGGCGAGGACGGGCGCATCATGGGCTTCATCGCCCGCAATGGCGAAGAGATCGAGTCGCTCTTTGTCGCCGCGCCGGAACGGGGCCACGGCGTTGGCGTGGCGCTGCTGAACGATGCCAAGTCGGCCTGCAAGCGGTTGGAACTCTGGACCTTTCAGCTGAATACCGGGGCGCAGAAGTTCTATGAACGCGAAGGTTTTACCGAGATCAACCGTACTGACGGCGCCACCAACCAGGAGCGTCTGCCGGATGTGCGTTATGCTTGGGAGGCCGAGAAATGAGCAAAGGCCCGGTCCTGATCGAGCTTGACGAGGAGACCCCTTCCCCCGCAGAGGCACCGCCGGTGCCGGAACTGGGCGCGCCCACCCCCAAGGGCCAGGCGATGCAGACCGCGGCGGTGCTGGCGGCCCGGCGGCCGTCGCGGCTGGCACGCTGGTTCTGGGGCCTGCTGGGCGCGGTGATCGGCGCGGCGATCTCGGTCGCGGCCTGGGATTTCGCCTGGGGGCTGATCGAACGGCAGCCGTTGCTGGGCTATGCGGTGACCGCGCTGATCGGCGCGCTGCTGCTGGTCATGGTGCTGATCTCGCTCAAGGAAATCGCAGCCTTCGGCCGGCTGCGGCGGATCGACAAGCTGCGGCTCAGGGCCGATGCGGCGCTGGCCGATGGCGATCTCAAGGCCGCGCGCGCCGTGGCCGCCGAGCTTCTGAGCTTCTACGCCGGGCGCGAGGACACCCGCTGGGGCCGCGACAAGCTGCGCGACGGGATGGAGGATGCCTTTGACGCCGACGCCATGCTGGCCGAGGTCGAGCTCGACCTGCTGTCGCCGCTCGACGCCGCCGCGCGGCGAGAGGTCGAGGCGGCGGCGCGGCAGGTGGCGACGGTAACGGCAGTGGTGCCCCTGGCGCTGGCCGACGTGGTGACCGCGCTGACCGCCAACCTGCGAATGATCCGCCGCATCGCCGAAATCTACGGCGGCCGCTCGGGCACGCTGGGCAGCTGGCGGCTGACCAAAGCGGTGATGGCGCATATCGTGGCCACCGGCGCGGTGGCGGTGGGCGACGACATGCTCGAGCCGATCCTCGGCGGCTCGCTCTTGGGCAAGCTGTCGCGGCGGTTTGGCGAGGGCATGGTCAATGGCGCCCTGACCGCGCGGGTCGGCGTGGCGGCGATGGATGTCTGTCGACCTGTGCCCTTCCTGCGCAAGCCCCCCTCGGTGCGCGGCATCGTGCAGAGCGCCCTGACCGGGCTCTTCAAGTCCGAGCGCTGAGGCATGACCGACCACGGCCACAGCCAGACCGACATCGCCGCGCGGCTGAGCGCCCCGCCCGCCGCCGGCCATCTGCGCGATGCAATCTACGGCGGCATCGACGGCTCGGTCACCACCTTTGCCATCGTCGCCGGCGTCGCCGGTGCCGGGCTTTCGCCCTTTGTCATCGTGGCGCTGGGGCTGGCCAATGTGCTGGCCGACGGGTTTTCCATGGCGGCGGGAAACTACTCGGGCACCAAGGCCGAACTCGACAATGCCCGCCGGCTGCGACAGGTCGAAGAGGATCACCTGCGCCGCTTTCCCGAGGGCGAGCGGCTCGAGTTGAAGGAAATCTTGCGCGCCAAGGGGCTGAGCGGTGCCACGCTCGAGGCCGCGACCGAGGAGATCAGCCGCAACCGCGAGCGCTGGATCGCGATGATGATGGAGGGCGAATACGGCGTCGGCGCGATCGAGCCGCACCCGCTGCGCGCCGCCCTCGTGACCTTTGCCGCCTTTCTCGTGGCCGGGATGATCCCGCTGTTGCCCTTCATCTTCGCCCTGCCGCAGGCCTTTGCGCTCTCGGCGGTGCTGACCTTCGGCATCTTCTTCGGCATCGGCGCGGCCAAGAGCCATTGGTCGCTGGCGAAGTGGTGGGCCTCTGGCGGCGAGACGCTGCTGATCGGCGGCACGGCGGCGAGCATTGCCTATGTCGTCGGCACCTTCTTTGCCGCGTGACGCCGCGCTTGCGGCAAAAACGGCCCGCTGCTAGGCAGGCGCCGAACCAAGGAAAGGCCCCGCCCCATGCGCACCTGCATCGTGACCGGTGAATATCACCTGCCCGGCGAGACCTTCATCAACCGCCATATCCAGCATATCTTCGGCGGCGCTGCGGCGGTGGTCTGCGGGCGCTATCACGGCGAAAACCCCTATGACGTGGCTTACTTCTACCGTCGCGGGCGCGAGACCGGGCTCGGGGACCAACTGCTTATGCCCTTTGCCATGGGGGTGAACCGGCTGAAGCATGGCACCGGGCGGCTGCCCTTCGGGCGCGCCAAGCGCGAGCTGAAGGCCTTTCTCGAAGAGCAGCGGATCGAGGTGATCCTGGCCGAGTTCGGCACACAGGCCTTGGCCGTGGCGCCGCTTGCCAACGAGATGGGCATTCCCTGTTTCAGCTACTTCCGCGGCACCGATGCGTCCAAGGCGCTGAACCAGGGCAATATCCCCGCCGCCTATGCGAAGATGATGCCGCGGTTGGCCGGGGTGTTCTCGGTCTCGCAGTTCCTGCTCGACAACCTCGCCGCGCGCGGCGTGACCCATCCGAATGCGCATGTGATCCCGTCGGGGGTGAATGTGCGGCTGTTTCAGCCGTCCGAGAAGCGGGCGCTGTCCTGCCTCGCGGTGGGTCGGATGGTCGAGAAGAAGGCGCCGCTGGTGACCCTGCGGGCGTTTCTGGCGGCGAGCGAGGAGCTCGAGGGCGCGCATCTCGACGTGATCGGCGACGGGCCGCTTCTCGCGCCTGCGCAGGCGCTCGTCGCGGAGGCCGGGGCGGAGGACAAGGTGACCTTCCACGGGGCGCAGCCGCATGACTTCGTGCGCGAGAAACTGGCGACGACCGAGTTTTTCCTGCAGCATTCGATCACCGCGGCGAATGGCAATACCGAGGGACTGCCAACCGCGATCCAGGAGGCGATGGCCTGTGGTTGCCTGACGGTCTCGACCCGGCATGCGGGGATCCCCGAGGCGGTGGACGAAGGCCGCACCGGCTGGCTGGTCGACGAGCATGACGAGGCCGGGTTTGCCGGGGCGATCCGGGCGGCGATGACGGCCGAGAACCGGGCCGCGATGGCGCGCGAGGCGCGGGAAGTGGCGGAAGAGCGGTTCGACAATCAGAAGCTGCTGGAGAAGCTGGAGCGGGTTATTCGGGAGACTATTGGGCGGTAGTAGTCTTCATGGCTCCACAGCGCGGAATCAAGGCCGCAAGGCCGCCGCGCATCGCCGGCGCGCCCCCAACGCGCTGGCGATTTGTCTGGTCTGGGCGCCTCGCTCGTTCTGCATGCGGGAGTGGCAGGGATAAAGTGCCCTTGACCCTCGGATGGATCGCCACCGCGCGCGCCGGCAATGCGCGGCTTGTGCTTTCTGGCTTGCGGCTTTCAGCGCGTCGGGCCATTCCCATTCCCGACAGCGCGCCGGCACTGCGCGGCTCGCGCCAAGCCTCACACCACCCCCAGCGCCTTTGCCTCCGCCCGCGCGGCCCTCTCCAGCGCCGGATACCGCGCCAGCAGGCTCAGACCCCGCGCGGCAAAGGACACGTGCAGCGCCAGCCAGAGACCGTGGTTGGCCAGAAGCGGCGTCAGCAGCCAGACCGCCGCGAGATAGCAGATCACCGCCAGCACCATCATGTTGCGCATGTCGGCGGACCGGGTGGCGCCGATGAAGATGCCGTCGAGCATGGTCAAGCCGATCTGCATCACCGGCGCCGCGATCATCCAGGGCAGGAAGTCGCGCGCCAACACCCGCACCTCCGGCGCCTTGGTCAGGATGTCGATGAACGCCGGCCCGAAGAGCCAGAACAGCAGCGACAGCACGCAGGCGGTGATCGTGGCCCAGAGCGTCGTCAGCATCGCGCTGCGCCGCAACCGGTCGACGGCGCCGGCGCCAAAGGCCTGGCCCACCAGCGCCTCGGCGGCAAAGGCGAAACCGTCGAGCGCATAACCGGTCACGTAGAGGAACTGCAGCAGCACCTGGTTGGCCGCCAGGGTCTCGTCACCGAAGCGGCCGCCGAACAGCAGGAAGCTGACGAAGATCGCCTGCAGCAGCGCCGAGCGGATCATGATGTCGGCATTGACCGCCGCCATCCGCTTGAGCCGCACCCGGTCGAAGACCCTTGCCCAGTCACGCCAGGACGGGTGGCGGAACGCCGCGCGGCACATCCAGAGACCCATGGCCAGCCCGCTCCATTCGGCGATGAAACTGGCCAGCGCGACGCCGCTGACGCCCCAGCCAAAGCCCAGCACGAAGAGCACGTCGAGCCCCATGTTGGCGCCGTTCATCCAGAGCTGCAGGCCCAGCAGCGCGCGCGACCTCTCCTGCGCGATCAGCCAGCCGGAGATGCCGTAGATCGCGATGGCGGCGGGCGCCGACCAGATGCGGATCTGCATGTAGTCGCGAGCCATGCCCTCGACCTCGGGCGAGGCCGGCGAGACGGCAAAGGCCGCCGGATAGAGCAAGGGCTGCAGCAGGATGAACATCACCCCGCCGGCCAGCCCCACCATCAGAGAGCGGGTGAGCAGCGCCGCCACCTCGGCGCTGTTGCCCTGCCCTGCGGCCTGGGCGGTCAGCCCGGTGGTGCCCATGCGCAGAAAGCCGAAGATCCAGTAGACCGCCGACAGGATGATCGCGCCGACACCGACGGCGGCAATCGGCTCGGCCTCGGGGATCTGGCCGACGACGCCGGTGTCGACCACGCCGATCAGCGGCGTCGTCACCGCCGCCAGCATGATCGGCAGCGAGATCTTCAGGACCCTTGCGTGGGTCAGAGGGGCGGTCTCAGCCACGGGTCGGCATCAGGAAATGCCCCGCGGCCTGGGCATGCGGCCGGTCGCGGTTGTCCTGCCAGGCCTCGGCATGGACGCTGGCATAACGCCGCCCCGACCGGGTGACCTTGGCCCGGGCATAGCTGTCGCGCGGCAGGCCCGAGCGCAGGTAGTCGACGGTGAAATCGATGGTCTTGGGCAGCCGCGGCAGGGCGCCGGCCTCGACCTCTTCCAGCGGCAGCACGCCGCTTTCCATGTCTTCCCAGATATAGGACCAGGACAGGCCGACAATCGCCGTCACCTCGAGAAAGGCCGCCGTCACCCCACCATGCAGAGCCGGCAGCATCGGGTTGCCGATCAGCTTGTCGTCATAGGCCAGCACCGCCGTCAGCTCGTCGCCGCGCCGGTCGAAGGTGATGCCGAGGTACTGGGCATAGGGAATGCCCCCGGCCAGCGCGCGCAGCACCGCGTCGCGGCGGTGCTTGACCTGTTGCAGGGGTTCACGGCGGTTCTGTGACATGGGGGACCTCGGGTTCAGCTCTTGGCGACGGTAAAGGCGCCGGAGGCGGTGGCGACCGGGCGGTCGAAATCCTCGTCGAAGGCGGTGGCGCGGACAAAGGCCACCGAACGGGTGACGTGATAGCACTCCGCCCGCGCGGTGATGGTCTGGCCGGGGGTGGCGGCGCGCATGTAGTCGATCCGCAGGTCGATGGTGGCGGTGGCGCCGGGCACCTTGGGGTGGCTCATCACCGCCGCCCCGCCACAGGTGTCCATCAGCGCCGAGACCGCGCCGCCGTGGATCACCCCGGTCTTGGGATCGCCGATGAAGCGGGTGTCATAGGCCATGGTGATCTCGGCCCGGCCGTCGCCGACCTCGGTGATCTCCATGCCAAGCTCTCGGGAATGCGGGATCGAACCCATGAACTGCTGGGCAAAGGATGTCTTGTCGGTCGCCATGGCCTGTCCTCCAACTGTCATCGATTTATGCGCAGCCCGGCGCACGGGTTGCAAGCGACGAGCGGTCATTGCACCGCCCCGTCTTTGTGCCTAATCTGGCGCCAGATGGCCCGTGGCCCGGAACGGAGCCGCCTTGGGGGGCGGAGTTTCGAGTGAGGCAGGCAGCAGACAACCGGGGGAATGCGGCATGAGCGAGACAAGGCTCAGCTTCAAGGAGATGTGTGCGAAGTTCGACGTCACGCCTCGAACCTTGCGTTATTACGAGTATATCGAACTGCTTTCGCCAGAGCGCGACGGCCGTTCCCGTTACTACGGCCCGCGCGAACTGGCGCGGATGGAACTCATCATGCGCGGGCGGCGCTTCGGCTTTTCGCTGGAGGAATGCCGCCAGTGGCTGATGATCTACGATCACGAGGGCACCAAGGCGCAGATGCGCGTCTTCCTCGAGATGGCCGACCGCCAGATGGCGGCTCTGGCCGAACAGAAAGAGCAGCTCGACGCAGCCATGCGCGAGCTCGGAGACCTGCGCAAAGAGACCGCCGAGACCCTGGGAGAGGATGCCACCGCGGCGCCGACCCCGTCTCAAAGCGATTAGAAAGTTGCGCTGACCCAAGGTGACGCGCAGTGATCTTACGTCACCTTTAGACTGACGTAGCGTTTGAGTTACGTCACCCGATTTTCCCATTGTAGGCAGAAGGTGCGATTTGCAACTGCACCTAGGTCAACAGTGATCAACAGGTGCTATCCATGACTGAACAGACAATGACAATCCGCGAGATGTGCGATGAATTCGAGGTCACACCGAGAACCCTGCGCTTCTATGAAGCCAAGGAACTCCTGTTTCCGAAGCGCGAAGGGCAGAAACGCCTTTTCTCGCGTCGCGACCGGGCCCGGCTCAAGCTCATCCTGCGCGGCAAGAGGTTCGGCTTCTCGCTGGAGGAAATCCGCCAGCTGCTCGATCTCTACGATATCGGCGACCAGCAGCAGACCCAGCTGCGCAAGACCTACGAGCTCGCCAGCAAGCGGCTTGACGATCTTGAAAAGCAGCGTGCCGAACTGGACGCCAACATCAAGGACCTCAAGGACCAGTTGAAGTGGGGCGAAAAGATGATCGCCTCGATGTCCGCCCACAAGAAGGCCGCAGAATAGCGGTCACGTTACACCCCCAGGGAGACCCAGATGCCCAGCTACTCACCGCCTACCAAGGATCTGCAATTCATTCTGCACGAGGTGCTGAACGCGCCGTCGCAGGATGTGCCCGGCTATGACGAGCTGGACGCCGATTTCACCAGCGCGGTGCTGGAAGAGGCCGGCAAGATCGCCCGCGACGTGATCGCGCCGCTCAATGCGGTGGGCGATACCGAGGGCTGTGTTCTGGAGAACGGCGTTGTGCGGACGCCGACGGGGTTCAAACAGGCCTTCGATCAGCTGCGGGAAGGTGGCTGGACTGCGCTTGACTGTGATCCGGAGTATGGTGGGCAGGGGCTGCCATACCTGGTGCAGACCGCGGTGGGCGAAATGCTGACCGCTGCAAACATGGCGTTCCAGATGTATCCCGGTCTGACCCATGGTGCCTATTCCGCCATCCATGCCCATGGCACGGATGAACAGAAGGCAATGTATCTGCCGAAGATGGTGACCTGCGACTGGACCGGCACCATGAACCTGACCGAGCCGCATTGCGGCACCGATCTCGGGCTCATGCGGACCAAGGCAGAGCCGCAGGACGACGGCTCCTATGCGATCACCGGGCAGAAGATCTTCATTTCGGCAGGCGATCATGACCTGTCGGACAACGTGATCCACCTGGTTCTGGCGAAAATCCCCGGCGGGCCGGAGGGGATCAAGGGTGTCTCGCTCTTCATCGTGCCGAAGTTCCTGGTGAACGAAGACGGCAGCCTCGGCGACCGCAACGCCGTCTCGGTCGGCAAGATCGAAGAGAAGATGGGCATCCACGGTAATTCGACCTGCGTGATGAACTACGACGGGGCGAAAGGCTGGCTGCTCGGGACCGAGCACAAGGGCATGCGGGCGATGTTCACCATGATGAACGAAGCGCGCATCGCCGTGGGCCTGCAGGGCCTGGGCCAGGCCGCGATGGCCTATGACAACGCGCTGGAATATGCCCGCGACCGGCTGCAGGGCCGCGCGGTGACCGGGGCGGAAAACCCCGACGGCCCGGCCGATCCGCTGATCGTGCACCCGGACATCCGCCGCAACCTGCTGGACCAGAAGAGCTTTGTCGAAGGCGCGCGGGCCTTCGGCCTCTGGGGTGCCAACCTGATCGACCGGGCGCACCGCAACCAGGATCCGCAGGCCGAGGGGCTGATCTCGCTGCTGACGCCGGTGATCAAGGGCTTCCTGACCGACAAGGGTTTCGAGAGCACCGTGGCGGCGCAGCAGGTCTATGGCGGCCACGGCTACATCGAGGAATGGGGCATGTCGCAGTTTGCCCGCGACGCCCGGATCGCGATGATCTACGAAGGCGCCAACGGCGTTCAGGCGCTCGACCTGGTCGGCCGCAAGCTGGCGCAGGACGGCGGCAAGCACGTCATGGGCTTCTTCGATCTGGTCAAGAGCTTCTGCAAGGAGAACGCCGAGGTCGAGGGCATGGCCGAGTTCATCGAACCGCTGAAATCGGCCTCCAAGGACCTGCAGTCGGCCGGCATGTTCTTCATGCAGCAGGGCATGAAGAACCCCAATGCGGCGCTGGCGGGGTCGTACGATTTCATGCACCTCTTCGGCCAGGTCTGCCTCGGGCTGATGTGGGCGCGGATGGCCAAGGCCTCGCTGACGGCGCTGGCCTCGGGCACGGCGGACCCGACCTTCCACGAGACCAAGCTGGCCACCGGGCGCTACTACATGGCGCGGCAGCTGCCGATGACCAAGGCGCACCTGGCGCGGATCGAGAGCGGCGCGGAGCCGGTGATGGGACTGGCGGCCGAGAACTTCTGAAAATACGGTGGGGGGAAACCCCCACCCTACCCCTCAGACGCAAGGACCGCCCGATGCCCAAACGCTTTCGCCTCACCCGCCGGTTCAACGCGGCGATGACCGAAGACGGCTACCGCCGGCTGCGCCGCTTTGCCGATGCCGCCGGTCTCGACGAAGGCGAGGCGCTGTCCTTTGTCTTCGAGCATTTCGACAGCATCACCGACGACGAGGCGCTGACCCACAGGCTGCGGCTCTTCAACTCGGACCTGGATGCGCGGAAGCGATGAGGGGGAGGCCTGGTGACACCGGTTTGCGCCTCGGCGTCAGATGTCACGCGGGTGCGGACCGGGCGCAGAAGGGCGTATTTGGAAAGAGAAGAAACACGAAAGGTTGGTCCACCCCGTCACCCGGCCTTGCCAGAAGACGGACCACAGGCGGGGCGACAGGGCTTCTCCTCTTGCGGTCATCGGCTCGCCAGCCTGTACCGCGAGGTCAAGTCTCGCGCATGAACGTTAACAGCGGGTTACCGCCCCCCTGCTTCTTCTCTTTGAAAAATTCGCCAGTGCTCCGCCAGCCAGGGGCGATCAGATCAGGAACGATTGCATGACGATGAAACTCTACTGCTTCGGCGAATCCGGCAATGCCTACAAGGCCGCCATCGCGCTGGAATTCTCCGGTCTCGACTGGGAGCCGGTCTATGTCGATTTCTTCAACGGCGCGGCCCGGACGCCGGAATACCGCGAGCAGGTAAATGCCATGGGCGAGGTGCCGGTGCTGGTCGATGGCGATACGCGGCTCAGCCAGTCCGGGGTGATCCAGAGTTATGTCACCGAAAAGACCGGCAAGTTCGGCGGCACCACGCCGGAGGAAAGGCGCGAGGTGCTGCGCTGGGTGCTTTGGGACAATCACAAGATGTCCGGCCAGAACGGCCCGCTGCGGTTCCTGATGAACTTCCTGCCCGAGGACAAGCGCCCGGCCCAGGTGATCGGCTTCATGCAGGGCCGGCTCAACGCCGCCTATGCCGTGCTGAACAGCCATCTCGAAGGCCGCGACTGGATTGTCGGTGACGGCGTCACCAATGCCGATCTGAGCTGCTGCGGCTATCTCTTCTACCCCGAGCCCTTTGGCTTCGAGCGGGCCGACTGGCCCCATATCGACGCCTGGCTCACCCGGATTTCCGAGACACCGGGGTGGAAACACCCCTACGACCTGATGCCCGGCTCGCCAGCCGACCGGGCCACCTGAGGAGGACACGATGACCGACGCCTATATCTACGACGCCCTGCGCAGTCCGCGCGGCAAGGGCCGCAAGGACGGCTCCCTGCACGAGGTCACCAGCCTGCGGCTCTCGGCGCAGATTCTGAACGCCGTCATGGAGCGCAACAATCTCGAAGGCCATGCCGTCGAGGACGTAATCTGGGGCAATGTCACGCAAGTGGGCGAACAGGGCGGCTGCCTGGCCCGGTCGGCCGTTCTGGCCTCGGATCTCGACGAGCGCATTCCCGGCCTCTCGATCAACCGCTTCTGCGCCTCGGGCATGGAGGCGGTGAACCTCGCCGCCAACCAGGTGCGCGGCGGCGCCGGTCAGGCCTATATCGCCGGCGGGGTCGAGATGATGGGCCGCGTGCCGATGGGCAGCGATGGCGCGGCCATCGCCGTCGATCCGAGCCTCGCAATGGAGAGCTACTTCGTGCCGCAGGGCATCTCGGCCGATATCATCGCCACCGAATACGGCTTTTCCCGCGATGACGCCGACCAGCTGGCCGTGGAAAGCCAGAAGCGCGCTGCCACCGCCTGGGAGGACAAGCGGTTCGACAAGTCGATCGTCACCGTGCGTGACGTCAATGGTCTGCCGATCCTCGACCGCGACGAATACATGCGCCCCGGCACCGACATGCAGAGCCTTGGCGGGCTCAAGCCGGCCTTCAAGGACATGGGCGAGACCATGCCGGGCTTTGACGCCGTGGCACTGATGAAATACCCGCATCTCGAGCGGATCAACCACATCCACCACGCCGGCAACTCCTCTGGCATCGTCGATGGCGCCGCCGCCGTGCTGATCGGCAACAAGGCATTCGGCGAGGCGCATGGTCTGAAACCCCGCGCCCGCATTCGCGCCACCGCCAAGATCGGCACCGATCCGACGATCATGCTGACCGGCCCGGTGCCGGTGACCGAGAAAATCCTCGCAGACAGCGGCATGAGCATTTCCGACATCGACCTGTTCGAGGTCAACGAGGCCTTTGCAAGCGTGGTGCTGCGCTTCATGCAGGCCTTCGACGTCGATCATGACAAGGTCAACGTCAACGGCGGCTCGATTGCCATGGGCCACCCGCTGGGGGCCACCGGCGCGATCATCATCGGCACACTGCTCGACGAGCTGGAGCGCAGCGGCAAGGGCACCGGCCTTGCCACGCTCTGCATCGCGTCCGGCATGGGCGCGGCAACGATCATCGAGCGGGTCTGAGCGACGTGCATGGCATTGTCTCGAATGTGGCAACATCTCGGCAAGGATTTCAGTGCACACTGGAGTCCTGCCCTGATGCCCCGCCGGAGGTGATCGCCGTGCCTGACAATCTCATGACCCAGGCGGCCAGCGCCGATGTCCCGCGACATTCCGCTGGCCCCAACTCCGGACAGACGGGCGTGCCAAAGCACTGTCAGCCGCAGCGTGCCGAGCGTGCCGAGACCGCCTTTGCCAGGCTGTCGCGGGATCTCTCGAAGGCGCTGGTCGGCGGTGACTTCGAGCTGTACCGCAGCCTCTTCCGGCTGCCGGTCAGGATCGAGCGTCGCGATGGCCCGCCCTATTCCCTGACCACCGCCGCGGCGCTGGAGCGTGACTTTGCGCTTTATGTCTCGGCGCTGCAGGTGCACCGGGTGACCGACATCGACCGCAATGTCGTGGCCCTGGAGGCTCTGTCGGAGGATCGGTGCGAGGTCACGGTGGTGACCCTGCTCCTTGGCCACGGCGGGCTCGCCGTGGATCCCTTTCACACCCAGTTTGTCCTGCGTCGCGACGATGCAGGCTGGCGGATCGGCGAAATCCGATCCTCGCTGGGGCATATCAACTGGTCCCTGGGCAAAGCCACCATCGAAGGCCGGCGTTTCCGCCCGACGCCCCCGGACCACAAGCAGACCTGAAACCTGGAGATCCCGATGACCGAATTTACCATGCGCACCGGCGAGGATGGCGTCGCCCTCATCGAATGGGACGTGCCCGAGAAAAGCATGAACGTGCTGTCGCTCGAAGGGCTGGCCGAGCTCGACCGCCATATCGACGCGGCGCTCGCCGATGATGCCGTCAAGGGCGTGGTCATCACCTCGGCCAAGCCGGATTTCGCCGGCGGGATGGATCTCAACGTGATTGCCAAGATGAAGGAGAGCGCCGGCGACGATCCGGCGCGCGGGCTCTTCGAGGGCACGATGCAGATGCACGCCATCCTGCGCAAGATCGAGCGCGGCGGCATGGACGACAAGAACAAGGGCGGCAAACCCATCGCCGCCGCCCTGCCCGGCACCGCGCTGGGCATCGGCCTGGAGATCCCGCTGGCCTGCCACCGGGTCTTTGCCGCCGACAATCCCAAGGCCAAGATCGGCCTGCCCGAGATCATGGTGGGCATCTTCCCCGGCGCCGGCGGCACCACCCGGCTGGTGCGCAAGATGGGCGCCATGGCGGCCTCGCCCTTCCTGCTGGAGGGCAAGCTCAGCGACCCCAAGAAAGCCAAGATGGCCGGCCTGATCGACGAGGTGGTGGACGATCCGGTCGCCGCGGCCCGCGACTGGGTGCTGTCAGAGCCGAAGTTCGTCAAACCCTGGGATGAAAAAGGCTACAAGATCCCCGGCGGCGCGCCCTATCACCCGGCCGGATTCATGACCTTCGTCGGCGCCTCTGCCATGGTCAACGGCAAGACCAAGGGCGTCTACCCGGCGGCCAAGGCGCTGCTCTCGGCGGTCTATGAAGGCGCGCTGGTGCCCTTTGACACCGCGCTCAAGGTCGAGGCGCGCTGGTTCACCAACGTGCTGATGAACCCCTCGTCGGCGGCGATGATCCGGTCGCTCTTCATCAACAAGCAGGCGCTGGAAAAAGGCGCCAACCGCCCAGAGGCCCCCGACCAGCGGGTCAGGAAAGTGGGCGTGCTCGGCGCCGGCATGATGGGCGCCGGCATCACCCTGGTCTCGGCCATGGCCGGCATCGAAGTGGTGCTGATCGACCAGAAGCAGGAGGCCGCGGACCGCGGCAAATCCTATACCGCCGACTACATGGACAAGGGCATCAAGCGCAAGAAGGCCACCGAAGAGAAGAAACAGGCTGCCCTGTCGCTGATCACCGCGACAACTGACTATGCCGCACTGGAAGGCTGCGACCTGATCATCGAGGCGGTCTTCGAGGACCCCAAGATCAAGGCCGAGGTCACGGCCCAAGTCGAAGCCGTCATCGGCGAGGACTGCATCTTTGCCTCGAACACCTCGACCCTGCCGATCAGCCAGTTGGCCAAGGCCAGCAAGCGGCCGGAACAGTTCATCGGCATCCACTTCTTCTCGCCGGTCGAGAAGATGATGCTGGTCGAGATCATCAAGGGCCGCGAGACTGGCGATCGCGCCGTCGCCAAGGCGCTGGATTACGTCCGCCAGATCCGCAAGACCCCCATCGTGGTCAACGACGCCCGCTTCTTCTACGCCAACCGTTGCATCATCCCCTACATCAACGAGGGCATGCGCATGGTGAAGGAAGGCGTCTCGCCGGCACTGGTCGAGAATGCCGCCAAGATGGTCGGCATGCCGCTCGGCCCGCTGCAATTGGTGGACGAGACCTCGATCGACCTCGGCGCCAAGATCGCCCGTGCCACCAAGGCGGCGATGGGTGATAGCTATCCCGACGGTGATGTCGACGAGATCATCTTCTGGATGGAGGGTGAGGGCCGTCTCGGCCGCAAGGCCGGCAAGGGCTTCTACGACTATGACAACGCCGGCAAGCGGCAGGGCCTGTCGGACGCGGTCAAGGCGCAATACCCGCAGGCCGAGGACCAGCCCGACCTGATCGAGGTCCAGCACCGCCTGCTCTTTGCCCAGGTGCTTGAAGCGGTGCGCGCGCTCGAGGAAGGCGTGCTCGAGGACATCCGCGAAGGCGACGTCGGCGCCATCCTCGGCTGGGGCTTCGCGCCCTGGTCCGGCGGTCCGTTCAGCTGGCTCGACATGATCGGCACGCCGTACGCCGCCGAACGCTGCGACCAGCTGGCTGCCGCCCATGGCGCCCGCTTTGCCTGCCCCGACCTGCTGCGCGAGATGGCCGACAAGACCCAGAGCTTCTACAAACGCTTCGCCCTCGAAGCCAGGGCCGCCTGACCCGCCATCTGCGATGCCCACACCACGGGGCGGACCTCACAAGGCCCGCCCCTGTTGCTCCCCATCCCGGGCGACCACTGCGCTCACCGCCGCCAGCGTCTCACCACCCCAGCACTTCTTCTGTTCGAAAATACCCTCGGGGGTCTGGGGGCAGAGCCCCCAGCGCCTGCGTGGCGTGAACGCAAACCAACCTGCGCGCATCAGCGCCCCGCCGGATCACCGCCGATACAGCCGCATCTGCTTCTTCATCTCGGCATGCACCTGGCCGAAGCTGTCAAAGCCCTGCGCCGTCAGCATCTCCAGCATCTTCACGAAAACCCGCGCCGTGGCCAGGGTATCGCCCATGGCGGTATGACGGTCGGCCTCGGGGATGGTGACGCCGAGACGGGCGCAGAGCGCGTCGAGCGTGTGATCCTCGGTAATGCCGAAGAGCACCGCCGACAGCAGCACGGTGTCCAGCACCGGGTTGTCAAAGTCGCGGCCGATATCGTCGGCGTGCTTGTGAAAGAACGCGATGTCGAAGGGCGCGTTATGCGCCACCAGCACCGCGCCCTTGGAAAAATCATGCAGCCTGCGGCCGGCCACGGCGATATCGGGGGCGCCCTCGACCATTTCGCCGGTGATGCCATGCACCTTGGTCGAGCTCTCGGGGATCGGCCGGCCGGGATCGACCAGGGTGTCGAGCTGTTCCTCGGTCAGAAGCCGCCCGCCCACCACGCGCAGCGCCGCGATCTGCACGATCTCGTCGCCGTGGCTGGGCAGAAGCCCGGTGGTCTCGGTGTCGAAGACCACATAGGTCAGATCGCCCAGCGCCGTGTCGGCCAGCGGTGCCACACGGGATTTCTCGAAGAGCGAGAAATCGTAGACCGCGCCGCGCAGCAAGGGATCGCCGGTCTCCTCGACCCGGGGCAGCGGCAGGCAGAGCCGCGCCCGGCCCGTGCCTGCGGGCTCGGGCCAGACATCGCTGGCGTGTCGCGCCAGCACCAGCCGGCCGGTCAGTTCCGGCTGCGCGGCATCGAGCGGATCGGCCAGCCAGGCCTCCAGCTCTGAAAGCGGCACCGGCGCGCCGGACGTCTCCAGCGTCAAGAGCGCCTCGTCCGGCCCGGCCCCGGTGCCCAGCGCCACGGCCACTTCGTCACCAGAGCGCGCCGCCAACCTGCCGGCCAGATGCGCCGCGAGGCTGACGATCATGAACCCGTCGCAGAGCACCGCCAGCGGCACATGTTCGGCGCCGAAGCGCACCCCGTCGCCGCGCAGCCGCGCCCTCAGGCTGTCCATCAGGTCGCGCGCGGCGATCTCGGCGCGCGGCCACCAGCCCTCGGTGATCTCGTTGTAGCGCGTGCCGAAGGTGTCGACCGCCTGCGCCAGATCGCGGGTCTCCTGCTGGAAGGCCTGTTCCACCGGGTCGCCGCCGGCGCTGCGCAACCGGCTCAGGGTGTCGAGGTTGGCCGCCTTGCGGCGCATGTCCTCGATCATCTCTGACAACAGCGTCTCGCGCTCGGCATGCAGGCGGATGTCGGCGGTGACGTCGCGCAGGGTCAGCGCATAGCCGCCTGTGCGCGCCGCGCCATGGTCGACCAGCCGCATGGTGGCGGTGAACATCGCCCGACCATCCGGCGTGGCGGCAAGGAACTGCGTCTCCCGCCGCCTCGCGCCGACCTGGCTGAGCCGTTCGTAGGCGTCAAGCAACGGGCCCTCGCGCAGGCAGGCGGTCACCGGCTGGTCGAGCCGCGGCGCATTGCTGTCCTGCAGCAGATCGCGGGCCACGGTGTTGTAGAAGACGACGGTGTGCTCGGCCGAACAGAGCAGGATGCCGGCGTTCACATCCGCCAGCAGCGCCGCCAGGCGCGCCTTTTCCTCGGCCAGCCGCGTGGTTTCGCGCTCGATGGCCAGGGCGAGATCGCTGCGGGTGGCCGAGAGCCGCTCGGCGATGGCCTGGGCGGCGGGGGCCAGGTCGCCCAGGTGACGCGCGGTCTCCGGCGCCGGCAGCTGCGCCTCCTCGGCATGGGCCAGCACCCGCATCTGCGCCGCCAGCGCCTGCATCGGCCGGGCCAGGTTCTCGTCGAACAGCCGCCAGATCCAGGTGACCAGCCCCAGTACGGCAAAGCCCGCCGCGGCCCCGCCCAGCACGTAGCCCGCCGGATCGGGGCGCGGCGTGGCGCGGGCATAGCCCAGCCAGAGCCCGCCGGCGATCAGCCCGAGGCTGGCCAGCGCCAGCAGGGCAAAGAACAGAAACACCCGCAACCGCAGGCTCATCCGGGCGAGGTCGGGCATCACGCCTCCCGCGGGCTGGCCAGCAGCGCCGAGACCTGGGCCTGCAGTTCCGACATCTCGAAAGGTTTCGACATGAAGCCGTCGGCCCCCAGCGCCAGCGCCTTGCGCCGCTCGATATCGGCGCCCCGCGCGGTCAGGATCAGCACCCTTGTGGCATCGAGCGCCCGGCTGGCGCGGATGTGCTGGCAGACCTCGTAGCCGGAAGCGCCCGGCAAAGTCACGTCGAGCAGCACCAGATCGGGGGCCAGGCCCACCACCTCGCTCAGTGCGCGGTGGCCGTCGTCGATATGGGTCACCTTGTGGCCCATCTTCTCGATCAGGAACTTCAGCGCCAATGCGATGTTCTGCTCGTCCTCCACCAGCAGGATGCGCGCGCCCTCGCTTGCCTCTGTCATCTCCCCCTCCCCCTTTTGCGCTAGCTGCAGGCCGCCTGGATCAGCGGGTCCTCGGCGCTCATGTCCTCCCAGCGGTCGCTGACCATGGCGCCGCTGTCGGCATAGCTCACCTGGTCGAGCCGAGCCTGCGCCGGGCGGGCGCAATCGACGGCGATCTTGACGCCCACGGCGCTGCGCCAGCGCTCCATCAGGTAGAGATCGGCGATGCGCTGCTGCGGCACCTCTTGGTTGCGCTGGATCGAATTGGTGTCGAGCGCGGCAAAGCGCGGCACCACCGGCAGCGCATAGGTCCAGGGCCGGTACCAGTCGCGGCTCTCGCTTGCGGCCACCACCACGACGCCCTCGGGCAGTTGCGCCTGGCTGCGGGGGAACCAGTTGTATTCGTTCCAGACCGAAAAGCCGATCATCGCCACCGCCGCCGCGCCCACCGTCCAGGATCGCGGAATGCGCCCCTTGGTCATCCGGCTGAGGAGGTAGAGCAGGCCGCCGCCGGCGAACCCGGCGAACATCGTGGCAAGAAGTTCATAGAACATGTGGTGTCATCCCAGGGTGCCGCGGCCGTGGCCGATGGCGGATTGCATGGTGCGCACGACGACAAAGGCATCGCGCAGGTGGCCGCGTTCGAAATCCGACAGGCTCGAGGGGGCCATGAAGTTGTCGGGCGCGCTGCCATGTTTGATCTGGTGCGCCTGATGTTCAAGCCGGGTCTGCGCAATCAGGTCATAGGCATCGATCAGGTCGCGCGCGCCGGTGGCCGAGATCACCTCGGCCTCCTTGGCCGCCAGCAGCCGCGCGCGGGTGTTGGCCGGGGCAAGCCTGCCGCGCAGGGCATAGACCCGCGCCAGGTCGACCACCGGCACCACGCCATTGTGCTTGAGATCGATGGTGTCCTTGTGCTCGCCAGAGCGGATGGTGGCAAAGCCGCGCAGCAGGCTGAGCGGCGGCACATGTTTCAGCGAATTGGCCACCATGTGGCTGACAAAGATCGAATTGCCGGCCGCCAGCTCCAGCGTGTGGCGCTGCAGGTCGGCGAAGAGGCCATGATCGCCGGCGATGGGCCGCAGGTCGAACATCACCGAGGCCAGCATCTGCGCCATCGGGTCGGGGGTGGCGATCCAGCCTTCGAAATAGCTGCGCCAGCGCGCCACCGGCTGCCGCCAGCGCGGGTTCGAGGCCATCATGTCGCCCGGGCAATAGTAGTAGCCGCAGGCATCGAGCCCGTCGCAGACGAAATTGGCCAGCGCCGCGAAATAGGTGTCATGCGCCGGCGTCGCACTGTCGTGCAGGAAGAGGCAATTGTCCTGATCGCTGACGCCGGTCTGTTCGCGCCGCCCCTGCGAGCCGCAGGCCAGCCAGAGGTAGGGCACCGGCGGCGGGCCCAGCTGCGCCTCGGCCATCTTGAGCAGGCGGCGGGTCACGGCGTCGGCGATATCGGTGATCAGCCGCGTCACCACGTCATGCGGCTTGCCGGTGGCCACCAGCTGCGCCAGCACCTGCGGGATCAGCCGGGTAAAGCCGCCAAGGTCCTCGACGCTGTCGGCAAAGGCGATGTCGCTGACCACCACGGCCGAGCCGATGGCCTGTTGCCGGGTCAGGTCGGTCTGGGTGATGATGCCGCGAAAGGTGCCGCCCTCGGTCACCGGCACATGGCCGATCTTGCGCTCGAGCATCAGGTGCAGCACGTCGGACCCCAGATCGTTGACGCTCAGCACCGCCGGATCGGGGGTCATCACCTGGCTCACCGGGGTCGATCCCGGCAGGCCCTCGGCCAGCACGCGGGTGGTGAAATCGCGGGTCGTCAGGATGCCGCGCAGCCGGCCGCTCTCGACCACGCCGATCGAGCTGACCTTGGCGGCGCGCAGCATGGCGGCGGCCTCCTGCACGGTGGTCGTCGGCGGGCAGGTCAGCGGATCGGCCGCCATCAGGTCGCCCACCCGCATCTCGGCCAGGTCCAGCGCAGCGGCGCGGCGCGGCCGGGCGCGGTCGAAGTAGCGGGCAAAGGCGCGGTCCTCGCGCAAGAGCTCTTCGAAGAGCGCCACCGGCAGGATCAGCGCCTCGACCGCGCTCTTGGCATTGGCCGAGGTGACGGCGTGGCGGTCGCGCAGAAGGCCGCGCTCGCCAAAGGAATTCCGCGGACCCAGCGCCGAGACCTGGACGCCATTGGCGTCCGAGATCGTCACCGCGCCCGAGACGATCAGGTAGAGCCCGGCCAGCGCCTCGCCCAGCGCATAGATCGGCGCGCCGGGGGCAAAGGTCACCGGAGTGACCCGCTCGGCCACCCGCGCCAGACGCTCGGGCGCCATGGCGTCATAGGGGTGTACCGATTGCAGGAAGGCCAGCGTGCTGGTCAGGTCGGGGGCCATGTGCGCCTCTGGTTGTTCTGTCTGTCCGGCATGGGGCAATTCCGGCGGCCCTGCCTTGCTCTGGATCAAGGCTAGCATGAAATGAAAGCGGCGCGCCCGGGAAACCGAGGCGCGCCGCCTGTGTCTGGCCCGGACCCCCGCAAGGGACCGGGCCGGACAATCTCAGTGGCCTTCCACCGCGGCGCCGGCACCACGCGGCACGCGCACGCTTTCGACCAGCTCCTGGATGTGCTTGGGCGGGGCGGCCGTCATCTTGGACACGACGATCGCCGTGGCAAAGTTCAGGATCGCGCCGATCGCGCCGAAGGAGGTCGACTTGACCGTACCAAGCAGCGGGTTGGCATCGGTGAAACTGTTGGTGTCGGGGATGAAGAACCAGCCCTTGTGCAGGAAGATGTAGATCAGCGTTGCGATCAGGCCGACCAGCATGCCCGCAACCGCGCCCACGTTGTTCACCCGCTTCGAGAAGATGCCCATCATCAGCGCCGGGAAGATCGACGCCGCCGCGAGGCCGAAGGCCAGAGCCACGGTCTGCGCCGCAAAGCCCGGAGGGTTGAGGCCCAGGTAGGTGGCCACCGCGATGGCAACCGCCATGGCGATCCGTGCCGACATCAGCTCGTTCTTCTCGGACATGTTGGGCGTCAACTGGCCTTTCAGCAGGTCATGGCTGACCGCCGAGGAGATTGCCAGCAGCAGGCCCGCCGCGGTCGAGAGTGCCGCCGCAAGGCCGCCCGCCGCCACCAGACCGATCACCCACGACGGCAGGTTCGCGATTTCGGGGTTGGCCAGCACCAGGATGTCACGGTCGAACTTGGTCAGCTCGTTGCCGGTCCAGCCATTCGCTGCCGCCTTTTCCTGCATCGCTGCATCGGCGTCGTTGTAGTACTGGATCATGCCGTCGCCGTTCTTGTCTTCCCAGCCCAGCAGACCGGTCTTCTGCCATGTGCCCATCCAGGCATAGGCAGGATCGGACTCGATGGTCTCGACCGACACCGCCGCACCGTCCGTGCCGTTGGGCCAGAACTGTTCGGTGATGTTGAGCCGCGCCATGGCGCCCACGGCAGGTGCCGTCAGGTAGAGCAGCGCAATGAAGACCAGCGACCAGCCGGCGGACCAGCGGGCGTCGGACACTTTCGGCACAGTAAAGAACCGCATGATCACGTGCGGCAGGCCGGCGGTGCCGATCATCAGCGACAGGGTGAAGAGCACCATGTTGAAGGTGTCGCCGTTGTGGGCGGTATACTCGGAAAAGCCCAGTTCGCGGACGATCTGGTCGAGCTTCTGCAGCAGCGGCTCGCCGGAGGCGGTGTGATCGCCGAAGAGGCCCAGACCCGGGATCGGGTTGCCGGTCAGTTGCAGCGAGATGAACACGGCCGGAATGGTATAGGCCATGATCAGCACGCAGTATTGCGCCACCTGGGTGTAGGTCACGCCCTTCATGCCGCCAAAGACCGCATAGGCAAAGACCACCACGGCGCCGATCAGCAGACCGGTGGTGTTCGACACTTCGAGGAAGCGGCCAAAGGCCACGCCGACACCGGTCATCTGGCCGATCACATAGGTCACCGAGGCGACGATCAGGCAGATCACGGCGACAAGCCGTGCGGTGGGGCTGTAGAACCGGTCGCCGATGAACTCGGAGACGGTGTATTTGCCGAACTTGCGCAGATAGGGGGCAAGCAGCAGCGCCAGCAGCACGTAGCCGCCGGTCCAGCCCATCAGGAAGGACGAGTTGTCATAGCCGACAAAGGCGATGAGGCCGGCCATCGAGATGAACGACGCCGCCGACATCCAGTCGGCCGCGGTGGCCATGCCGTTGACGACGGGGTTCACGCCCCGGCCGGCGGCATAGAATTCAGAGGTCGAGCCCGCCCGGGCCCAGACCGCGATGCCGATGTAGAGCGCGAAGGACGCGCCGACAAACAGCAGGTTGATGGTAAACTGATCCATTGGTCCCGTTCCTTATTGCTCGTCGACGCCGTGTTCGCGGTCGAGCTTGTTCATCCGCCAGGCGTAGAAGAAGATCAGCGCCAGAAAGACGATGATCGACCCCTGCTGGGCAAACCAGAAGCCCAGGTCAGTGCCGCCGACGGCGATGCCGCTGAGCATCGGACGCAGCAGGATGCCGAACCCGAAGGACACGACGGCCCAGATGATCAGGCAGATGGTGACAAGGCGAATGTTCGCCTCCCAGTAGCCATTGTTTTCAGAGTTGTCCGACATGTCGGTTCTCCCCTCTCTCTCCAAAGCGTCCGGCCACCATGGCGCGGACACACTTCCCCTGTGCGCGGGCGGCCAGGGGGCCTCCCGCGGTGATCCGACGCAGGTTGTGCGTTGGGTCGGTCTGACGCCCGGGTCCTAGCGGACCCCGGCGACAATCTCTTCGAGCGATGCGGCGATGGCGCCGATCTCGCCCATGGCATCGACGCGTTTGAGCACGCCGTGACTGTCGTAATAGGCGATCAGCGGCGCGGTCTGCGCGTGGTAGGCCTCGAGCCGCGACGCTACCGTTTCGGCGTTGTCATCGGCGCGCCGCTTGAACCCGGTGCTGCCGCACTTGTCGCAGACCCCGGCCTCGGCCGGCTGCTTGAAGCTGTCGTGGTAGCCCTCGCCGCAAGTGCCGCAGGTGTAGCGCCCGGAGATCCGCGTCACCATGGCGGCATCCTCGACCTCGAGCGAGATCGCGGCGTTGATCTCCTGGCCGCTCTCCTCGAGCAGCCGATCCAGCGCCTGGGCCTGCACCGTGGTGCGCGGAAAGCCGTCGAGGATGACGCCGCGGGCGGTGTCCTCTGCGGCCAACCGGTCGCGCAGGATGGCGATCACGATCTCGTCGGAGACCAGCTCGCCGGCCTCCATCACCGCCTTGGCCTGGCGGCCGGCCTCGGTGCCGGCGGCCACGGCAGCGCGCAGCAGGTCGCCGGTCGACAGTTGCACCAGCCCGAACTTCTCTTCGAGCATGCGGGCCTGGGTGCCCTTCCCGGCGCCCGGAGGGCCGAGAAGGATCAGAACGGCGGGGCGGGTCTGGACAGAAGCTTCCACGACCATCAGTCCCGGTTCATCCGGTTGTCGATCAGGTCATCGACCACCGAGGGATCGGCCAGCGTCGAGGTATCGCCCAGCGCGCCATAGTCGTTCTCGGCGATCTTGCGCAGGATGCGGCGCATGATCTTGCCGGAGCGGGTCTTGGGCAGGCCCGGCGCCCACTGGATCAGGTCCGGGCTGGCAATCGGCCCGATCTCGGTGCGGACCCAGGTGCGCAGCTCCTTGCGCAGCTCGTCGGTCGGCTCGACACCGTTCATCAGGGTGACGTAGCAATAGATGCCCTGCCCCTTGATCGCGTGCGGATAGCCCACCACCGCGGCCTCTGCCACCTTGGCATGTGCCACCAGCGCGCTTTCGACCTCGGCCGTGCCCATGCGGTGGCCCGAGACGTTGATCACGTCGTCGACGCGACCGGTGATCCAGTAATCGCCATCCGCGTCGCGGCGGCAGCCGTCGCCCGAGAAGTAGTAGCCCTTGTAGTCCGAGAAATAGGTCTTCTCGAACCGCTCGTGATCGCCCCAGACGGTGCGCATCTGGCCCGGCCAGCTGTCGGCGATGACAAGCACGCCCTCGACGCCGTTGCCCTTGATCTCTTCACCGGTGGTGGGATCGAGCACCATCGGCTTGATACCGAAGAACGGCTGTTGCGCCGCGCCGGGTTTCAGCTCGTGCGCGCCGGGCAGCGGGGTCATCATGTGACCGCCGGTCTCGGTCTGCCACCAGGTGTCGACGATCGGGCATTTGCCCTTGCCGACGACGTCGTTGTACCAGTTCCAGGCCTCGGGGTTGATCGGCTCGCCCACGGTGCCCAGAAGGCGCAGCGAGGACAGGTCGCATTTCTCCACGAACTCCGGCCCCTGCCCCATCAGCGCGCGGATGGCGGTGGGCGCGGTGTAGAACTGATTGACCTTGTGCTTTTCGCAGACCTGCCAGAAGCGGCTGGCATCGGGCCAGGTCGGCACGCCTTCGAACATCAGCGTGGTGCCGCCATTGGCCAGCGGACCATAGACGATGTAGCTGTGACCGGTGACCCAGCCGACGTCAGCGGTGCACCAGTAGATGTCGCCGTCGTGGTAGTCGAAGGTGATCTCGTGCGTCATCGCCGCATAGACCAGGTAGCCGCCAGAGCAATGCACGACGCCCTTGGGCTGGCCGGTGGAGCCGGAGGTGTAGAGGATGAACAGCGGATCCTCGGCATTGACCTCGACCGGGTCGAAGGTCTCGGCGGCGTCTTTGGCGAGCGCCTTGTAATCGACATCGCGGTCGGTCCAGGTGGTCTGGCCACCGGTGCGCTTGACCACAAGGCATTTGACCGTTTCCTTGCAGTGCAGCAGCGCCTTGTCGGCGTTGGATTTCAGCGCTGTCTTGCGGCCGCCGCGGGGGGCTTCGTCGGCGGTGATCACGACCTTGGCGTCACAGCCGTTGACCCGCGCGGCCAGCGCGTCGGGCGAGAAGCCGGCAAAGACGATGGAGTGGATCGCGCCGATGCGGGCACAGGCCAGCATGGCATAGGCCGCCTCGGGGATCATCGGCAGATAGATCACCACCCGGTCGCCCTTGGTCACGCCCAGATCGCTGAGCACATTGGCCATCTTGCAGACGTTGGCATGGAGTTCGCGATAGCTGATGTGCTGCGCCTCTTCCTGCGGATCGTCCGGCTCCCAGATGATCGCGGTCTGGTCGCCGCGGGTCTCGAGGTGGCGATCGACGCAGTTGGCCGAGACGTTCAGCGTGCCGTCGTGGTACCATTTGATGTGGATGTCGCCGGGGACAAAGCTCACGTCCTTGATCTGGGAATAGGGCTTGATCCAGTCGATGCGCTTGCCCTGCTCGGCCCAGAAGCCTTCCGGATCGGCAATCGAAGCGGCGTACATCTCTTGGTACTTGGCAGCGTCGACATGGTACTGTCGTGCAGAATGGTCGTTGGGCATGTGCTCCCCCTCTTTTCGCTTTGTCGGGGCACAACATGGCTCCTCCATGCACCCCGATGATCAACGTCGAGGCAAGTTTACAGAGGATTGCGCGAATTTGATGCTGGTCACTCATGCTCAAGGCTTTTTCTGTAAAGAAATCGACAGAGCCCGCTGTCAATCTGTAAATTTATGTCGATGCGAGGGTAAAAATGCCGTTACGTCAGACGGTTGCTTTTTGCGGGCTTTCCCGGCGCGCCAGTAAATTTTCGCCGTGCCGGCAGATTTGGGACGCTAACAATCTTGCGCCGGGCCTGCGACATTTTTGCAAGAGCGTCGGGAGCGATGCTATTTACGCTCATCTTTAGCGGGAAAATTGCGACTTTGGTGGCAGGCCGGGTGTTTTGTGATCACAACAGTGATTCCCCGGTGAACGCGGGCGGTTCCGGACGGCTTGGCCTCACAAGGCGCACCCACTCAGCCGGTCAGCGGCCTGTCGGTGCCACTTGTGATCACGTCGCGCCGCGCCCGAAGGGCGTCTCGCACCGCCTCGGCATGTTTGGCGCTGACGGGGATGTCGCGCCCGTCGCTCAGGGTGACCCGCAGGCGAGATCCATCGCGGTGCATCCGCTGCAGATGCGCCTTCATGACATAATGCGAGCGATGCACCTGCAACCCCGACGCGCCCTTGAGCTCGGCAATGGCGTCAGACAGGCGGATCAGCACCAGATGCGTGCCCAGCGTCGTGGTCACCTCGGCATAATGGTCCTGCATCGAGATCGAGATGATGTCGTCACCCAACTCCGGCGGCAGCCGCTTGTGAAAGGCGGTGCGCTGCGTGACCGGCAAAGCCTCGTCGCTGTCCTGGCGCCAGGCGATGAACTCGACAAGGCCCACCAGCCAGCCGACCAAAGTCACCAAGAGCCAGATGCGCGGCAAATCCTGATCCAGCGCCGTCTCGGGATGGAACACTTCATAGGCAAAGATCACCAAAGCCGCCCCCGGCAGCCCCGCCAGCGCCGCCCCCAGCCCGAGCCGCAACGACGGCGGCAGGCGCCCCAATCTCTCGGTCGTCAGCGCGGTGGTCTGCAGCACATGCATGAAGAAGCCCACGCCGGTAAAGGTCACGACCCAGAAAATCAAACGCTGATAGAGAGTTAGATGGTCATAGGTGCCAAAAGGCCCGGTGATCGTCAGCACCAGAACGCCGCCGAAGAACACGATGATCTTGCGTTCCCAGCCGATTGCGCCCCAGATTTCCGCCAAAGTTTCACGCATCGTGAAATTTGACCCTAGGTAACTCACGAAATCCAGCAAAAATTTACGAAGATTAACTAGGCCCTGCCGGGATTCGGGCGTTTTATGCCTGTGCCTGCCGCGATATTCTGGGGGGAGCGTTTAGAAGAACCTTTTTTGCGGGTCTTCGGACTCATGACCTAATCACCGCGTCCTTCGGGATGCGTGTTCAAGAGCGGGCCGGCCTGGATGGCGCAATGACCCTGGGGGAGTTGCACCACCGAGGCCGGCCTTTCTTTTTGCCCTGCCCTCTCCGACATCCCGCCCGGCATGGCCCGATCCGCCCGGCCTGCGCCCTCTGGACGCCCGTTTCCCGCGCGCCTATAAGCAGCTTCAAGATGGCACATTTCGCGATCATCATTCGAATTACATGCCCGGCGCTCTGATCAGACGAGCCGCCGGGACAAGGCGTATGGACTGCCGCGCCGCCTCACCCCTCACATCCGAATAAAGTGACAAGGACGCCCTTCATGTGCGCCGATACGCCTGAGTACAAAGACACTCTGAACCTGCCCAAGACCGATTTCCCGATGCGCGCCGGCCTGCCCAAGCGCGAACCCGAATGGCTCGAGCGCTGGGAGCGGATCGGCATCTACGACCGGTTGCGCGAACGCGCGGGTGATCGCAAGCCCTTTACCCTGCATGATGGCCCGCCCTATGCCAACGGCCACCTGCACATCGGCCACGCGTTGAACAAGACGATCAAGGACATGATCGTCCGCTCGCACCAGATGATGGGCTTCGACGCGCGCTACATCCCCGGCTGGGATTGTCACGGTCTTCCCATCGAGTGGAAGATCGAGGAGCAATACCGCAAGAAGGGCAAGAACAAGGATGAGGTCGATGTCATCGACTTTCGCCAGGAATGCCGTCGCTTCGCCGAGGGCTGGGTCGACGTGCAGCGCGAAGAGTTCAAGCGCCTGGGCGTGACCGGCAACTGGCCGCAGCCGTACCTGACAATGGATTTCCACGCCGAGCGGGTGATTGCCGAGGAATTCCAGAAGTTCCTGATGAACGGCACGCTCTACCAGGGCTCCAAGCCGGTGATGTGGTCGCCCGTCGAACAGACCGCCCTGGCCGAGGCCGAGGTCGAATACCACGACAAGGAGAGCTTTACCGTCTGGGTCAAGTTCCGCGTCTCCAACGTCGAGTTCCCCGACCTGACGCTGGCCGGCGAAGAGACCGAGATCGAGGAAGGCCAGGACATCATGGCCGCCGAGGAACAGGTCGCCCATGACCTGATCGGCGCGCATGTGGTGATCTGGACCACCACGCCCTGGACCCTGCCCTCGAACAAGGCCGTCGTCTTTGGCCGCGACATCAGCTACGGGCTCTACGAGGTCACCGGCGCGCCCGAGGACTGCTGGGCCGCGCAAGGCGACCGCTTCCTGCTGGCCGACAACCTGGCCGCCGATGTCTTCAAGCGCGCCCGCCTGAACGAGGACCAGTACACCCGGGTCCGCACCGTCAGCGCCGATCTGCTGGCCGGTCTCACCCTGCTGCACCCGCTGGCCGGCGCCGAGGGCAGCAACGGCGAATGGGACGAGCCGCGCGATTTCCGCGCTGCCGATTTCGTCACCGACACCGAGGGCACCGGCTTCGTGCATTGCGCCCCGAGCCACGGGATGGAGGAATACGAGCTCTACCGTGACCTCAACATGCTCGACCGCGTCATCACCTACAACGTGCTCGACGACGGGTCCTTCCGCGCCGACCTGCCGTTCTTTGGCGGCAGCTACATCCTCAATCGCAAGGGCGGCGAAGGCGACGCCAACAAGAAGATCATCGACAAGCTGGTCGAGGTTGGCGGGTTGCTGGCGCGCGGCAAGATCAAGCACTCCTACCCGCATTCCTGGCGCTCCAAGGCACCGGTGATCTTCCGCAACACGCCGCAATGGTTCGCTGCCATCGACCGCGAGGTCGGCGACGGTCAGGATCAATACGGCAAGACCATCCGCCAGCGCGCCCTGACCTCGATCGACCAGCTGGTGAACTGGACGCCCAAGACCGGGCGCAACCGGCTCTATTCGATGATCGAGGACCGGCCCGACTGGGTGCTGTCGCGCCAGCGCGCCTGGGGCGTGCCGCTGACCTGCTTCACCAAGAAGGGCGCCCTGCCCACCGATCCCGACTTCCTGCTGCGCGACGCGGCGGTCAATGCCCGCATCCTCGAGGCCTTCGAGGCCGAGGGCGCCGATGCCTGGTACAAGGACGGCGCCAAGGCGCGCTTCCTCGGCGATGATCACAACCCCGACGACTGGGATCAGGTCTTCGACATCCTCGACGTCTGGTTCGATTCAGGCTCGACCCATGCCTTCGTGCTGCGCGACCGCGAGGATGGCACCGAGGACGGCATCGCCGATGTCTACATGGAAGGCACCGACCAGCACCGCGGCTGGTTCCACTCCTCGATGCTGCAGGCCTGCGGCACCAAGGGCCGCGCGCCCTATCGCAACGTGGTGACCCATGGCTTCACGCTGGACGAGAAGGGCAACAAGATGTCCAAATCGCTCGGCAACACCATCGCGCCCGACCAGGTGGTCAAGCAATACGGCGCCGACATCCTGCGGCTCTGGGTGGCGCAGACCGATTACACCGCCGACCAGCGGATCGGGCCGGAGATCCTCAAGGGCGTGGCCGACGGCTATCGCCGGCTGCGCAACACCATGCGCTTCATGCTGGGCGCGCTGTCGCATTTCGAGGAAAGCGACCGGGTCGCGCCCTCTGACATGCCCGAACTCGAGCGCTACATCCTGCACCGCCTGGCGGAACTCGATCACGTGGTGCGCAAGGGCTATGCGGCCTTCGATTTTCAGGGCGTCTTCCAGCAGCTCTTCAACTTCGCCACGGTCGAGCTCTCGGCCTTTTACTTCGACATCCGCAAGGACGCGCTCTATTGCGACGGCGACACCCAACGCCGCCGCGCCGCGCGCACGGTGATGGACATCCTGTTCCACCGGCTGACCACCTGGCTGGCGCCGGTGCTGGTCTTCACCATGGAAGAGGTCTGGCTCGAACGCTTCCCCGGCGAGGACAGCTCGGTCCATCTGACCGACATCCCCGAGACGCCTGCCGACTGGCTCGACGAGCCGCTGGCGGCGAAATGGGTCAAGGTGCGCCAGGCCCGCCGCGTGGTCACCGCGGCGCTGGAAATCCAGCGCACCGACAAGGTGATCGGCGCCTCGCTCGAGGCCGCGCCGGTGGTGCATGTGCGCGACAAGGAGATGCTGGCGGCGCTGAAGTCGATCAACTTCGACGACATCTGCATCACCTCCGGCATGTCGCTGACCGGCGATCCGCAACCGGCCGAGGCCTTCCGCCTGCCAGAGATCGACGGCGTCGGCGTGGTCTTCGAAAAAGCCGATGGCGAAAAATGCCAGCGCTGCTGGAAGATCCTGCCGGACGTCGGCACCCACACCCACCCCGGCACCTGCGCCCGCTGCGACGCCGCGCTGGCCTGAGCCCCAAAGCCCCGCCCCCCTGCTTCTTCTGTTCACAAATACCCTTGGGGGGCGGGGCCACAGGCCCCGGGGGGCAAAGCCCCCCTTCTTCCAAAAAAACTGCGGGCGCAGCCCTCAATATTCACAAAAAAAGACGGACCCGCCCCCCTCACCACCGCCGGGGGCAAGCCCCCCCAAAAACGCACACCCCCTGTGCAGACCTTGGGCGATCGCGCCGGCCGCCCTAGATCAGCTTCAGATCGCAATGCAAGGACACCCGTGATGACCGACAGCTACACGCCCCCCAAAGTCTGGACCTGGGACAAGGAGAACGGCGGAGAGTTCGCCTCGACCAACCGCCCCATCGCCGGCCCGACCCATGACAAGGAGCTGCCGGTCGGCAAGCATCCCTTCCAGCTCTATTCCCAGGGCACGCCCAACGGGGTGAAGGTCACGGTGATGTTCGAAGAGCTGCTGGCCGCCGGCCATGCCGCAGACTACGACGCCTGGTTGATCCGCATCGGCAATGGCGATCAGTTCGGTTCGGGCTTTGTCGAGGTCAACCCGAACTCCAAGATCCCCGCGCTAATGGACCGCTCCGGCGAGACGCCGGTGCGGGTCTTCGAATCCGCCGCGATCATGCTGCATCTGTCCGAGACGTTCGGCAATGCCTTCCAGGGCGCGTCCGAGCATCGCGCCGAGCTGCTGTCCTGGCTGTTCTGGCAGATGGGCAGCGCGCCTTTCCTCGGCGGCGGCTTCGGCCATTTCTACAATTACGCGCCGGAGAAGTTCGAATATCCGATCAACCGTTACGCCATGGAGAGCAAGCGCCAGCTCGACGTGCTCGACCGGCATCTGGCGCAGAACGACTGGATGGCCGCCGGTGAATACACCATCGCCGACATGGCGATCTGGGCCTGGTACGGCCAGCTGGTGCTGGGCCGGCTCTACAATGCCGCCGAATTCCTCGACGTCGAGAGCTACACCCACGTGATGGCCTGGGCCAAGCGCATTGCCGAGCGTCCCGCAGTGCAGCGCGGCCGCATGGTCAACCGCACCGGTGGCGACCCGGCGCTGCAGCTGCACGAGCGTCACTCGGCCGAGGATTTCGCGACCCGGACCCAGGACAAGCTTTTAACCGCCTGATCTGCGAGAAACCGGATTGAGCCCATGGTGCGCATGGGCCAGTCTGGGCGCATGCCGGAACGCAGCCTGACAACACCGCTTGGGCCGGTGACCCTCGAAGCGCAGGACGGCGCGATCACCGCCCTGCACTGGCGGGCCGGCGACATGGACGACGATCCCCTGCTTGTCGAGGCCGAACGACAGCTGACCGCCTATTTCGCCGGACGCTGCGAGGTCTTCGACCTGCCCTTTGCGCCGCAGGGCTCCGATCTCACCCGCCGCACCTGTGCGGCAATGCAAGAGATCCCGTTCGGCGCGACCCGGACCTATGGTGACCTGGCGCGCGAGTTGAAGGCCCCGGCCCAGGCCATCGGCCAGGCCTGCGGTGCCAACCCGATCCCGGTGCTGATCCCCTGCCACCGCATCCTCGGCGCCAAGGGTCTTGGCGGGTTCTCCGCCAAGGGCGGCGTCGAGACCAAGGTCTGGCTGCTGCGCCACGAAGGGGCTGCGGGGCTGTTGATCTGACGTTTATCCATTGTCCCAGCGCGCAATGGCAGCGGCTGCAAGCCGCCGCGCGTCATGCCGAAGGCATGCCTCCGGCACCAAGCTCACCAATACACGGGCAAGTCACCGTAGGGTGGGTTTCCAACCCACCGCCCACCTCCGGAAAGGTGAAAACCCCAAAACCCCGCCTCCCCCGCGCTAACAGCGGCTGCAAGCCGCCGCGCGTCATGTCAAAGGCATGCCTCCGGCATGACGGGCCGCCCACCGGCGCGGCGATTTGGCTGACGTGGGCGCGCCGATCTGATCTCTTCCGGACTTGGCTTGGATAAATCGCTGCAGAACCGAGGTTGGATCGCCGCACCGCGGCCCCTTACATACGGCGCACCGCCGCACCGAGGCCCGACAATCCGCGGCTTGCTCAATCGCGACGCGGGTCGCGGGGATAGGTGCCGAGGATTTCCAGCATGTCGGTGAAATAATCCAGCTCTTCCAGCGCCCGCTGCACCGCCGGATCGTCGGGATGGCCCTCGATATCGGCGTAGAACTGCGTGGCGGTGAAGGATCCCCCCACCATATAGCTCTCGAGCTTGGTCATGTTGACACCGTTGGTGGCAAAGCCCCCCATTGCCTTGTAAAGCGCCGCCGGGATGTTGCGCACCTGAAAGACAAAGGTCGTCAGCATGCCGTGATCGCCGCGCCGGCGCATGTCGGGCTCGCGGCCCATCAGCAGAAAGCGCGTGGTGTTGTGGGCGTGATCCTCGATGTGCCGGGCAAGGATGTGCAGCCCGTGGATCTCGGCCGCGAGGTCCGAGGCCAGCACGCCCGAGCGCCGGTCACCGCTCTCGGCCAGTTCGGCGGCGGCGCCGGCGCTGTCGGCGGCGGCCTCGCCCCGGATGCCGTAGGTCTTGAGGAAGTCGGCGCATTGCGGCAGCAGAACCATGTGGGCGCGCACCGTCTCGATATCCTCGATCTGGACGCCGTGATGCGCCATCAGGCTGACATGCACCCGCACGAAGGCCTCGCCGACGATCCGCAGACCGCTTTGCGGCAGCAGGCGGTGAATGTCTGCCACCCGTCCATAGGTGGTGTTCTCGACCGGCAGCATCGCAAGATCGGCCTCGCCCGAGGTGACCGCGGAAATCACATCCTCGAAGCTGCCACAGGGCATCGGCTCCATCTCGGGCCGGGCGTCGCGGCAGGCCTCGTGACTGTAGGCTCCGGGCTCGCCCTGAAATGCAATGCGTCCTGTCATGAAATTTTTCCGTCTTCTGGCCCGGCCCGGGCGTTTCGTCGCGGTTTCTATACCTTGCCTCCGCGGAGGGGAAGCCGTAAGACCCCGAACAAGACCAAGCTAAGGGACTCGCGTGTTATGGATACAATGACCTCGACCAAGATTCTGGGGGGCTTCTGCGGCGCTTTCCTGATCTTCCTGCTCGGCAAATGGGCGGCTGAAGAGATCTATCACACCGGTGGCGGCCATGGCAGCGAAGAGCAGGCCTATGTCATCGACACCGGCGAAGCCGAAGGCGGCGAGACCGAGGCAGCCGTGCCGTTCGAAGAGCTTCTGGCCGCAGCCGATCCGGCCAAGGGCGAACGCGTCTGGGGCAAATGCCGCGCCTGCCACAAGGTCGAGGACGGCGTCAACGGCACCGGCCCGCACCTCTACGGTGTTGTCGGCCGCGAAGTCGGCTCGGTTCCCGGTTTCGGCTATTCCGGTGCCCTGGTCGCCGTGGCCGACGTCTGGAGCCCGGAAAACCTGCAGGCCTTCCTCGAGAACCCCAAGGGCTATGCCCCCGGCACCAAGATGTCGTTCTCGGGTCTGAAAGACGCCGAAGACCGCGCCAACCTGATTGCCTGGCTCGACAGCATCGACGGCTGATCGCGCTGACGCGACAGGAGAAATTGCACCGCCGTTCCCCCGGGAGCGGCGGTTTTTCCATGTGCCTTCGGGTTTCGGCGGCTTCTCACCGGATATCACGGAATATCGACTTGATTGATCCCGCCGCACCGCTCTAGCGTACAGAGCCAAAGACGCCACAAGCTTGCGCGCCGCGCGTCCCCAGGCCGATAGGAGCGACTGAATGACCGACGAAAGATACCTGCCCCGCACCGGGTTCGAATTCTCACGCCGTGCCGCGCTTGGCATGTTCGGCGCGACGGCGCTTGGCGCCGCGCTGCCGCCGGCGCGGGTGATCGCCCAGACCGCCGAGGGCGAAGAGATTGTCGTCAGCCATGGGTATTCCTTCTACGGCGACCTGAAGTACCCGGCCGATTACAAGCACTGGGACTACGTCAACCCGAACGCCCCCAAGGGCGGGCAGATCTCGCTGGGCACCCGCGGCACCTTCGACGGCTTCAACCGCTGGGCCTGGCGCGGCAATTCCGAGAGCAACTCGGGCATCGTCGCCGAGGCAATGTTCGCCGAGATGCCATGGGGCGGCGGGTTGCCGGCGGATTCGATCACCGATGCCTATTGCCTGATCGCCCGCGAGGTCGAATACCCCAAGAACAAGACCTGGTGCGTGTTTCACATGCGCGACGACGTCACCTTTCGCAACGGTCAGCCGGTGCATGCGCGTGACGCGGCCTTTACCCACAACCTGTTCCTCGACCAGGGCATCCGCTCCTATGCCCGCGCGGTGAAGGAACGGATCACCGGGGTCGAGGTGATCGACGATCTGACCATCCGCTACACCTTTGCCGACGAGATCTCGCGCCGGTCGCTGATTTCGCAGGTCGGCGGCACGCCGATCTTTTCCGAGGATTGGTACAAGGAAACCGGCGAGCGGCTTGACGAGCCCTCTGTGGCCTCGCCGATGGCCTCGGGCCCCTACCAGGTCGGCGATTACGAGTTCAACCGCTACGTCGTCTATGAACGCAACCCGAACTACTGGGGCTGGGACCACCCGGCCAACGTCGGCCGGCACAACTTCGACCGGGTCCGGTTCGAGTACTTCGCCGATGACGCCGCCGAGTTCGAGGCTTTCAAGGCCGGTATCTACACCTTCCGCTCCGAAGGCTCGACCAAGCGCTGGGCCACCGGTTACGACTTTCCGGCGCTGCAGAAGGGCCACGTGAAGCGCGAGGAGATCCCCGACGGCACCGCGCCCAACAACTCGGGCATCATCTTCAACACCTTGCGCCCGCCGCTCGACAACCGTAACGTCCGCCACGCGCTGTCGCTGGCGTTCAACTTCGAATGGGTCCGCGACTCTCTGCAGTTCGGCCTGACCACCCAGCGCAAGAGCTTTGTCGAGGGTCAGGAGTGGGAGGCCACCGGCGTGCCGGAAGGCGCCGAGCTGGAACTGCTCAAGTCGCTGGGCGACGTGGTGCCGCCGGAGATGCTGACCGAGGAAGTGGTGATGCCGCATACCTCGAACCCGCGCGACCCGAGCGACCGCCGCAACCAGCGCGCCGCGCTGAAGCTGCTGGCCGACGAAGGCTACAGCGTCAACGATCAGGGCAAGATGGTCGACGCCGAGGGCAAGCCGCTCAGCTTTGACTTCCTCGTGCTGTCGAGCTGGGATGACACCCGCAAGGCGGTGATCGAGACCTATGCCCAGACCCTGCGCAGCTGGGGCATCGAGGTCAACGCCGAGGCGATCGACAGCGCTCAGGGCCAGCAGCGCTTCCTCGACAAGGACTACGACCTGATCCACACCCGCTACCTGACTTTCTCGGTCGCCGGCACCGGGCTCAATCAGCTGTTCGGCTCGGAAAGCGCCGAGGTGTCGTCCTACAACGGCGCCGCCCTGCGCAGCCCGGTGGTGGATGCGCTGATCGACGCGGCGCTCGACACCACCAACCGCGAGGACGAGATCACCGCGCTCAAGGCGCTCGACCGGGCGCTGCGCTACGAGCGGATCGTGGTGCATGACGGGTTCGTGCCGGAATACTGGGTGGCCTATTACGACATGTTCGAACGGCCCGACCCGCTGCCCCCCTATGCGCTGGGGGTGCTGGATTTCTGGTGGTTCAACCAAGAGAAATACGAGGCTCTGAAAGCCGCCGGCGCGCTGAAGTAACCCATGGGCGCCTATATCCTTCGCAGACTCCTGCTTGTGATCCCCACCCTGCTGGGGATCATGATCATCAACTTCGCCCTGGTGCAATTCGTGCCGGGCGGCCCGGTGGAACAGATGCTCGCCCAGATCCAGGGCGAGGGCGACGTCTTTGGCGGCTTCTCCGGCGGCGGCGAGGACGTGGGTGAAGAGACCTTCGGCTCCGACAGTGACTATGTAGGCGCCCGCGGGCTCGACAAGGAGTTCATCGAGCAGCTCGAGGTGGATTTCGGCTTTTCCCGCATCGTCTGCGAGGACAGCTTCACCGGCGAGCCCGATCTCGACGACCCGGCCTGCGTCAAGGAAGACATCGGCGTCGGCGAACGCTTCCTGATGATGATGGGCAACTACCTGCGGCTCGACTTCGGCGAGAGCTACTTCCGCTCGATCGGGGTGCTGGAACTGGTGATGGAGAAGCTGCCGGTGTCGATCACGCTGGGCCTCTGGTCGACGCTGATTGCCTATGCGGTCTCGATCCCCTTGGGCATCCGCAAGGCGGTCAAGGACGGCTCGACCTTCGACACCTGGACCTCCGGCATCATCATCGTGGCCTATGCGATCCCCGGGTTTCTCTTTGCCATCCTGCTGCTGGTGCTCTTTGCCGGCGGCTCCTACTGGCAGATCTTCCCGCTCAGGGGCCTGACCTCCGAGAACTTCGAAAACCTCAGCCTGCTGGGCAAGATCGGCGACTATTTCTGGCACATCACCCTGCCGGTGCTGGCCTCGACGATTTCGGCCTTTGCGACGCTGACCCTTCTGACCAAGAACAGCTTCATGGACGAGATCAAGAAGCAATACGTGATGACCGCCCGCGCCAAGGGCCTGTCGGAACGACGGGTGCTCTATGGCCATATCTTCCGCAACGCCATGCTGATCGTGATCGCCGGCTTCCCGGCGGTCTTCATCGGCGTCTTCTTCGGCGGCTCGATCATCATCGAGACGATCTTCTCGCTCGACGGTCTGGGCCGGCTGGGCTTCGAGGCGGCGGTGGCCCGCGACTACCCGGTGATCTTCGGCACGCTCTTCGTCTTCGGCCTGCTGGGCCTTCTGGTCGGCATCCTGTCGGACCTGATGTATGTCTTTGTCGATCCGCGCATCGACTTCGAAAAGCGGGAGGGCTGACCCATGGCGCTCTCTCCCATCAACCAGCGCCGCTGGCGCAACTTCAAGGCCAACCGCCGGGCGCTCTGGTCGTTGATCATCTTCCTCGTGGTCTTTACCGTCACGCTCTTTGCCGAGTTCGTGGCCAACGACAAACCGATCCTCGTCAAGTACAGGGGCGAGTTCTACACCCCGGTGTTCAACTTCTACCCCGAGACCGCCTTTGGCGGCGACTTCAAGACCGAAGCGATCTACCGCGACATCGAGGTCAAATGCCTGATCACCACCGGCGGGCTCGAAACCTGCTGGGATGATCCCGAGGGCCTGATCGAGAGGGTCGAGGCCGGCGAGGCGCTAGAGGGCGATTTCGTAGAGGGCTGGATGATCTGGCCGCCGATTCCCTATGCCTATGACACGCCGGTCGACCGCCCCGGCGCCGCGCCGCTGCCGCCCAACGAGCAGAACTGGCTCGGCACCGACGACACCAAGCGCGATGTGCTGGCGCGGATCATCTACGGCTTCCGCCTGTCGATCCTGTTCACCCTGATCGTCACCACCCTGGCCTCGGTGATCGGCATCTTTGCCGGTGCGCTGCAGGGCTATTTCGGCGGTTGGCTGGATCTCATCTTCCAGCGGGTGATCGAAATCTGGGGCGCCACCCCCAGCCTTTACGTGATCATCATCCTCTTCGCGATCCTCGGCCGCAGTTTCTGGCTGCTGGTCTTCCTCATGGTGCTGTTTGGCTGGACGGCGCTGGTGGGCGTGGTGCGGGCCGAGTTCCTGCGCGCGCGCAACCTCGAATACGTCCGCGCCGCCAAGGCGCTTGGTGTCCCGAACCGCACCATCATGTTCCGCCACATGCTGCCCAATGCCATGGTCGCCACCGTCACCTTCCTGCCCTTCCTGGTGACCGGCACGATCAGCCAGCTGGCCGGGCTCGACTTTCTCGGCTTCGGCCTGCCCTCCTCGTCGCCCTCGCTGGGCGAGCTGACCCTGCAGGCCAAGCAGAACCTGCAGGCCCCCTGGCTGGGCTTTACCGCCTTCTTTGTCTTTGCCTTCATGCTCTCGCTTCTGGTCTTCATCTTCGAGGGCGTGCGGGATGCCTTCGACCCAAGGAAAACCTTCCAATGACGGCGCTTCTCAAGGTCAGAAATCTCAAGGTCGCCTTCCGCCAGGACGGCCAGAGCATCCCGGCGGTCAAGGGCGTCTCCTTCGACGTCGAGCGCGGCGAGACGGTGGCGCTGGTGGGCGAGTCGGGCTCCGGCAAATCGGTCACCGCGCTCTCGACCGTGTCGCTGCTGGGCGGCTCGGCCGAGGTCGACGGCTCGGTCACCTATGATGGCCGCGAAATGGTCGGTGCCAGCGACAAGACCCTGCGCCAGATCCGCGGCAACGACATCTCCTTCATCTTCCAGGAGCCGATGACCTCGCTCAACCCGCTGCACACGCTGGAAAAACAGCTGCGCGAGTCGATGGAGCTGCACCAGAACGTCACCGGCGCCGAGGCCCGGCAGCGGATCATCGACCTGTTGAACAAGGTGGGCATCCGCGACCCGGAAGAGCGGCTGTCGGCATATCCGCACCAGCTCTCCGGCGGACAGCGCCAGCGCGTGATGATCGCCATGGCGCTGGCCAACGGCCCCGACCTGCTGATCGCCGACGAGCCCACGACCGCGCTCGACGTCACCATCCAGGCGCAGATCCTCGAGCTGCTGGCCGAACTGAAGGAGGCCGAGAACCTCAGCCTGCTGTTCATCACCCACGACCTCGGCATCGTGCGCCGCATCGCCGACCGGGTCTGCGTGATGAAGAACGGCGAGATCGTCGAGACCGGTCGCACCGAGGACATCTTCGCCAATCCCCGCCACCCCTATACCCAGATGCTGCTGGCGGCCGAAAGCACCGGCCAGCCCGATCCCGTGGCCACCGGCGCCCCTGTGGTGGCCGAGGCCGAGAACCTGCGCATCTGGTTCCCGATCCAGAAGGGCCTCCTGAAACGCACCGTCGGCCACGTCAAGGCGGTCAACAGCGCCAGCTTTGCCGTCCGCGCCGGCGAAACCCTGGGCATCGTCGGCGAAAGCGGCTCGGGCAAGACCACCCTGGCGCTGGCGATGATGCGGCTGATCTCCTCCGAAGGCCGGATCACCTTCGACGGCCAGGACCTGCGGCACTACAACACCCGCAGCCTGCGCCGCCTGCGCGCCGAGATGCAGATCGTCTTCCAGGACCCCTACGGCTCGCTCAGCCCGCGGATGTCCTGCGCCGAGATCATCGCCGAGGGCCTCGGCGTGCACGGCGACCGCGGCGACAGCCGACCCAAGCGTGACAAGGTTGCCGAGGTGATGAAGGAAGTGGGCCTCGACTCGAAGATGATGGACCGCTACCCGCACGAGTTTTCCGGCGGCCAGCGCCAACGCATCGCCATCGCCCGCGCGATGATCCTGCGCCCCAAGCTGGTGGTGCTGGACGAGCCGACCTCGGCGCTGGACATGACGGTGCAGGTGCAGATCGTCGAGCTCTTGCGCGCGCTGCAGCGCAAATACGGCCTCGCCTATCTCTTCATCAGCCACGACCTCAAGGTCGTCCGCGCCATGTCGCACCATGTGATGGTGATGAAACAGGGCGACGTGATCGAAGCCGGCCCCGCCGACCAGATCTTCAACGCTCCGAAAACCGACTACGCCCGCACCCTCCTCGCCGCCGTGGCCTGACACACAGCACTCCGGCGACAGCGCCTCCCCCCTGCTTCTTCTGTTCACAAATACCCTCGGGGGTTTGGGGGCAGAGCCCCCAATCGACGCCGAAACCTCGCGGCGCCCTCCACAATACCGCCCCGGGGGTTTGGGGGCCCTCGCCCCCAAGGCCTGCGTGGCCCGAACGCAATCCGACCTGCGCGCGCAGCGCCCCGCCGGTCACACCGCTGCGGAATGCCCCGCAAGGCTCAGATCATAGCTGTCGAGCGCGCGCGCCATCATCCGCGTCAGCGGCCGCGCCTCCTCCGGCACGAAAAGCCCGGCCTCGGTCACCTGCACCAGCGTGCCGAAGCGCGCGACCAGCGGCGCCACCAGCCTGTCAAAGCCTGCGCGGTCGAGGCCAAAGCGCTCCGCCATTTCGCCGGCGTCGATGCGGAAATCGCACATCAGCGCCTCGATCATCCGCCCACGCAACCGGTCCTCGGCGTCGAAGACATGTCCGCGCGCGGTCGAGAACCGCCCCTCGCGGATCGCCGCCGTATGCCGCCCGGTGCTCGGCGCATTCTGCGCGTAGCCCTGCGGAAAGCGCGAGATCGACGAGGCCCCGACCCCGATCAGCACCTCAGCGGTGTCGTCGGTATAGCCCTGGAAGTTCCGCCGCAGCCGCCCGGCCCGGGCCGCCTCGGCCAGACCGTCGTGGGGGGCGGCGAAATGGTCGATGCCGATCTCGTCGTAGCCATCCGCGAGAAACAGCCGCCGCGCGGTCTCGAACAGATCGAGCCGTGCCTCAGGCGAGGGCAATGCCTCTTCCGGAATCAACGCCTGCCGCCGCGCCATCCAGGGCACATGGGCATAGCCGTAGAGCGCCACTCGGTCGGGCGAGAGCGACAGCAGCTTCTGGACGGAATCGGCGATCCGCTCCCTGGTCTGGTGCGGCAAGCCGTAGAGGATATCGGCGTTCAGGCTGGCCACCCCCCGCGCCCGCAGCATCTCGCAGACATCGCGGGTCAGCTCGAAGCTCTGCCGGCGGCCGATGGTCTCCTGCACCGCCGGGTCGAAATCCTGCACCCCGATCGAGGCCCGGGTCATCCCCATGGCCACCAGCACGTCAAGCCGGGCGGCGTCGATCTCGTTCGGATCGATCTCGACCGAGAACTCGCCCTGCGGGCTCATCGGTGCCACTTCGAAGATCGCCTGCGCCAGCTCCGCCATCATGTCGGGTGCCAGCAACGTCGGCGTGCCGCCGCCCCAGTGCAGCCGCGACAGGCGCAGCCCCTCGGGCAGCGCGGCCTTGATCAGCCGCAGCTCGGTCAGCAGCGTCTCGAGATAGGCGCGCACCGGGGCATCGCTCTGGGTGCCCTGGGTCCGGCAGGCGCAGAACCAGCAGAGCCGCCGGCAGAACGGCACATGCACATAAAGCGAGACCTCGCCGCCCGGCGGCACCGCCGCCAGCCAGCGAGAGAAGTGATCCGGCCCCACCTCGGCGGAAAATTGCGGAGCCGTGGGGTAGGATGTGTAGCGCGGCACTTTCGCGTCAAAAAGCCCCAGCGCGGCAAGTTGTGTTTTCGTAACCATGGGCCTAGCGTTAGCCGTGGTTCTCGCCGCGCTCCTTGACCCAGATCAACCCGGATACCAAAACCTCGATGCTGAATAAGACCTACCCCGACCTGTCGCTGCAATGTGGCGATTGCCCGATCCGTCACCGGGCGGTCTGCGCGCGCTGCGACAGCGACGAGCTCAGCCTGCTCGAGGACATCAAGTACTATCGCAGCTACGAGGCCGGCCAGACCATCGTCTGGTCCGGCGACAGGATGGAATTCGTGGGTTCTGTGGTCACCGGCATCGCCACGCTGACCCAGACCATGGAAGATGGCCGCACCCAGATGGTAGGCCTCTTGCTGCCCAGCGATTTCGTCGGCCGCCCGGGGCGCGAAACTGCCGCCTACAACGTCATGGCAACCACCGACCTGGTGATGTGCTGTTTCCGCAAGAAACCGTTCGAAGAGCTGATGACCCGCACGCCGCATATTGCCCACCGGCTGCTCGAGATGACGCTCGACGAGCTCGACGCCGCGCGCGAATGGATGCTGGTGCTGGGCCGCAAGACCGCGCGCGAGAAGATCGCCTCGCTGCTGTCGATCATCGGCCGGCGCGACGCTTCCCTGCGGCTGGCCGGCACCACCAGCGGCATGAGCTTCGAGCTGCCCCTGACCCGAGAAGCGATGGCCGATTACCTCGGTCTGACGCTCGAGACGGTAAGCCGGCAGATGTCCTCGCTCAAGCGCGACGGGGTGATCGAGCTGTCCGGCAAGCGTCAGGTCAAGGTGCCCGATTTCGAGCGGCTGCTCGAAGAGGCCGGCGAAGACAGCGACGGCGGGCTGGTGGCCTGACCCCGGCCGCCTGAAAATAATTCAGAAGGGCGCTTGACCTTCCCGTGACTGGAAGCCCTATCTGAGGGGCATGACACAGCACAGCCCCCGGACCTTCACGGTCGAGATCGACAACATGAACTGCGGCTCCTGCGCCGCCCGCATCGACACCGCGCTCTCGGGCGTGCCGGGGCTTGACGCGATCAGCGTCAACCTGGCCGACCAGAGCGCCCGCGCCGATGCCAAGACGCCAGAGGCCGTCGCGGCGGCCCTGGCAGCCTTGGACAAGGCCGGCTACGGCCCGCGCGGCCACAAGGTCAGGCTCGAGATCGAGGGCATGTCCTGCGCCTCCTGCGTGGCCGGCGTGGAACGCGCGCTGGCCAGCGTGCCCGGCGTCACCGCCGCCCGCGTCAACCTGGCCGATCAGAGCGCTCAGGTCGAAACCCGCCTGCGCGACCCCCAGGCGCTGATCGAGGCGGTGCGCAGCACCGGCAAGGACGCCCGACTGCGCACCGGCGGCACCGAGGACCAGGACGACCACAAGGCACGCGAGGCCGAGGCGCAGCGCAAGCGGCTGTGGCTGGCGGGCGGGCTGACCCTGCCGGTCTTCGTGCTGGAAATGGGTGGCCACCTCAACCCGCCGCTGCATCACGCGATCAACGCCAGCATCGGCCAGACCGCCAGCTGGAGCCTGCAATTCCTGCTGACCGCGCTGGTGCTGGCCCTGCCCGGACGCGAGATCATGCTGGCAGGCTACCGCGGGTTGATCCGCCGCGCGCCCGACATGAATGCGCTGGTGGCACTCGGCGTCACGGCAGCCTTCCTCTATTCCTCGCTGGCGCTCTTTGTGCCCTCGGCCCTGCCGGCCGAGGCCCGTGCGGTCTATTTCGAAGCGGCGGCGGTGATCGTCACCCTGATCCTGCTCGGCCGCATGCTCGAGGCCCGCGCCCGCGGCCGCACCGGCGCGGCGATCCGCCGGCTGATGACCCTGGCGCCGGATACCGCGCTGGTCGAGCGCGATGGCGGGGTCATCGAAGTCCTTTTGTCGGAGATCACCCGCGGCACCCGCGTGCATGTCCGCCCCGGCGGGCGGATCGCGGTGGATGGCCGCGTGGTCTCCGGCCAGTCCTTCGTCGACGAGAGCATGGTCACGGGCGAGCCTGTACCGGTGTCCAAGTCCAAGGGCGACGATGTGGTCGGCGGCACGGTCAACGGCACCGGTGCGCTGGTGTTCCGCGCCACGGCGGTGGGCGGCGACACCGTGCTGGCGCAGATCATCGGCATGGTCGAAGCGGCGCAGTCCGCGCGCTTGCCGGTGCAGGATCTGGTGAACACCGTGACCCGCTGGTTCGTGCCGGTGGTCATGGTGGTGGCAGCGCTGACGGCGCTGGCCTGGCTGGTCTTCGGCCCCTCGCCCGCCTATGCGCTGGTCGCCGGGGTCTCGGTGCTGATCATCGCCTGCCCCTGCGCCATGGGGCTGGCCACGCCGACCTCGATCATGGTGGGCACCGGCCGCGCCGCCGAGATGGGCGTGCTGTTCCGCAAGGGCGACGCGCTGCAGAGCCTGCACTCGGTGCGCACCGTGGCCTTTGACAAGACCGGAACGCTGACCCGCGGCCAGCCCGAGCTGACCGATATCGTCACCACGGGCGACGAGGATGCCTTGCTGCGGCTGGCGGCCGCCGCCGAGGCGCAATCCGAGCATCCGCTGGGCCGTGCCGTGGTCGCGGCAGCGCAGGCGCGCGGTCTCGACCTGCCAGAGGCCGAGGGCTTTGGCACCGAGACCGGCAAGGGGTTGACCGCCACGGTCGAGGGCCAGGCCCTGCGCATCGGCTCGGCCAGCTACCTGCGCGGCGAAGGCGTTGACATCAGCGCGCTGGAGTCCGGGGCGCAGGCGCTGTCCGAGGCCGGCAAGACCGCGATCTACCTCGCCGTCGATGGCCGGGCCGAGGCGGTGCTGGCGATTTCGGACCCGATCAAGGAGGGCACGCCGGAGGCTCTGGCCAGGCTGCACGAGATGGGGCTGAAGGTGGCGATGATCACCGGCGACGCCGAACCCACCGCCCGCGCCATCGCGCGTGAGCTGGGCATCGACGTGGTCAAGGCAGGCGTGTTGCCCGACGGCAAGGTGGCGGCGCTCACCGAGCTCGAAGGCCCGGTGGCCTTTGTCGGCGACGGCATCAACGATGCCCCGGCGCTGGCCCATGCCGAGGTGGGCATTGCGATCGGATCGGGCACCGACGTGGCGATCGAGGCGGCGGACGTGGTGCTGATGTCGGGCGATCTGCGCACCGTGTCGGATGCGCTCGACATCTCGCGGCTGACCCTGCGCAACATCCGCCAGAACCTGGCCTGGGCCTTCGGCTACAACGTGCTGCTGATCCCGGTCGCCGCTGGTGCGCTGGCGATCTTTGGCGGGCCGATGCTCTCGCCGCCGCTGGCCGCAGGCGCCATGGCGCTGTCGAGCCTCTTCGTGCTGTCGAACGCTTTGCGGCTGCGCTGGGCCGGGCGGCGCCGGCCGGCAGCGCCCGCAAATTCCACCAAGACACCCGCGCAAAAGGAGGCATTGGCATGAATATCGGAGAAGTAGCGAATCGGGCCGAACTGCCAGCCAAGACGATCCGTTATTACGAAGACATCGGCCTGGTGACACCACTGCGCGACACCAATGGCTACCGGGCCTTTCGCGAAAGCGACGTGCACAAGCTGGTTTTTCTTGGCCGTGCGCGGGGCCTCGGGTTCTCGATCGAGGATTGCCGGGCGCTCTTGGCGCTCTGGGCCGATACCGACCGCGCCTCGGCCGATGTGCGCCGCATCGCGCGCGAGCATCTGACCGAGATCGACCGCAAGATCGAGGACCTCACCCGGATGCGAGAGACCCTGTCTGACCTGGTCAAGACCTGCGCCGGCGACGACCGTCCCGACTGTCCGATCCTGGCGCAGCTCTCGGCCGAGGACGAGGCGCCGGCCGAGGTCCGGAAATCGCGCGCAGGGCCCGCTTGACATACCCGAGTGTTTCAGTCAACTTACCGGCAACACCCAGCCATCCCGGAGCGGGACAGCCCGGTTTTTCCTGAAACACTCGGAGAAGCACATGCCGTATGATACCCGCTCACCCGCCTGCCACGGCGCAGCCCACCCGCAAGGGGAGGCCGCAAGATGAACGCCTTCACCCGCCCCGCCGATCTGCGGCAGGCCAGCGTGCCGCCGGTCACCGAAAGCGGCGGTCCGCTCTATGACGCCCGCCTGCTGGTGGGCGATCAGGCCACCGCCCGCATCGTGCTTGACGGCAAGGTCTATACCCTGCGGATCACCAAGGCCGGCAAGCTGATCCTGACGAAATGACCCTCGCCAGCCCTTGACGTGTCAGCCCGCGTGGCCTTTGCTGCGCGGCAAATGGGGGGGCGGAAGATGGCACGGCGCAACATCACCGATCTCGGGATCGCACCGGACGGCAAGATTTTTCAGAGCATCAGGATCGGTGCCGGCGGGCTGACCGCGCGCATCCTGACTTTCGGCGCGGCGCTGCAGGAATTGCGGCTGGGCGGCCATGCGGCGCCGGTGGTGCTGGGTTATGCCGAGCCCGAGGCCTATTTCGACAACCCCGGCTATCTGGGCGCGATCGTCGGCCGGGTTGCCAACCGCATCGCCGACGGGCGCTTCGTTCTGGACGGCAAGACCCACCAGATCGACCGCAACGAGAACGGCGTCCAGAGCCTGCATGGCGGGCGCGCCGGTACCTCGGCGCGCAGCTGGCAGGTGCTCGAGGCCGGCGACGACCACGTGACCCTCGGGCTGACGCTGAAAGACGGCGACATGGGCTTTCCCGGTCATATCGACCTCCGCTGCCGCTACAGCACCCGCGGCTCGACCCTGACGATCCTGCTGACCGGGCGCAGCGAGGCGCTGACCTACTGCAATCTGGCGAGCCATGCCTATTACAACCTGACCGGCGCGCCCGACATCTCGGACCACAAGCTCTGCGTCAATGCCGAGACCTATCTGCCGGTGGACGACCGCCAGATCCCCACAGGCTCCCCTGCCCCGGTGGCCGACACGCCGTTCGATTTCCGCCGGGCGAGGCCGGTCGCCGACCCGGTCGATCACAACTTCTGCCGCGCGCCATCCCGCACCGCTCTGGCGCCCGCCGCCACGCTCGAGGCCGGCGGCCTGCGGATGACGCTGGAGACCACGGAACCGGGGCTGCAGGTCTATGACGGGGCCTTTCTCGGCGCGTCAAAGACCAAGGGACTGCGCGGTGATCCCTATGGCCCGCATGCCGGTATCGCGCTGGAACCGCAGGCCTGGCCCGATGCGCCGAACCAGAGCTGGGCGGCGCAGGCGCTGCTGCGCCCCGGCGAGCCCTGGCGGAGCGAGACCCGGCTGGCCTTTACCCGCGCAGAGTGAGCCTCGCGGCGCAAAAACCCTTCGGAGCCTGAGCCTGCCGGTGCTATCGTCGCAGCATGCGACCCACAGGCCCGGAGGTGCCCCATGCCGCGCAATACCCTTCTTGTCGGAACCACCAAGGGCGCCTTCCTGCTGGACGGCGCCGAGGACCGCGAAAGCTGGTCGCTCTCGGGCCCCTACTGCCACGGCTGGCCGATCAACCACATGGTCGCCGATCCCGACAGCGGCGTGATCTGGGCCGCCGGTGGCAACGAATGGTTCGGCGCCGGTGTCTGGCGTTCGTCCGATCACGGCGCCAGTTGGCAGCTGAGCAAGCTGGCCGATGGCCAGCTCGACGAGTGGCTGCGCAACGACCCCGAGACCGCCAGGCTGTTCGGCATGGAGCCCAGCCCGCCGGCGCCCTTTTCCGGCGAGATCGAGGCGCTCTGGTCGATCCGGCCGAACGGCGACAGGCTCTACGCCGGGGCCAAGCCCGCGACGCTCTTTGCCAGCGAGGATGGCGGCGAAAGCTGGGAGAAGCTGCCGGCGCTCAACGATCATCCCTCTGCCGAAGGGTGGGAACCCGGCGCCGCCGGGCTGACGCTGCACACCATCCTCACCGATCCCGAGGACACGTCCAAGCTCTGGCTCGGCATCTCTGCCGCCGGGGTCTTTGCCAGCGAGGATGGCGGCGCAAGCTGGGAGCGGCGCAACCGGCGCAGCAACCTCGACGGGCCGGCCCCGCAGTCCGATCACCCGGCCGCCGGCAGCGGCGACGAGACCGGGCTCTGCGTGCACAACATGGTGCGCGCCTCCGAGGGCGGCGACCTGCTCTATCAGCAGAACCACCACGGCGTCTTCCGCTCCGAGGATGGCGGGCGCAGCTGGCACGAGGTCAGCGAAGGGCTGCCGTCGAAGTTCGGCTTTCCCATCGCCGTGCATCCGCGCGACGGCCGGATGATCTGGGTGCTGCCGCTCAACGGTGACAGCCAGGGCCGCTACCCGCCCGACGCCTCGGCGGCGGTGTGGAAATCCACCGACGGCGGCGAGAGCTGGCAGAAGAAACAGGCCGGGCTGCCGGACAGCAACTGCTTCTTCACCGTGCTGCGCCAGTCGATGACCACCGACAGCGCCACCCCGGCGGGGGTCTATTTCGGCACCAACTCCGGCTCGGTCTTTGCCAGCCGCGACGAAGGCGAAAGCTGGGACGAGATCGCCCGCCACCTGCCCACGGTGCTCTGTGTCGAACGGCTGGAGCGCGGCTAACACGGCGCTGCCCCGCCCGGCCGACCGGAGCAGGTCGCAGAGAGCGCCGGCAGTGCGGTGAAGGCTGCAAAACCGGCGGGCAGGCCAGGGCGCGCGGGGCGACCCCCGTCACGGCAATTTTCCACCCGCCGGCCGGCCCCGCCCTGAAACCTGCTTGCACGCGCCGCCGAGCGCCCTATGACAGGGACGTGAGCTGCCGCGAAGGACATATGCAATGAACATGCTTGAAACCTTCATCAAGCCGATGCACCCCGAGGGCAGGAAATTCGTGGCAATCTTTGCCGCGGTGACCGTCGTGCTGTTCCTCGTGTCGGACATCCTCGGATGGATCGGTGTCGGGTTGACCGTCTGGTGTTACTACTTTTTCCGCGATCCCGAGCGTGTGACACCGGCCAGGCCGGGGCTTGTCGTCAGTCCCGCCGACGGTGTCGTGTCGCTGATCGAGCCTGCCGTGCCGCCCGCCGAGCTGGGCATGGCCGATGTGCCGCTGACCCGGGTCAGCGTTTTCATGAACGTCTTCAACTGCCACGTGAACCGCAGCCCGGTCGCCGGCGAGATTGCCGCCGTGTCCTATCGCCCCGGCAAGTTCTTCAACGCCTCGCTCGACAAGGCCAGCGTCGACAACGAACGCAACAGCCTCTGCCTGCGCATGGCCGACGGCCGCGAAGTGGCCGTGGTGCAGATCGCCGGCCTCGTGGCGCGGCGCATCGTCTGTTTCGTCAAGCCCGGTGCGCAGCTGCAGGCCGGCGAACGCTTCGGCCTGATCCGCTTCGGCTCGCGGCTCGATGTCTACCTGCCCGAGGGCGTGGAACCGATGGTCGACATCGGCCAGACCATGGTTGCCGGCGAAACCGTGATTGCCGAGCTGACCGCGCGCCAGCCCGCTCCGACCCCGCAGGACACGAATGCCTGAACGCAGCGACAAGCCCAACACCTCGTTCGAGCTGATCCAGCTGATCCCCAACATGCTGACCGTTGCGGCGATCTGCGCCGGGGTGTCGGCGATCCGCTTCGGGGTCGAGGGCAACTACGTGCTGGCGGTGCAGCTGATCGTGGCGGCCTGCGTTCTCGACGGCCTCGACGGCAAGATCGCCCGCCTGCTGAGCAGTGACAGCCGCATGGGTGCGGAGCTGGACTCGCTGGCGGATTTCGTCAATTTCGGCGTCGCCGCGCCCTTGGTGATCTATTTCTGGGCGCTGCAGGACATGCGCGGCTTTGCCTGGATTTCGGTGCTGATCTACACGGTCTGCTGCGTCTTGCGGCTGGCGCGGTTCAACGTCGAGAACAAGCCCACCATCGATGCGCCCCCGGTGGCGGCCAAGGACCATTTCGTCGGCGTCCCCTCACCGGCCGGCGCGCTGCTGGTGCTCTTGCCGATGTCGGCGTCCTTTGCCTTTGCCAATGCGCCGCTGGTGCCCGACATCGTGATCTGCATTCACATGGTCCTGGTCGGCCTCGCGATGATCAGCCGCATTCCGACCGGGTCTTTCAAACGGGTCCGCATCTCGCGCGGCAACGTGAAGTTCTTTCTGCTGGGGTTTGCCATCATCGGCGGTGCCGGGATGGCCTTTCCCTGGATCACCCTGGTGGCCGTCTGCCTGGCCTATATCGCCATGGTGATCTGGTGGTTCATTTTGGATACACGTGGTAATTTTAGAAAGCGGTAATTCGTGGAAATCGAAGCTGTTCAATCCTCCTATGCCCGCTGGGCGCCGGTCTATGACAGAACCTTCGGCGTGGTGACAACCGCCGGCCGACGCCGGGCCGTTGGCTTCATGAACGGCCTCGAGGGCCGCGTGCTCGAGGTCGGTGTCGGCACCGGTCTGTCGTTGCAGCACTACAAGTCCGAGCTGCAGGTCACCGGCATCGATTTCAGCCACGACATGCTGGCCAAGGCACGCAAGCGCGTGACCGAGCTGAACCTGTCCCAGGTCGCCGCGCTGCGCCAGATGGACGCCCGGATGCTGGATTTCCCGGACAACAGCTTTGACACGGTCGCCGCGATGCATGTGCTGTCGGTGGTGCCCGAGCCCGAGCGGGTGATGTCGGAAATCGCCCGGGTGCTGAAGCCCGGCGGGCGGGTGGTGATTACCAACCACTTCGTGCGCAAGGAGGGCGTCCTGGCCTTCATCGAGCGCATCTCTGCGCCCTTCGCCAACGTGCTCGGCTGGCACTCGGATTTCGAGCTTGAGACGGTTTTGAAGGAACCGTCGCTGGAGATCGAGGACATCCAGCCACTGCCGCCCTTCGGGATGATGACCTTTCTGGTGCTGAGGAAGAAGGCTTAGGCGGGGGGCGGTGCCCCCCCCCCGTCGGTGGTGGCCGTTGCCCAGGCGATCTGCATGTCTGCAGGCTTTGACCTGCCGCTAGCCGAAACAGTTTCCTAGCGGATCACCTTCGGGATGATCTTCATCTCGACCGGGACGCCCTTTGAATAGATCGTTTCGTCCAGCGTCTCGAGCCCCATGAAGCTCTCTGCGAGGAGGTATGCCGTGGTCGTGCCGCAGACCTGGCGGTTGGCATTGTAGCAGTTGAAGTTGATCTCGACGTCGCTGTCGATGCGGCCGCCGCCCGGCGCGGTGATCTCTCCCAGAATGCTGATACGGTATTCCCCGTCGTCCGGGTCTTCACCGACGGTCACCATCAGCCCGCCGATTTCAATGCCTGCGGCTTCCTCCAGCATTTCGAGCCGTTGGACGCAGTCGGTGATTTCCTTGAATGGCATTTGTTTTCCTTTGATCGTCGCTGGAGGCCTGCCGTCGGGTTTGTCGGAGCCCTCGGCACCTCAGGCCGAGACCGGAGCCCTGAGTTCGGGGATCACGCCCTCGACCTCTGGGTACTTTGCCGCCTGTACCGCGGCCCAGGTCGCCGGTCGCTTGGCGACTTCCGAGAACTGCGCCCCTGCCCCGACCTTCGTGAAGACCTTGTTGACCACGCAGGCCCAATCCCAGAGCAGCCGCGACAACGGGCCGGAGGTGTCCTGCCGCTGCCAGACCTGCATCAGGTCCAGCCGGTCGCCGAGCCTGTCTGCGACGATGGCAATCGTATAGGCGGCGATGTTCACGTAGCCCTGCTTGAAGATCGCCTTGGCGTCCTTGGTCTTGATCTGCTTTTCGATGGCCTTGAACAGGATGACCTTGGCGATCATCTCCTTGTACCAGCCGACGTCGAGCGTCGCCGGAACGATCTCCGGCGTCTCGTCCAGAGCGGACATGAAGGCGGCAAAGTTCTTCTCTCCGCCCAGAGCCACCTGCGCCGGCAGGCCGCGCCAACTTTCGTGGTATTTCGCGATGTCGTTCTTGGTCAGCTTGCGCCGCGTGGGTATCTGCAGTTGCAGCCGCTTCTTCTGTGCCGGCGTGCGGCCTTCCCGCAGCATCGCCACCGCATAGGCGCCTGCTGCACGTTCGTAGAACCAGCGACCGGTCCCGTCCGGGCACCATGTGTCGTTCGCCAGCTTTTCCAGCTGGATATGGAACGGCCGGTTGGCCGACAGATCCGATGTCTTGACGGCGGTCTGGCTGTTGGCGAACTGCGAGATCCGCGAGATCAACGTCTCGCGCCCCTCGTCCTTGCCGTCCCGCAGGATCACGATCTTGGCCGGGATCATCACCCGCGAGAGATCGAGCGCCTTGTTGTCACGGCTGGCAAAATAGATCGACGATGTGGTCTGGCCACCGTTGACGATCTGCAGGCCCTTCAGAAGGGAAATCCCGACCTGGCCATCCTGCGCCCGGCTCAGCTCGGCCTGATCGCAGACCATGACCAAACCGTTGTTGTAGGCCAGGAAATGGCCAGGCTCCTGCTGAAGCGACTTGGCGATGCCGGCGTTCACCTTCTTGCGAGTCCCGAGGAAGGAGCGGACGTTGGCTTCGAGCAGTGTGGTGTTGTAGCGCTCGTAGAGCGCCCGCAGGACTTCTCCGGGGATCGCGGTCAGGGCATAGTCGTAGTCTGCCTCGGGGTCGGCCACATGCACGCAGGGCAAGGGGCGTCCGATGGCCTGTTCGAAGCTGATCGCGATCTCGTCCCGCGGCTTTCCGGTGGTGTGGCGGAACAGGCGCTCCATGTCCATCGCCTCGACCTGGATGAGCCGTCCCTCGACCTCGCGCGGGGTGAAGTGCTTGGATTTGGTCTGACCGTCGGTCAGAACGATGACGCGCAGTTGGTCCAGATCGCTCCAGCGCAGTTCCAGCGTCTGGACAAGCTCCATCACCGGGCTGGTGGGATCGAGCCGCCCGGACAGTTTGCCGGTACCGGCATTGGCGGCGAACTGCACCGCGGCCCTGGCTACTGCGGCGACATCCGAGTCCCGCAACTGGGTGAGGTGATCGGTGCCCAGATAGTGGGTGAGAAACAGATCGATCCGGGTATCGTCGGCCGAGATGCCGTATCCCGAGATCCGCAGCTTCGCGTTGCGGATCGTCCCCTCGAAGTGACAGACCTCGGGGGATTCCGAGATGCCCGCGGCACTGACGTCGTCCATGACAAGCTCGGCAAACACCAGTTCCTCGAGCGGAAAGGCCTCATCGGGGTTGCTGGCTCTCTCGGCCATCACGCCCTGAACGTGGTTGCGGAATTCGGAATGAAACTCAGACAGGTTCATCGGCGGTCTCCCCCAGATGCTGAAACATGGCGTCCATGGATATCGGCTCGTCATCGAGGCCTTCGATGTCGAGGTCGTATTGCGCATTGCGGATCTGCCCGGGCAGTGTCGCACGCCTCAGGCAGGGAAAGCTGTCGGTGACCGGAAAGCACAGCATGTCGCCGGCCAGAAGCTTGCGGGTATAGCGGTCGGCATGTTCGTCGAGGTACCGCGACAGCAGAAGCAGCGCGTCGAACTGCTTGCGGACACCGGAGCCTTCCATCGTTTCCCGCAGCCGGTTGACGCATTGGGTCAGGGTCTCGCCGGCCTCGTTCTCGGTGAACCGCATGGCGCAGAGGAACATCGGCCAGCGCTCGGAATCCAGCTGATCGATGGAGTTGATCCGCGCGATGAACCCCTGAGCCTTGGCGGTGCTCTTCACCTCGATGGCGCCGCTGTCGACGTGAAAGTCCTGCGCGGCCTTCAGCGGCCCCTGCCAGCTGTCCAGTGCCACCAGCGCCGAGCCGGCGTGGCCGATCAGCGCTTCGAGCATGACCAACTCGCCCATCAGCCCGGCCTGCCCCTCGGTCGACAGCGGTTTTCTGCGTTGATTGGCCATGAACTCCTGCCATTCGCGGACGCGCACGAAAAAGGCGTCCAGCGTGGCGCGGGGGGTGAAACCACCGAGGTGTTCGAGATGGCGCAGGACGTTCACCGCCATCAGCGAAAACAATTCGTGCGAGCCGTCAAGCAGACGCACCAGAGCGATGGCTTCCCGGCCCTGATCACCGTCCCGCGCCGGCAGGCGCTTGACGTCGAACCCGCCGCCCCCCGGCAGGCGATCGGCCGGCTTGATCGTCCCCTTGACCTGCTCCCCGCGAAATCCCTCACCGTAATGTAGAGTCTGCGCCAACTTGATGTGCTACCCAACGCGCCCTCGGCCGTTGTCAGAGTTTCCGCCCTTCAATCAAATGCACGGGCTGGTGTCGTGCGCTGATTTCATCAGGTCCGCCGGGACCTTGTGCCCGATGGCACTGTGCGGTCGTTCTTCATTGTAGTCTCTACGCCAAGCCTCCAACTTTTCGGCCGCATCTTCAAGGTTCATGAACCAGTGAGCGTTCAGGCATTCCGCCCGAAACCTGCCGTTGAAGGCCTCGATGAAGGCGTTGTCGGTCGGCTTGCCGGGCCGCGAGAAATCGAGTGTAACGCCGCACTGATAGGCCCAGAGGTCCATGTCGCGGGAGATGAACTCGCTGCCCTGGTCGACCCGGATCGTGGTCGGATAGCCGGTCCGCCGGCAGACGCGATCAAGGGTCGCGACGACGTCTTCGCCGCGGTAGCTGAACCGTGGATCGAGCACTGGCACGAAGCGCGAGAAGGTATCGACAACTGTCAAAACACGGATCTTCCGGCCCGTTGCCAGTTGGTCGTGCACGAAGTCCATCGCCCAGACATCGTTCGGTCCGACGGCTTCTGCTCGGTCTTCCCGAAGCTTCGCCTTCACCCGCCGCTTCGGCGTTTTGTTCCTGAGCTGCATGCCCAACTCCTTGTAAATGCGGTAAGTCTTCTTCGCATTGATCTCCCAGCCCTCGCGCTTCAGCAGCACATGCACACGCCGGTATCCGAACCGGATGCGGGTCTGGCAAATCTCCCTGATCCGCTGTTCCAGCGCGGCCTGTCCGGGTCGACGAGACTTGTAGCGGTAGGTTCTGGGATCGAACCGGATCACCGCACAGGCCCGGCGGATCGACACCTGCCAATCCGCCCGCATCTCGTCGACCAGCGTCCTCTTCCGGGCAGGGCTGAAAGCTTTCG
>NZ_JBLXEC010000004.1:76780-236651 GCF_048263515.1 Marinovum sp. | reverse complement strand
ATCCACATCAGTGTAAGGGGGTCATTTTTGGACGCCGATCACCCCGTTACGGGGTCAAAATTGCACGCCTGTTCACAGCTTTGCCGCATGAAGTGGCGTCTTTGTGGTGACCACAAATTGGCGGCAACATTCCCTCTCGACGCACTGAGACAGACCAAGGCGCACAGACTTCCCGCGCAATGGGCCCGAACTCAGACTGCCGCAGTAAGGCCAGAACCTGCCTGTTCGCTTTCGGTGAAGCATGGACCGGATCACGCATTCTTAAAATGATCGGACACTCCCGTTCGGCGCACACTCAATTTCTCCGGTTCCTGACCAAAAAAACTATCAATTCTGCACTTCGGTTGGAAAGCTTTCGGCCAATGTCTCTTATGGCTGGCGCACAACGGATCGCCAATCACCTGCGGGAGGCACTGGTCGTGTGTGCGCGCCCTCGCCGCATGCCCTTGCGACGCGAGCCGTATTTGGCGGTCTGAATGAACGATCGAGGAAGCAATGCAACCTGTCACAGGAGCACTTATCGGAGTTGCCGCAGACGAGGATCCCTTGCTGTCGCGCTACAAAGTATTCATGAAGGTTCTGAAATCTCATGCAGCAGCGAAAGACGACCTTTCGGCCGCTCAACTTTGCTACAAGCGTGCTACATGGCTCGAAGAACACCCATAACATCCTGAAATTAAATAGTAAAAATTATGTCCCACCAGTCCATCATGGGCGCAACCGAGAGCCGGGCCGCCCGTCGGACGTCCGAAACCCATGGGCTTCCTGACTCTACAATCATGGCTACCGGACCCGTCTCTTTTCGACTTCGTGGCCTGTTGCCTTCGTTTCCGCGTGCGGTGCAACAGTCGATGGCGCGCGCTCTGAATTGTTCCACCACTTTGTCTTTCTTTGAGGCCAGCGAACGCAATCTATAGACCGGGAGCCCCGCGCCGCCCCTCAGAGCGAGGCGGCGGCGCGGCTGGCCTGATCGTAGTGGCCTGACAATGCCCGCAGGGTGCGGGCGATCTCGCGCAGTTCAGGGCCCGAGACATCGGTCGACGACAGCCCCTCGAGCAGGCATTGCCGCCGCACGTCGCGGTAGCCCTTGCAGAGCTCGATCCCCGCCTCGGAGGTCCGGTAGAACACCTCCTTGCCGCGTTTCTCGCTATCGAGAAGCCCGGCCTTCAGCAGCTTGCGCAGGGCGTAGTTGACCGTGTGGCTGTCTTCGATGTTGAGCAGGAAACAGATGTCCGACAGCCGCTTGTCGCGGGCGCGGTGGTTGACGTTGTGCAGGATCAGGATTTCCAGCGGGCTGAGGTCGGGGTGACCGGCGGCGGACATGCAGCGGGTCATCCAGCGCGAGAAGGCGTTGTAGGCGATGATCATGCCGAACTCGAGCTCTGAAAGCTCCCATCCTTCGCCGTCCGCAAGGTGCCGGGACGAGACGATCCGGCGTTTCTGGGTGTCAGGGTCGGTCATTTTCAGCCCTCATCGTCATGAACTCACCGGCGTTTTATCGGCATCATGCCATCAAACTCTGCCCGTCTCAATGGCGGCCGCGCCGGCCTGAGTCGGTTTGCATCGGGTCTGCACCGGTCAGCCCCGCGCTTCGGCACCCGCCAAGGCCCCGCTGTCACTTACTTTTATAAAACGTTGACAAAATGTCAACGTAGCGTCAGTGTCAGAGGGCATAACATTGCAGGGAGACCCCAAGAATGACTGTACATCGCATATTGGGCGGCGCCTTCGCCGTCGCAGCCGGACTGGCGGCACAGGTTCAGGCCGAGACATGGGACATGCCGACGCCCTACCCCGACGCCACCTTCCACACCGTCAACATCACCGAGTTTGCCGACGACGTGTCCGAGGCCACCGATGGCGGGCTCGACATCAAGGTGCATTCGGCCGCCTCGCTGTTCAAGCACCCCGAGATCAGCAAGGCCGTGCGCAGCGGTCAGGTGCCGATCGGCGAGTTCTTCCTGTCGCTGCTGGCCAATGACAACCCGGCCTTCGGTGCCGACAGCCTGCCCTTCCTCGCCACCAACTACGACGATGCCAAGCGGCTCTGGGCGGCGCAGAAGGACGTGATCGAAGGTCTGCTGGATGCGCAGGGCATGATGGTGCTCTATGCCGTGCCGTGGCCGCCGCAGGGGCTTTATACCACCAAGGAGATCGCCAGCGTCGACGACCTCGCTGGGCTGAAGTTCCGCACGTACAACGCCACGCTGGAAGAATTCGCCAACCTCGCCGGCGCCGCGCCGACGCAGGTGGAAGTGCCGGACATTCCGCAGGCATTCTCCACTGGCCGGGTCGAAGCGATGATCACCTCGCCGTCGACCGGCGTGAACTCCAAGGCCTGGGACTTCCTGACCCATTACACCGATATTCAGGCCTGGATCCCCAAGAACGTCGTGGTGGCCAACAAGCGGTCCTTCCGCCGCCTGGACGAAGCCACCCAGACCGCCGTGCTCGAAGCCGCCGCCGCCGCAGAGACCCGCGGATGGGAAATGAGCATGGCAGAGACCGAGGCCCAGACCAAGGTGCTGGCCGAAAACGGCATCACCGTCGTCGAGCCTTCGGAAGAGCTGATGACTGGCTTGCGCGAGATCGGAGCGCAGATGCTCGAAAACTGGAAGGCCGAGGCCGGCGATGCCGGTGCGGCCCTGCTGAGCGCCTACGGGCAATAACGACACGGGCCGGGCGCGATCCTGCGCCCGGCCATTGCAGATTGGGGGGCAGACATGCGGCGGACACTCGATTTCATCTATCAGGCGGCGGGGGGGCTCGCGGCCTTTTTCATCCTCGCCATCGTGGCGCTGGTCTTTGCCCAGGTCTGCCTGAACCTCGCCGACAAGATCGCGGTCGCCGCGACCGGCGCCGGGATCGGGCTCACCATCCCCTCCTACGCTGATTTCACCGGCTTCTTCCTCGCCGCCTCGACCTTTCTCGCGCTGGCCTACACGCTGCGCGCCGGCGGTCATATCCGGGTGACGCTGCTGATCGGGCGGCTGCCCGCGGGCACCCATCGCGCCTTCGAGATTGCCGTCGTGCTGGTGGCGCTGGCGATGAGCGCTTTTGCTACTTGGTATGTGATCCTGCTGGTGCACGAGTCGCTCGAGTTCGGCGACCGCAGCTCCGGCATGGTCTCGGTGCCGCTCTGGCTGCCGCAGCTTCCCGTGGCCCTTGGCCTTGCCATCCTCACCCTTGCCCTCGCCGACGAGCTGGTCGGCCTCCTGCGCGGCCGCCCGGCCTCGTGGGAGGGCAAGGGTGAAAGCCTGCTGAGCGAATAGGAGCCCCTCAGATGACCGTTGCCACGCTTTCCATCATCCTGCTGGTCCTGCTGTTCGCCTTTCTCGGCGCCGGGCTCTGGGTGGCCTTTTCGCTGCTGGGTGTCGGGATCGCCGCCATGGCACTGTTCTCAGACGCGCCGCTGGGGCTGGTCATGGCCACCACCATGTGGGGCCATTCGAATTCCTGGGCTCTGGCCGCCCTGCCGCTGTTCATCTGGATGGGCGAGATCCTGTTCCGCTCGCGGCTCAGCGAGGACATGTTCACCGGGCTGTCGCCCTGGATGAACCGCCTGCCCGGCCAGCTGCTGCACGTGAATGTCTTTGCCTGCGGGATCTTTGCCGCGGTCTCTGGCTCCTCCGCCGCCACCGCCGCCACCATCGGCAAGCTCTCGATCCCCGAACTGTCGCGCCGCGGCTATCCCGAGAAGCTGGTGATCGGCACGCTGGCCGGTTCGGCCACGCTGGGCCTGTTGATCCCGCCGTCGATCATCCTGATCGTCTATGGCGTCGCCACCGAACAGAGCATCGCGCGGCTGTTCATCGCCGGCGTCCTGCCCGGCATCCTGCTGGTCACGCTCTTTGTCGGCTACGTGGTGATCTGGGCGCTGCTCAACCGCGACAAGCTGCCGATGGAGGACATCTCGGCCAGCTTCCGCGAAAAGCTGCGCCGGTCGCGCCGGCTGCTTCCGGTGGTGCTGCTGATCGGCGGGGTGATCGGTTCGATCTATGCCGGCATCGCCTCGCCCACCGACGCCGCTGCCGTGGGCGTTGTGCTGGCGCTGGTGCTGTCGTGGAGTTCCGGCACGCTGACCCGCGAGAGCTTTGTCGGCGGGTTGATGGGCGCCACCGTGACCTCCTGCATGATCGCCTTCATCCTGGCGGGCGCGTCCTTTCTGACCGTGGCGATGGGCTTTACCGGCATCCCGCGCATCCTCGCCGAATGGATCGGCGGGCTGGGGCTGTCGACCTTCACGCTGCTGGCGGCGCTGACCGTGTTCTTCGTCATCATGGGCTGCTTTCTCGACGGTATCTCGGTCGTGGTGCTGACCGCCTCGGTCATCATGCCGATGGTGCTGCAGGCCGGGATCGACCCGCTGTGGTTCGGCATCTTCCTGGTGATCGTCGTCGAGATGAGCCAGATCACCCCGCCGGTGGGCTTCAACCTCTTCGTGCTCCAATCGCTGACCGGGCGGGACATCCTGACAGTCGCCTATGCCGCCCTGCCCTTCTTCTTCCTGATGGTCCTCGCGCTGGTGATCATCGTGATCTTCCCCTCGATCGTGACCTACCTTCCGGAGCAGATGTGACCGAGACCCAGACCAAATATCCCGTGATCCGCAGCGGCGGTGTCGACGGCATGCTGGTCAGCTTTGGCGACCGGCTGAGCGAGCCTGCCAATCGCGCCGCCCTGGCCTTTCGCGCGGCGGTCGAGGCCGAGAGCTGGGACGGGCTCGAGGAGACCTCCTCGACGCTGGTGTCATGCTTCCTGCGCTTCGATCCGCTGCACCTGTCGCACCGAAGCCTGCGGGCGAAGCTCGAGACACTGTTGAACGCCCGCGACTGGTACGCCGCCACGCTCCCCGAGGGCCGCCGCTTCTGGCGCGTGCCCACGGTCTATGGCACCGAGCTGGCACCGCAGCTGGCGCAGGCGGCCGAGGCCGCGGGGATGCGCGAGGCCGAGGCCATCACCTCGCTGTCAGAGGCGCGCGTGCGGGTCCAGACCCTGGGCTTTGCCCCCGGCCAGCCCTACCTCGGCACCCTGCCCGAGGCCTGGGACATCCCCCGCCAGAGCCAGCTGACCGAGCGCGTGCCGGAAGGCGCGCTGGTGGTGGCGATCCGGCAATTCGTGCTCTTTGCGGTCTCCGCCCCCACCGGCTGGCAGCACGTGGGCCAGACCGCGATCACCCTGTTTCAACCCGAAGCCGACGAGCCCGTCCTGCTGCGCCCCGGTGATGAGGTGCAGTTCACCGCCACCGATGCCGAGAGCCTCGAAAACATGCGCCGCGACCCCAGGGGCGGCGCCATCTGCGAGGCGATCCGATGAGCGCGCGCCTCAGGATAGTGCGCGCCGGTCCCAGCATGACGGTACAGGACATGGGCCGTGACGGTCATCTCGCCCTCGGTCTGTCGCGTGGCGGCGCGGCGGACCGGCTGGCGCTGGCCGAGGGCGCGGCGCTGCTGGGCCAGCCTGCCGACACCCCGGCGCTGGAAATGGCCGCGATGGGCGGCGAGTTCGAGGCCACCGAGGACATCCGCATCGCCCTGACCGGCGCGCCGATGCGCGCCACCATCGACGGCGAGACCGCGGCCTGGCACGCCTCCCACCTGCTGCCCGCCGGCGCGCGGCTCTCCCTCGGGGCGGTGACACGCGGCTGCTACGGCTATCTGCATGTCGGCGGTGGCTTTGCAGGCGAGAGCTTCCTCGGCGCCCGGTCCGCCCATCTGGCCGCCGGAATATGCCGGCTCCTGCGGGATGGCGACACGCTGGAGATCGGCCCTGACAAGGGCGGCGAGACGGGAATGTTGCTGGAGCCGGAAGACCGTTTCGACGGCGGCGCCGTGCGGCTTACCGCCAGCTTCCAGACGCATCTTTTCACGCAGGCCGACCTCGACCGCCTGCAATCCGAACCGCTGCACCGCGCCGCCCGCGCCAACCGCATGGGCGTGGCGCTGAACCCGTCCGAAGGCGGTTATCACATCGAGGGCGGGCGCAACGTGGTCTCGGAGATCGTGCTGCCCGGCGACATCCAGATCACCGGCGACGGCACGCCCTTCGTGCTGATGGTCGAATGCCAGACCACCGGCGGCTATCCCCGGATCGGCACCGTGCTGCCCTGCGACCTGCCGCGCGTGGCGCAGGCCCCGGCGGGCGCGGCGCTGCAGTTCTGCTTCGTCGATCTCGACGAGGCGGTGGCGCTGGAACGCACCGAGGCGAAACGGCGCGCCGAACTCACCAAGGCCCGCCGCCCGCTGATCCGCGATCCGCACCGGATGCGGGACCTGCTGTCCTATACGCTGGTCAGCGGCGTCGTGGCCGGTAACGAAGAAGACATCCAGGGAGAATGAACATGGCACAGTCCGTCGATCTCAACGCCGACATGGGCGAAAGCTACGGCCCTTGGAAGATGGGCGATGACCTGGCGCTGCTGGACATCGTGACCTCGGCCAATGTCGCCTGCGGCTTTCACGCCGGCGACTGGGACGTGATGGCCGCGACGATGCGGGCGGCGGTCGAGAAAGGCGTCGGCATCGGCGCCCACCCCGGCTTTCCCGACCTGCACGGTTTCGGCCGCCAGCGGATGAAGATCGCCCCGGCCTCGCTGCAGAACCTCGTCCGCTACCAGGTCGGTGCGGCGCAGGCGACGGCAAAGGCTGCCGGCGGCGAGGTTCGGCACCTGAAGCTGCACGGCGCGCTGGCCAACATGTCCTCGGAAGACGAGGCGATGGCGCGGGCCTGCTACGAGGCGGCGCTGGACGTGGCGCCCGACATCATCATCATGGTGCTGGCCGGCACCGCGCAGCAGCGGGCGGCATCGGCCCTGGGCTGCAAGACCGCCTGCGAGATCTTCGCCGACCGCGCCTACAACGACGACGCGACGCTGGTCGACCGGAGCCTGCCCGGCGCGGTGATCCACGACCCCGAACAGGCGGGCAAGCGCATGGCTGAAATGGTCCGCGAAGGCGCGATCCTGACCGAGAGCGGCAAGCGCATCGAAACCCGGATCGACACCATCTGCCTGCACGGCGACACGCCCACGGCGGTTAATATTGCCGCCGAGGTGCGCCGCGCGCTGCAGGACAGCGGTGTCACGCTGGCCAAGTTCGCGGGCGCGCCGGTCTGAGCCCCGGCCCGCCAGCGGGCAGGTCAGCCCGCCGGAATGTCCTGGACGAATTTCGGCACGTGATAGCCGCGCTGCACGGCGGGGCGCTCGGCAATGCTGCGGTACCAGCGGCGCACGTTCGGGAACGCCGCCAGATCGACCTCGTGGTACTCGTGCCGCGACACCCAGGGCCAGATCGCCATATCGGCAATCGTGTAGCTGCCGGCACCCTCGCCCGCCACGTAGTCGCGCCCCTCAAGCCGGGTGTTCAGCACGCGGTAGAGCCGCTGCGCCTCCTTGGCGTAGCGCTCTTCGGCATAAGGCGCCTTGCCGCGGTTGTATTTCACGAAGTGATGCGCCTGGCCCAGCATCGGGCCCAGCCCGCCCATCTGCCACATCAGCCATTCGATCATGCGCCAGTATTCCTCGCCCTTCACCAGAAACCGGTCATGCTTCTGCGCGAGGTAGAGCATGATCGCCCCGCTCTCCATCAGCTGCAATCCGTTGTCCCGGTCGACGATGGCGGGAATGCGGTTGTTGGGCGCGATCTTCAGGAAATCGGGGGCGAATTGCTCGTCCTTGGTGATGTCGATCGCATGCGCCGTGTAGGGCACGCCCAGTTCTTCCAGCAGGATGGAGACCTTGCGCCCGTTCGGGGTGGTCCAGGTATAGAGGTCGATCATGTCGCGTCCTTCGTGATGCCGTAGCGGTGGGGCCAGTTCAGATCGGTCGGCCCCGCCGGTAAAGTCCTAAGTGTCGTGAGATACCCTGTTCGCACTGAGCAGCATGTACATCTCCAGCGCCTGACGGATCACCCCGGCGCGGGCCGCGGTATCCTCCTGCCCGGTGACCTGCGTACGCAACCCGTAGTTCAGCAAACCGCCATGCAGCAGCCAGGGCGCTTCCAGCTCGGTGGCCGAGACCTGAAAGCCCTGCTCCACCCCCAGCTCGGTCCGGCGTTCGCGCACCAGCGGCTTGAGGATCTGCTCCTGCACCACCTCCTTGTACCAGCCATAGACCTCGGCATCGCGCAGCGACGCGAAATGCCACAGCCGCAGCCAGACCGGCTGAAAGACCGTCTCGGTATAGCTCTCGTAGAAGGTCTGGAACCGCGTCAGCACCGGCAGGCTGCCATCGGCCAGCATCTCGTCCCAGGCCGGGTCCCAGCTTTCGAGGAAGACCCGCGCATAAACCGCCTCGATCAGGCTCTCCTTGCTGGGAAAGTAGCGATAGAGCAGCGGCTGGGTGATCCCCGCCCCGCGCGCCACGTCGCGGGTGCTGCCGTCAAAGCCGGTTTCGGCAAACAGGGTCACCGCCGCCTGCACGATCTCGTCCCGCCGGGCCTCTGGCGACAGGCGACGCCGGGGCGCGGCCTCTTTCTCGGCGGCATGTGTCTGCTTCTGTATGGCCACGGGAACTCCGCTGGAAACAATGAACTCTGCTCCCTAAAAGAGCCTATTCCGTGCTTGCAGTCCAGTTATTTATCGTGTGATAATTTTCACGGTAATCAAGGAGGGCTGCGCATGCGCCTGTGGGGACGGAAAACATCGGTCAACGTGCAGAAGGTTCTCTGGGCGCTTGAGGAACTGAGCCTCGACTATGAACGGCTCGATGCTGGCGGGGCCTTTGGCGGGTTGGATGATCCGGCCTATCTGGCGATGAACCCGATGCGCAAGGTGCCGACGCTGGTCGATGGCGATCTGGTGATCTGGGAGTCGAACGCCGTGGTGCGCTACCTGGCCCGGGCTTATGGCGATACGCTGGGGGGCCGCGATGCAGTCGAGGCCGGACGGGCCGACATGTGGATGGAGTGGTTCCAGAACAACCCCTACCCGCAGTTCATCGCCCTGTTCTACCAGCTGGTCCGCCTGCCCCGCGCCGAGCGCGATGCCGCGAAGCGCGATCATGCCATCAAGGTGGTCAGCGAGAATTTCACCATCCTCGACCGGCATCTGTCAGACCGCGACTTCGTCGCCGGGGAAGCGTTCACCATGGGTGACATCCCGGTGGGCTCGGCGCTTTATCGCTATTACACCCTGGACTTCGACCGCCCCGACCTGCCGGCGCTCGCCGCCTATTACGACCGGCTGAGCCAGCGGGCCGCGTACCGGGAGACTGTCATGATGTCTTATGACAGCCTCCGCGCGCCAGAGGCCTAGCCCATCACCAGGTCGAGCGATTGCATCACCGCGACCGAGAAGTCCTCGGGGCGATCCACGTTGATCACGTGTTTCGCGCCGGGGACGACGCTGAACTCGGACCCCGGGCAGGCCTCTGACATGGCGCGCATGGTCTCCGGCGTGGCGCCGCCGTCGTTCTCGCCCGCGACGAAATGCACCGGCACCTTCATCTGGCCGAGGTGGCGCAGGTAATCGAGCTTCATCAGCGCCTGCGCACAGCCGCGATAGCCCTCTTCGGTGGTCTTGAGGAACTCGGTCCGCAGCGCCGCCTCGCGCTCGGGGTGGTCGCGACGGGTCTCTTCCGACAGCCAGAACGGCACCGTGCCCTGCCAGATCGCCTCGACCCCGCCGGTCTCCATCTTGGCCAGCCGGTCATGCCAGCTCTGCACGAAGGGCGGCGGCGCATCGGCGCGACCGGCGCAGCAGACCAGCCGTTCGATCCGCTCGGGCGCGGTCAGCCCCATGCCCAGCGCGGTCATGCCGCCCAGCGACAGCCCCATGACGCTGGCCCTCTGCACCCCGTGGGCGTCGAGCACGCCAAAGGCATCGGCCACGATGTCGTCAAAGGTGTAGGGCGCCGGCGGCGTCGGGCTCTGGCCATGGCCGCGGATGTCGCAGCGGATCACGCGGTAGAATTGCTCGAGCAGCGGCAGCTGCGCCTCCCACATCGCCTGCGTGGCGCCAAGACTGTTGAGCAGCAGCAGCGCCGGGGCGTTTTTCGGTCCGCTGATGGTGGAATGAAGGGTCGTGGAAGTCATGCGAGCTCCAGTTTTCTGAGTTTGCGTTGCGTGTGGGATTGATGGGTCTGCAGGACCGCGTCGGCAAAGAGCACCATTGACCGGCGGGCGCGGGCGGCATCGGCCCAGGGGTGATCGGCCAGGACCAGCGTCCCGAAGCCGTCCAGCGCCGCCTGCAGCGCGTCGAGTTGCGCCATGACCTGCGCCGCCGTGCCGAAGAGCACGCAGGCGTCGAGCCGCGCCTCGAGCGTGGCGGCATCGGCGCCCGGCATCTGCGCGGCGAAATGCGTGCGGCAGGGGCTGCCCGGGGCCTTGACCAGCGCCTCGGCGCGGGCCGGGTCGTCGTCCACCACCACTGTCCGCGTGATGCGCCAGTCGGTGCGGCGGGCGCAGCGCGCACCATGGGTAGAGCCGGTGACATGCGCCGCCCAGTGCTGCGCCAGCGTGTCGGTATCGGCCCAGCAGGCGGACAGAGGCAGGTGGCCCTGGCGGGATTGCGTGCGGATAGCCTCGGGGCAGCTCGCCGGAGCGGCCAGCGGGCCGGGCGTGCGGGCCGCGCCCCTGCGCGGCACCCCGTCGACCGAAGCCAAACGCGGCCCGGTGGCCGGCGGGCGATCCGGCAGGATGCGCAGCAGCGGCGCGCCATGCGGATCGTCGTCAAAGCGGGGTTGCGTGTCTTCGCTGTAGAACTCGGAAAAGCCCAGCGCGGCGGCCAGTCCGGAGCGGTCGCTGCCGGGGCCCCTGCCCGGCCCGGTGATCCGGCCGGGACCGGGCGGAATGAACAGGTATCCAAGTTTCATGTCGGGCCTCCTCCACAGAGCGGAGGCTCTGACGCGGCCTCCTGTCATTGAAGGCTAGAGGCAGCAGGCCCTACATATGAAATAATATAAGCGGGCGGCAACCATCAGAAAACCTGATGGACGCCGCCCAGCGCCTCAGTGCAGGTCGTATTCTACCGGCCAGACGTGGCCACCGGCCTTGGCAGCATCGATGAAGTCCTGCATCACCTTGGTTCCGGGCATGCCACGGCCATCGGCATCAGCAGCCGCCTTGCGCGGCAGCTCGGCCAGGCTTTGCGCCCATTCCGCGCGCACGGCTTCCGGCAGTTCGGTAATGATCGCGCCGTTTTCTTTCAGCGCGGCCAGACCCGCGGCCTGGCTGTCATCCATCGCCTTGCCGTTGCGTTTCTCCCATTCCATGCCGACCTCGGTGATGATCTGGCGCAGGTCTTCAGGCAGGCTTGCCAGCTTCTTCTGGTTGGCGGTCAGCACCACCACCGGCATCGCGCCATAGCCGATCAGCGTGTAATAGGGCGCCGGTTCATAGTACTTGAAGCCGTTGTAGCCCGCCGGCGTCATCAGCCAGCCGTCATAGACCCCGGTCTTCAGCGCCATGTAGCCTTCGGGCAGGCTCGATTGCACCGGCACCGCGCCGGCATATTCCAGCCAAGGCAGGTTCGGCCCCGCCCCGCCGATCTTGACGCCCTTGAGGTCGGAGACCTGGGTCCATTCCTTCTTGGTACCGAGGTGATAATTGTCCCAAGCGCCCAGCCCCAGCAGGGTCTGGCCGAACTCCTGTTCGAACTGCTCCGAGAGCCAGGGGTTCTTGTCATAGACGACCCTGACTGCCGTGATCGCATCCGACGAGGCCTGCGGCCCGAACGGCTGGAAGTAGGGGAAGTTGTGCAGGTAGAGGTTCGACGGCTCGAAGCAGACGCAATAGCCGCCGAAGTCCAGCAGGCCGTTCTGTACGGCCTCCAGCGTTTCCGAGACGCCGGCAATGCCGCCGCCGTATGATTCGATGAAGTTCACCTTGTGATCGGTCTCTTCCTCGGCGCGGCGCTTCACCTCGGCGACAAAGAACTCGGACATGGTGGTGACATAGGGCGCTGGCCCCTTGGGGTGGCCCGAGCCGATGCGGAATGTGAAGCGGTCGGCCTGTGCCGCGCTGGCCAGCAACGCCGCGCCAAGCGCCGCGCCGATGAAAGTGCCTGTCAGTCTGGTGGTTACGGTCATGTCGATGATCCTCCCTTGATGGATTCCTGCCGCGAAATCGCGCCGGGGTCACCTCCTTAATGACCCTGACAGACTCGCGTCTGCCGGTAAGTGATACATTAATTTATCGGTCGATAAACAAAAATCTTGTGCAGCCCGTCGGGGCCGCCTAGTCTGGCAGGCAATTCAGCACCGAGGAGGAGTGATGAAACAACAACTGGCAATCGCCCGATGGGCGCATGTTCTGTCAGCCGGGTGGGTTTTCCTGCTTGCGCTGCTGATCATCGCCGATGTGCTGGGGCGCACCCTGTTCCTGCACCCGATCGCAGGAACCAAGGAAATCCTGCAGAATTCCGTGATCGCGGTGACCTTTCTGCAGCTGCCGCTGGCGGTCTATTCCGGATCTATGCTGCGCACCACATTGCTTCTCGACAACCTGGGACCCCGCGCCGCGCTGACCCTGCGGGTCTTTGCCTGGTTGATGGGCGCGGTGCTGTTTGCGGGCATCGCCTATGCCTCGCTGCCAGCGGCGCTCACCGCAGTCCGGCTGGGCGAATACGAAGGCGAAGGCGCCATGCGGATCTACACCTGGCCCGTCCGCTTTGCCCTTGTCGGCACCAGCGCCTTTGCCGCGCTGGCTTATATCTCGGTCCTGATCTCGGACCTGCGCGGGCGGGACCTCGACGCCACCTTCCGCCGCCCCACCCCGCAACCCGTACCGGAGCAGAGCTGACATGACCCTCACGATATTCGGCATCCTCGGCCTGCTGATGCTCTTCATCTTCATGGGCGTGCACCTTGCGGTGGCGCTCGGGACGGTGAGCTTTGTCGGCGTCTACTGGATGATGGGCAGCTTCGACATCGGCCTGTCGATCCTGTCGACCACCGCCTACGAGGCGCTGCGCAAGGACGTCTTCATCATCATCCCGCTCTTCGTGCTGATGGGCGATTTCGTCAGCCGCTCAGGCTCGGCCAAGGACCTCTATGCGTTGTGCAACCGCGCCTTCCGGCGTCTGCCCGGCTGTCTGGGCGTAGCGACGGTGGCGGGCAACGCGGTCTTTGCCGCGATCACCGGCGTCTCGATCGCCGCTGCCGCCACCTTCTCGCGCATCGCCTATCCCGAGATGGTGGCGATGGGCTATTCCAAGCGCTTCTCACTGGGCACCGTCGCCGGCAGCGCCTGTCTCGGCATGTTGATCCCGCCGTCGATCCTGATGATCGTCTGGGCGGTGCTGACCGAGCAATCCATCGGCGCGCTGTTCATCGCGGGCCTCGTGCCGGGGCTGATCCTCGCCGTGGCCTTCTGTGGCTGGTGCGTGGTCTATGCGATCCGCAACCCCGGCTGCGCGCCGATGCAGACCGCCGCCACCGACGTCAGCCCCGAAGAGCTGCGCCGCCAGTCGATCGGCGGCCTTGCCATCCTCGGGCTGATCGGCATCGTGATCGGCGGCATCTGGGGCGGCTTCCTGACCCCGACCGAGGCGGCAGGTTTCGGCACCATGGGCGCCTTCCTGCTGGGGCTGGCCAAGGGCATGACCCGCGAAGAGGTGCTCGAGGCAATCTATTCCGCCGGCCGCACCACCGCGCCGATCATGATCCTGCTCATTGCCGCCTCGATGTATTCCCGCTTTCTCGCCATGGGCGGGGCGACGCAGGTGATCACCGACCTGTTGTTCTCGGTCAGCGAGAACCCGGCGGTGGTGCTGGGGATCATCTTCAGCGTCTGGATCCTGCTGGGGATGTTCATCGACTCGACTTCGATCATCCTGCTGACCGTGCCGATCTTTGCGCCGGTGGCCGATGCTCTGGGGGTCGATCCGCTGGCCTTTGCGATCTTCGGCATCCTGGTGATCGAGGCCGGGCTGTTGACCCCGCCCTTCGGCATCCTGGTCTTTACCGTCAAGGCGGCGGTGCCAGACCGCGACGTGACCTTGGGCGACATCTTCCACGGGGCGGTGCCCTTCTGGATCCTGATCCTGATCGTCGCGATCCTGGTGCTGGTCTTCCCGAGCCTCAGCACATGGCTGCCCTACAACCTGATGTAGCCTGCGCTCATGACGGGGCCGTCCGGCCCCGCCCGACCTCCCCCGGGCTCCTGATCGGAGCGCCGGGGGTTTTCATTTTCGCGCTCTTGCAGCGGCCAGCCTCACGCCCCGCGACTGAGCGGCGGAATCTCCAGCGAGGAATTCAGCTCTTCCTGCAGGATATCTGCAAAGGCCTGCGCGGCCAGGCTCAGCGGCTGCTTGCGCGCGTGGATCATCATATAGGTCACGCTGAGCGGCGGATCGGCCAGCGGCACGATCTTGCGCCGGTCGCCGGCGAGATCGGGCAGGCAGAGGATGCCCGGCAGGATCGACAGCCAGTCGGAGTTGGCCACCAGATCGAGCGTGCCGTGCATCGTGTCAAGCTCGAGCTTGTCGGTCACGTCGATGCCGTTGACCGAGAGGTAGGTCTCGATCCGGTGACGCCGCGCATTGGTCGGCCCCGGCACCACCAGCTTCAGCTCGTCGATCTCGCGCAGGCGGATGCCGCCATCGCGCACCGGCAAGACCCGGTCGCGCGCATAGACCAGGCATTCCTGATCCTCGCCCATGGCGCGCGAAGCCAGCGCCTCGTTCAGATCAAAGCTCGCCGGAACCACGGCAAATTCCAGCCGCCCCTCGGCCACCTCGTCCGCCAGCGCGCCGGAATAGGCCTCGGAGATCGACACCCGCACCTCGGGGTATTCGGTCGCCATCCGCAGCAGCACCGCCGTCAGGACCGAGCGGGTGAAGGTCGGCATCAGCCCCACGTGCAGATGCCCCGTCACCGCGCCCGACAGCGTCTTGAGCCGGTCCTCGGCGTGGCCCGCCGCCGCGAGCACCTTGACCGCCTCGAGGTAGAAGGCCCGCCCCGCCTCGGTCGGCGTCACGCCCGAGGACGACCGGGTAAACAGCTGAACGTCATAGCGTTTCTCGATCTGGCTGACATGCATCGAGAGGCCCGATTGCGTCGCGTTGACCTTTTCGGCAGCGGCCGAGAACGACCCCTGCTCATAGACCGCCGCGAAATACCGCAACTGCTGCAACTTCATCCGGCCATCCTTTTTCCTGCTAACGACTATCCACTCTTATAACTATCTCTGAAGGCAGGGCATCCGGTAATTTTCGGCGATCCACCGAAAGAAGGAGCCGAAATGACCATGATCCCTGCACCCCTGCCCCGCCTGATGGTTGCGCCCAACGGCGCGCGGCGCGGCAAGTCCGATCACCCCGCCCTGCCCGTCACCGATGACGAGATGGTCGAGACCGCCCTCGCCTGTCAGGCCGCCGGCGCCGACGGCATCCACCTGCATCTGCGCGACCCCCAGGGCGCGCATTTGCTCGACGCCGGGCGCTATGCGACACTTGTCGCGCGGCTGGAAGAGGCGGTGCCGGGCATGTACCTGCAGATCACCTCGGAATCGGCCGGTCGCTACGACGCCGCCGAGCAACAGGCCATGATGAAGGCGCTGAAACCTGCCCATGTCTCGGTCGGCTTGCGCGAGATGGTGCGCCAGCCCGGCGACTGGCCCAAGGCGCGGGACTTCTACCTGTGGGCGGCGGATCACGGCGTGCAGATCCAGCACATCCTCTATTCCCCGGCCGAGGCCAAGGCCTTTGCCGAGGCCTGCCGCAACCGGCTGATCCCCGGCGAAAGCCACCTGCTGCTGTTCGTTCAGGGCAGCTATGCCAATGGCGCCGCCGATGCCGTACCGCTCGAGGGCTATCTGGCGCCGCTGGCCGAGGCCGGGATCGCCCATGACTGGATGGCCTGTGCCTTTGGCCCCGAAGAAACGCAAAGCCTCGTCCGCGCCGCCGAGCTGGGCGGCAAGCTGCGCGTCGGCTTCGAGAATTCGCTCTGGCATACAGACGGCTCGCTGGCGCGGGACAATGCCGATCGCGTCGCCGCGCTGAAAGCCGCTCTGCCGGCGCTGGCGCCGGCCTGAGAACGGCTAAACCCCGGTCCGAGGGGAGCGCTCGGACCGGGGACTTCCGGGAGTGGTGGCAAGACTGCGTGACGGTCCTGCCAGGGAGCGACCGGAAGGAACCTAGCCGATCAGATGCCGCAGCACATGGTGGAAGGTCTCGACCTGCGCCGGTTCCAGCCCGGCAAAGGCCTCGTCGGCATGGGCGTCAGCCACGCGCCAGCAGCGGTCGGCCTGGGCCTGCCCGGCCTCGGTCAGGGTGTAGCTCTCGCCCTCCTGCGCCACGAAATCGCGGTCTTCGAGGTTGACCAGCGCGGCATGCGCCTCGGTCTCGGGCGTGTGCAGATGGGTGACCAGTTGATCCGCCGTCAGCCCGGCAAGGTCGTTCAGCACCAGCAGGATGCGCGCCTCGATCACGCTGAGCCCCAGCGCCGCCATCTTCGGCTGATAGCGCGCCTGATAGGCCCGCACCGCCTGCAGCATCAGAAAGAACCCATGGTTGCCGATGCGGCCAGAGCCGGTCTGCCCGGTGCCTGCCGCGCCGGTGTCACCAAAGGCGTCGGGGTGGTTGTAGACCATGCCGTAGGAGCCCTGGTGGAAGATCAGCGGTGCCCGGCCGAAATCATCGAAGCCCACCACGCGACCGACAAAGATCCAGTGGTCGCCGCCGTCGAGCTTGGCATAGCTTTCGCACTGGAACCGCCCGGCGCAATCGGGAAACAGCGGCGCGCCGCCCAGACCCTCTTCATAGTCGATGCCGGCGAACTTGTCCGGTTGCTGCCGGGCGAAATGGTTCGACATGTGCATCTGGTCGGCGGCCAGGATGTTCACCGCGAAATGCGTGGCGCTTTCAAAGATGGCGCAGCTGCGCGCCTCCTTCATGCTGCTCCACAGGATCAGCGGCGGGTCCATCGACAGCGAGTTGAAGCTGCTGGCCGTCACACCCACCGTCGAGCCATCGGGCGCGCGGGCGGTGATGATCGTCACCCCGGTGGCAAAGTTGCCCAGCGCGCGGCGAAAGGCTTTTGCGTCGATGGCCGGTCGGGTCATCATGGTCATGTCAGGTCCTCCCTGGGTCGGGGGCGCAAGGCCCCCTGGTGCCTCATGCGGCGGCATTGATCGGTTCGGCCTTGGTCGCCTCCTGCAGCAGCGGAAGCACCTTCTCGCCCATCAGGATCATCGACTTGCGGCCCAGCTCGTAATCCGTCCAGTCGTGGCCGGCATAGACCAGGTGCTTGAACGGCCCGGTCTCTTCGCGCAGCGAGAGGATCTGATCGGCGACGGATTCGGCATCGCCGTGGATCACCAGACGGTCGAGCACGTAGTCCAGCGTGACCTCGTCATCGGGCATGTTCTGATCTTCCTTGAAGAGGTTGAGCCGCTTGCCGGCCCGCATCTTGGTCAGAAGCTGCGAGTAGTAGAGCACGTAAGGCGAGCCCGGATCGCGCGCATAGGCCCGCGCGGTTTCCATGTCGTCGGCGACGCAGATGTTCTTGGCCACGCGCCAATCGGCGTAATCGGGCACGATGCCGGCCTTCTGGCAGCCCTCGACGTATTTCGGCCAATGGGTCGCCGCCCATTTCGGCAGCAGGAAGTTGCCCGAGATCGGCTGCCAGCCGCGTTCGGCCATGGCGCTGACGCCCTTGGAGAATGGCGCGACAGCGGTGCCGACGATCGGCGGATGCGGGTCCTGATAGGGCTTCATGATGTCGCCCTGGCCGATCTCGCGCATCATCGTGCGCTCGGTCGAGACCTCCCAGAATTCGCCCTTGAGGTTGTAAGGCGCCTCGCCGGCCCAGATGTCCAGAACCATGTTGATGCTCTCGACGAACATTGCATTGCGGTCCTTGTCGATCGAGCCGAAGACCTCGGCGTCGGACATCAGCCCGCCGGGCGAGATGCCGAAGTTCAGCCGCCCTTCCAGCATGTGATCGAGCATCGCCACCTCGGCGGCGATCCGCGCGGGGTGCGAATTGGGCATGTTCACCGTGCCGGTGCCAAGGCGGATGTTCTTGGTCTCGTAGGCGAGGCTCGCCAGAAAGGCCACGCAGGAGGTGATGATCTCGGCCTGGTCGGTGGTGTGCTCGCCGCAATAGGCCTCGGCATAGCCCAGCTTGTCGGCCAGGAGGAACGCTTCGCGGTCTTCTTGCAGGCTTTTGGCATACGGCTTGCCGACCGGATGAATGGGCATCGTGAAAAACGACAGTTTCATGTGGGCTCCTCCTTGGCTTCGTCGTCACTGTGGCGCAGCGAGGCCAGTGGAAAAACTGAAACTTTCTGATGTTTACTATCTGGTTTTCGGATGGGTGGATGGTGGGTGTCGGTCGGACTTGGCGCCGGTCTGGCCGCGTGTGCCGCCCTGCGCGCCCTCAACTTCTGCTCACTCACCCCTGCTGCCAGTCAGACGCTATGCCCCGCCGGACAAAGATGCCCGGGGCGTTCAAGCTGATCTGAGGGATGATGGGGATGATGACCGCAGCGGCCGGCGGTCTTGGCGGCGCGACAGCGCAACGCCGTGAAAACCGCAGGCCCGGCAACACCGGGCCTGCGGCGGGGTCCGATCAGAGGGTGATGCCCTTGATCACCATGAAGATGGTGGCCGAGAGGATCGCCGCGGCGGGCACGGTGATGATCCAGGCCGCCACGATGGTCAGGAAGTGCGAGCGGCGCACCAGCTTGCGGCGGCGGCGCTCTTCGGGGGCCAGGTCCGGCAGGCCGATCTTCTGCTTGGTCTTGCGCAGCCGGCGCTCGGTGTCCCATTCGCGGAAGAAGCCGACGCCGAAGACGCCGCCCACGGCGATATGGGTCGAGCTTACCGGCAGGCCCAGCCAGCTGGCGACGATCACGGTGATCGCCGCCGAAAGCGCGACGCAATAGGCCCGCATCGGGTTGAGCTTGGTGATCTGGTTGCCGACCATGCGGATCAGCTTGGGCCCGAAGAGAAACAGGCCAAAGGAAATCCCCAGCGCGCCGATGCTCATCACCCACAGCGGGATCTGCACGGCCTGGGTGAAATCGCCGGTGGCCGAGGCCTGGACGATGGCGGCCAGCGGGCCCACCGCATTGGCCACGTCATTTGCGCCATGGGCAAAGCTCAGCATCGCCGCCGAGACGATCAGCGGAATGCCGAACAGCACCTTGAGCGACTTGTTGCGGTTCTCGAGGCCCTGCGACTGCTTCTTGATCACCGGGATCATCACCAGCCAGACCGCGACGGCACAGGCCAGACCGATCAGCAGCGCCATCGGCAATTCGATCTTGATGAGCTTCTTGAAGCCCTTGACCGCGAGATAGGCGGCAAAGGCGCCGGCCATGATGCCCACCAGCACCGGCACCCACTTGCGGGCGGCGGCGATCTTGTCGTCACGGTAGATGATGTTGGACTTGATGAACCACAGGAAACCGGCGGCGATCAGACCGCCCAGGAGCGGCGAGATCACCCAGCTGGCGGCGATGGCGCTCATCTGACCCCAGCTGACCGCGCCGAAGCCGGCAGCGGCGATGCCCGCGCCCATGACGCCGCCCACCACCGAGTGGGTGGTCGAAACCGGCGCGCCGATCCAGGTGGCGAGGTTGACCCAGAGCGCCGAGGCCAGGAGCGCCGCCATCATGGCAGAGATGAAGGCCGCCGAGGTGCCCATGCTTTCCGGTGCGATGATGCCCTTGGCGATGGTCGAGACAACGTCGCCACCGGCCAGAAGCGCGCCGGCGCTTTCGAAGACCGCGGCGATGACGATCGCCACGCCCATCGACATGGCATTGGCGCCCACCGCCGGGCCCATGTTGTTGGCCACGTCGTTGGCGCCGATATTCAGCGCCATGTAGGCGCCAAAGGCCGCGGCGATCACGACGATCAGCGTGTTGTCGGCCTGACCAAAGACCAGGGCGGCGATCAGCGCCGCAAAGACCACGAACATCAGCGCGATGCCGGTGCCCATCATCGGCCGGCTGACATAGGCCGTTGCCTGCTCGAGCGTGGACAATCGGCCGAGGTCGCGGTCCAGTGTCTCGAGGTGGCTGGGATCGAGGTTGTTGTCGGACATGGGTCCCTCCCGTAGTAATTCGGGCGGGCATACGGCAATCGCCTTTCTCAGGCAAGGAACACGTCAGGCGCGGCGTTCTGCCCGAAAGCCGCCGAGGATGCGCTTGAGCTCCGGCTCGTCGACCATCCGCGCGGCCTCTTCCGGCGTGACCCAGCGGCGATCGCGCTCGGCGGCCTCGGGGAAATCGTCGGCCAGCGCCTGCACCTCGATCGGAAAGACCAGGGTCTCGACCTTCACCGGCAGGCCGCTGTCGGCGGTCTTGTCGTAGCGATAGCTGCCGATCGGGCGTCGCGCGCGCTGACCGGGGCGCACGCCGGCCTCTTCCCAGGCCTCGGTGGCGGCGGCCTCGCTGGCGTTCTTGCCGCGCATCAGCCAGCCCTTGGGAATGATCCAGCGCCCGGTGCCGCGGCTGGTGATCAGCAGCAGCTGCGTGGCCCCCTCGCCCCGGCGATAACACAGCGCCGCGGTCTGCAGCCGCCGCGGACGCCGCAGCATCGGCGCCAGCCAGGCCAGCGGCCACGTGGCGCGCGCCAGAAACCGGCGGATCGTGCCGTGCCGGGGGGTGTCACTGGTCTGGTCGCTACGTCGCACTTGATACTCTGATCGCTCTGGTTTTCCACGAAAGCGCGCGTCTATCGCACCGGCGGGGCCGGTGCAAATCGGGCGCGATGCCGCACCCGATGACCTGCGCTCAGATCCGCCGACCGGCGGCGTCGAAGTTCATCTCGCGGGTCTCGTCCCAGTCGAGCATCACCTCTTCGCCCTCGCTCGGAAACGGCGCGGCCGCGTCCTGCCGCACGGTGATCTGGGTGTCATCAGCCGTCCTGAGATGGATCAGCGTCTCGGCCCCCAGCGCCTCGGAGTTCAGCACCCGCGCCTTGAGCTTGCCGGTGCCCGACACCACCACATGCTCGGGCCGGACACCGATCCGCGCCTCGTCGGCCCGGCCCAGCAGGCTGCCAGAGATGAAGTTGGTGGGCGGCGAGCCGATGAAGCCTGCAACGAACTCGGTCGCCGGATTGGCATAGACCTCTAGCGGCCCGCCGATCTGGTCGGCGACGCCGCCGTTCATCACGATCATCCGGTCGGCCATGGTCATCGCCTCGACCTGATCGTGGGTGACGTAGAGCGCGGTCACCCCCAACTCGCGCTGCAAGGCCTTGATCTCGAGCCGCATCTGCACCCGCAGCTTGGCATCGAGGTTCGACAGCGGCTCGTCGAACAGGAATACCGCCGGCTTGCGCACGATGGCGCGCCCCATGGCCACCCGCTGGCGCTGGCCGCCGGACAGCTCGCGCGGCTTGCGCTTGAGATAGGGTTCGAGCTGCAGGAGTTTTGCCGCCTGCCCCACCCGCTCCTCGATCTCGGCCTTCGGCACCTTGGCGATCTTCAACCCGTAGGCCATGTTGTCGAAGACCGACATATGCGGGTAAAGCGCGTAGTTCTGGAACACCATGGCGATGTCGCGGCCCATCGGCTCGACCTCGTTGACCCGCGAGCCGTCGATGCGCACCTCGCCTTCGGTAATCGTCTCGAGCCCGGCCACCATGCGCAGCAGCGTGGACTTGCCGCAGCCCGAGGGGCCGACGATGACGATGAATTCGCCATCCTCGACGTCGATCGAGACGCCGTGGATGACATCGGTCTTGCCGAAGGATTTCTTGACGTTGTCGAGTGTCAGCGTTGCCATGATTGTTATTTCTCGCTTTCCACTAGTCCGCGGATGAAGAGTTTCTGCATCCCCACCACCACCAGCACCGGCGGCACCATGGCAAGGATCGAGGTGGCCATGATCACCGGCCAGTCGGCCCAGTCGTCGCCCGACGGGAACATCTGCTTGATGCCCATGACGATGGTGTTCATCTCGGGGTCGGTGGTGATCAGCAGCGGCCAGAGGTACTGGTTCCAGCCATAGATGAAGAGGATGACGAAGAGCGCGGCGATATTGGTGCGGCTCATCGGCAGCAGGATGTCGAAGAAGAACCGCATCGGGCTGGCGCCATCCACCCGCGCGGCCTCGGCCAGTTCGTCCGGGACGGTCATGAAGAACTGCCGGAACAGGAAGGTGGCGGTGGCCGAGGCGACCAGCGGCAGGATCAGCCCCTGATAGCTGTTGAGCATGCCGAAGTTGGCGATCACCTCGTAGGTCGGCACGATCCGTACCTCGACCGGCAGCATCAGCGTCAGGAAGATCAGCCAGAAGAACAGCTTGCGCCCCGGAAAGCGGAAATAGACGATGGCAAAGGCCGAGAGCAGCGAAATCGCGATCTTGCCCAGCGCAATGCCCAGCGCCATCACCAGCGAGTTCCACAGCATCTGCGCCACCGGCGCATTGATGCCCGAGGTCAGCGCCTTGGCGTAGTTGTCGAGGAAATGCGGGCCCGGCAGCAGCGGCATCGGCGGCCGCACGATATCGGCATTGGTCACCGTCGAGGCGACGAAGGCCAGCCAGATCGGGAAGAAGATGAAGAGCACGCCGATGATCAGCCCGAGATGGGTCAGCCAGTGGCCGGCGCCGCGTTTCTCGACCATGCCGGTCGGCGGCGCCTTGCGCGGCTTGGGCGGCACGGCGGCGGCAAGGGGATCACGGGCGGTCAATAGTGCACCCTCCGCTCGATATACTTGAATTGCACCACGGTCAGGATCGACACGATGAACAGCAGGATCACCGATTGCGCCGCTGACGACCCGAGGTCCTGACCGACGAAACCGTCTGAATAGACCTTGTAGACCAGGATCGTCGTCGCCTGTTGCGGCCCGCCGGAGGTGATGGTGTGGATCACGCCGAAGGTCTCGAAGAAGGCGTAGATGATGTTGACCACCATCAGAAAGAACGTGGTCGGCGACAGCAGCGGAAAGACGATGGTGCGGAAGCGGGTCCAGAAATGCGCGCCGTCGATGGCAGCGGCCTCGATCACGCTGCGCGGGATCGCCTGAAGCCCGGCGAGGAAGAACAGGAAGTTGTAGCTGATCCGGCCCCAGGCCGAGGCCACCACCACAAGGCCCATGGCCTCGCCCTCATTGAGCACGTGGTTCCAGTCATAGCCCAGCTGGCCGAGATACCACGACACCACGCCGACGCGGGTGTTGAACATGAACATCCACAAGACACCCGCCACCGCCGGCGCCACCGCATACGGCCAGATCAGCAGTGTCCGGTAGGTGCCGGATCCCTTGATCAGCCGATCCGCCAGCACCGCGAGATAAAGCGCCACGCCCATCGAGACCACGGTGACCAGGATCGAGAACACTGCCGTGGTGACGAAAGAGGCGCGGTAGTAGCGATCCGACAGCAGGTATTCGAAGTTGCCCAGTCCCACCCATTGCATCGAGAGCCCGAAGGGATCGGGAATGAACAGCGATTGCCAGATCGCCTGCCCCGCCGGGTAGAAGAAGAACACGGCAGTGATCGCAATCTGCGGCAGGACCAGCAGAAGCGGCAGCCAGAGCCCCTTGAATGTGACGCGCTTTTCCATGGTGTCTCCGCGGTTGATGCGCGCCCCGGAACGATGCCCGGGGCGCGGCTGTGCCTGACGGCTTAGCGCGAGGACTGCTCGAAGCGGCGCAGCAGCGCGTTGCCGCGTTCCACTGCCGAATCGAGCGCGGTCTGCGCATCCTTGTCACCGGCCCAGACGGCCTCGAGTTCTTCGTCGATGATCCCGCGGATCTGGTCGAAGGATCCAAGGCGCAGGCCCTTGGAGTTGTTGGTCGGCTCCTTGGCCGTCATTTGCGTGACCGCGATGTCGGTGCCCGGGTTCTCGTCATAGAAGCCCTGGCTGCGGGTCAGCTCGCCGGCCTCGGCGGTGATCGGCAGATAGCCGGTGTCCTGGTGCCACTTGGCCTGGATCTCCGGGCTCGACAGGAAGTTGAGGAAGGCGGCGACGCCCTTGTATTCCTCTTCCGTCTGACCCTCCATCACCCAGAGCGAGGCCCCACCGATGATGGTGTTCTGCGGCTCGTCGGCAACGGATTCCCAATAGGGCAGCGGCCGCACCTCGAAGTCGAACTGCGCCTCGGCCTTGATGCCGGCATAACCGGCCGAGCTCTCGGTGAAGAGCGCGCATTCGCCGGCGCGGAAGTTGGCACCGCCCTCGTTGCGGCGGCCGGCATAGATGAACTTGCCGTCCTTGGCCCAGTCGGCCATCGCCTGGATGTGCGTGACCTGCGGCTCGCCGTTGAACGCCAGTTCGGTGTCGGTGCCGCCGAAGCCGTTGTCCTTGGTGGCGAAAGGCACGTCATGATAGGCCGAGAAGTTCTCGAGATGGATCCAGCTCTGCCAGGCGGTGGTCATCGGGCAGTCGACGCCGGCCTCTTTCAGCTGGTCGAGGACCGAGCCCACCTTTTCCCATGTCGAGAGATCGGTGTCGGGGTCGATGCCGGCCTCCTGCAGCTTGTCGCGGTTGACCCAGAGCACCGGGGTCGACGAGTTGAACGGCAGCGAGAGCATGTCGCCGTCCGCCGAGGTGTAGTAGCCCTTGACCGAGCCGATGTATTTCGACTGGTCGAACTCGGCGCCGCCCATCTGCATCACTTCGTGCACCGGCTTGATCGCGCCCTTGGCGGCCATCATCGTCGCGGTGCCGACCTCGAAGACCATCAGGATGTCGGGCTGTTCGCCGGCGCGGAAGGCCGCGATGCCGGCGTTCAGGGTTTCCGAGTAGTTGCCCTTGTGGGTCGCCACGACGGCATAGTCGGACTGCGAGCCGTTGAAGGTTTCCACCTGCTCGGCCACCAGTTCACCGAGCCGGCCGGTAAAGGCGTGCCACATCTCGATTTCGGTCTGCGCCATGGCGGATTGCGCCGAGCCCAGAACGGCCGCGGTGGCCAATAAGCTGATCGTGTGTTTCATCTCTTACTCCCTGGTTTGAGGATTTGACGGCCTGTTGCCGCCCTGCTTCCGCGCGTTATCATCGCGCGTTGAAGAACGTGTGACACCGCGGCGCTCATGGCCGCCTCACGAGGTAATCGGGCGTTATTCCGGTCATCGCCACCGCGCGACCGGCATCGAGCCCGGCAAAGAAGCCGAAATCGGTGATCAGCGCCGAGGCGACGCCGGCGGTCTGCGCGCCGAGGATGTCGGTGTGCAGGCTGTCGCCCACCATCAGCACCCGGCCGCGATCCACCGGGCCGATCCGGGCAAAGGCCAGGTCAAAGATATTGCCGAACGGCTTGCCGAAGAATTCCGGCGTGACGCCGGTGCTGTCGGCCAGCCTGTGGGCGAAATGGCCGGGTTCGGCGGAAAAGCCGGTCTCGCGCGGGGCGACGATATCGGGGTTGCCGACCAGAACGGGCCGTGGGCGGCGCGCCAGAGCGGCCTCGAGCAGGGTCTGCCGCGCCTCGGTCCAGACCGCGCTGCCCACCAGCAGGAAGCCGTCGACGGCATCATAGGCCGCCGGGTCTTCCTGAAGATAGGTCAGGTTCAGCCCCTCAAGATCGCGCAGCCCCGCCGCCGGTGTCGCCATCAGCCCCCAGTGCAGCCCGCGCCGCCCGTTCAGCCCGGCCAGCAGCGTGGCGCGGCTAGTGATGATGTCCTCGCCGGCAAAGTCATAGCCCAGACGGGCGTATTTCTCGATCAACGTCGCATGGGGAAAGCCGGCGGCGTTCGACACCACCAGCACCCGCTTGCCCGCCGCCTTGAGCGCGGCAATGCGTCCGGGCGTCTCGGGGATCGCGGTCTCGCCGATGTTGAGCACACCGAAAGCGTCGAGCAGGAAGACGTCGAATTTCTCGGCCAACTCCTCCAGCGTCTCGCAGCTGCGGCTGGCCACTTGCCCATTTGAGGCGGGCGGCAGCCGGTGGCGCACGGCCTCGTAGGCCGCAAAGGCGATATCGGCGGTCAGCGCGGTCAAATGATCGCCCCCCGCACCTTGGCCGAGACCCATTCGCTGATGACGACAGCGGCGAGGATCACCAGCAGGATCAGGCTGACCTGCGGCCAGGCCAGCACGTTGAGCGAGGCCGAGAGCTGCAGCCCGATGCCGCCTGCCCCCACCAGCCCCAGCACGGTGGATTCGCGGATGTTGATGTCCCAGCGGAACACCGCGATGCCGGCAAAGGCCGGCATGATCTGCGGCACGATCCCGTAGGCCATGACCTGCCAGCGGCTGGCGCCGGTGGCGGTGATCGCCTCGACCTGGGCATGGTCGATTTCCTCGATCGCCTCGTAGAGCAGCTTGGCGCAGAATCCGACCGAGCGGATGGCGATGGCCACCACCCCGGCAAATACCCCCGGCCCGATGATGGCGATCAGCAAGAGCGCCCAGATCAGCGAGTTGATCGAGCGGGTCGAGACGATGATCAGAAGTGCCACGGGCCGGATCAGCAGCTTCGACGGCGTGGTGTTGCGCGCGGCGAGAAAGGCCACCGGCACCGCGAGGAACAGCGCGATGATCGTGCCCAATGTGGCGATGTTGAGCGTGTCCCAGATCGGCCGGCCCAGCTGGGTGATGTATTCCCAGCGCGGCGGCGTCGCCCGCGTCCAGATGTCATTGGCGATGCGCGGCGCGTCCCAGACGAAGAACCATGTCGTGCTTTCCGAAATGATCTGCCAGCAGATTGCAAAGACAACCAGCCCCGCCAGCCATCCGCCCCAGCGCATCGCCTTTTCGCGTGGGGTCCGCAGTCTCCAGACCTGCGCGCCGTCTTTTTCCAGAACCGGCATTACTGCACCCTCGCGCGGATGATGCCGGACAGGTATTCCAGCGCCATGACGATGCCGATGATCAGGATCAGGATCGCCGCGGCGGTGTCATATTCGTAGCGGTCAAACGCGGTGTTGAGCGTCGCGCCAATGCCGCCGGCGCCGACCAGCCCGAGGATCGCGCTTTCGCGAAAATTGATGTCGATGCGGTACATGCTGAGGCCAACAAGTCGTGGCATTACTTGTGGTTGCACGCCGTAGTTGATCCACTGCATCCAGCGCGCCCCGGAGGCCCGGATCGCCTCGGCCTGCACCTTGTCCATCGCCTCGATATCCTCGGCCAACAGCTTCGAGAGGAACCCGATGGTGGCGAAGGACAGCGTCAGGAAGCCCGCCAGCGGGCCGAAGCCGAAGATCGCCACCAGCAGGATCGCCACGATGATTTCCTGCAGCGCCCGGCTGATCGCGACGATGCCGCGGCAGATCACGTAGACCGGCAGTGGCGCCACGTTGCGCGCCGCGCCAAGCCCGATGGGGATCGAGATCGCGATGCCCACCACGGACGCCGCCACCGTCATCACGATGCTCTCCAGCAGCCCGCCCCAGATGTCGCTGGCGCGGCTGACGAAATCCGGCCGGGTGAACGAAAGCACGAACTGCCAGCCGCGGTCGAGCCCGGCATAGACCCGGCTCCAGTCGACCTCGATGGTCAGGAAGGCCGCCACCAGGTAGGCGAGAAAGCCCAGCGTCAGCCCCCAGCGCAGCGCCGGGTTCCTGACGAAATGCGGCTTGCGCCACCCCTTGCCCAGCATGTCGTCCAGCTCTCGATGGCTCATTCCGCGGCCTCGATCTCTTCTTCGTCCTCGACCTTTTCGATGGTGGCTTCCCAATCTTCCTCGCCGTAGATCTCGGTCAGCTTGTCAGGCGTCAGCCCGTCCGGCGGCCCGTCAAAGACGATCTCGCCGAACCGCAAGCCCACGATGCGCGGCACGAACATCTGCGCCAGAAGAACGTCGTGAATGTTGATGATCGCCGCCAGCCCGCGCTCGCGGCAAAGCTCTGTGATCAGCCGCATGATCTGCCGGCTGGTCTTGGGATCGAGCGAGGCTGTGGGTTCATCGACCAGCAAGAGCTTCGGGTCCTGGATCAGCGCGCGGCAAATGCCCACCCGCTGGCGCTGCCCGCCCGACAGCTCGTCGGCGCGCTTGTCGGCCATGTGCAACAGCCCCACCCGGTCGAGCAGGCGAAAGGCCTCGTCGACATCGGTCTGCGGATAGCGCCGCAGGAACGACCGCCAGAAGCCGACATAGCCCAGTCGGCCGGACAGCACGTTCTCCATCACCGTCAGCCGCTCGACCAGCGCATATTCCTGAAAGATCATTCCCATCTCGCGCCGCGCCCGGCGCAGCGCGCCGGGGCCCAGACGGGTCAGATCGGTGCCGTCCAGCATCACCGCGCCGCTGGTCGGTTCGACCAGCCGGTTGATGCAGCGGATCAGGGTCGACTTGCCCGCGCCCGACGGCCCGATCAGTGCCAGCACCTGCCCCGCGGGCACGTCGAGATCGACGCTTTTCAGCGCGAGATCCCCGGTCTTGTAGGTCTTGGTCAGCTTCTGAAGGCTCAGCATTAATATTCCCGACACGGCAAAGGGACAGGCCCGGCACAGGGGCCTGCCCGTGTTTCAAAGCGCCTTATTCGCAGGCGTAAGAGACGTCGTTGGCCGCGTCGATCTTGCGGATCACGTCCCAGTATTCCTTGTAGGTGATCGGAATGAACTGGGCTTCGCCGTTCTTCGAGAACTCTTCCTCGAGGCTGGTGCCTTCCCACTCAAAGCTGAAGAAGGCGTCCTGAATGGCCTCCTGCAGCTCGGGCTTCAAGTTGTAGACCACACCGTAGCCGGTGGTCGGAAAGGTCTGCGACTTGTAGAGGCTGACGATCTGGTCCTCGCTCACCACGTCGCGTTCAAGCATCCGCTGCATGACCGAGTTGGCGATCGAGGCCGCCGGATAGTCCTTGTTGGCGACGCCGAGGATCGAGTTGTCGTGCTTGCCGGAATAGACCGGCTCGAAATCGCGCTCGGGCAGCATGTCGTAATCGGCCTTGAGGATCGCCGAAGGCGCCTTGAAGCCCGAATTCGACGTCGGCGAGGTAAAGGCAAGCTGCTTGCCCTTGATGTCCTCGACGCTCTCGATGCCCGAGCCGGGATAGGTGATGATCTCCATCTCGTAGCCAAACGATCCATCCTCGCCCGCCATGATGGTGAATGGGCGGAAGCCGGCGCAATTCACAGCCAGCGGGTTCGACCCGGTGTTGAAGCCCGCGATGTGAAGCCGGCCCGAGCGCATCGCCTCGATCTGGGCGGCGTTGGACTGCACCGGGAAAAAAACGATCTCCTTGCCGGTCTTTTCGCCGAGGTAGGCCAGGAAGTCGGTCCAGGCGGTCTTGTAGACCGCCGGATCCTCGACCGGGGTAAAGGCAAAGATCAGCGTATCAGGGTCGATCCACTGGCTTTCGTCTTCAGGAATATCGGCGATCAGGTCGCCGTCGGCATCGCAGAAGCGCGCATCCAGATCGCCGCGCGGGCAGTCCTGGGCCGAGGCCGCCCCACCCAGGGACAGCAGCGCAATGGCCGAAGCCGAAAGCAGCAGTTTCACGTCGAATTTCATGGTTTTCCTCCCGTTGGTCGCGGCGTTTGCGCCGCATTTTGATTGGTCTTTTGGTCGTCTGATCCTCACGTCTGGTCGGCGACGATCACCTCCACTTCGGCGCCATCCACCGCCGCCAGAATCTCGCCCTGAGGGCGCTTGTCAACGACGATGGAATCCAGATCGGCCATGTCGCCGACCCGCGCCAGTCCCTTGTGACCGAACTTGGTCGCGTCGATCAGCAGGTGCTTCTGCGCCGCGCGGCGCAACATCATCCGCTTGACGGCGGCAAAGCCGCGCACGGTCTCTGACGGCCCTTCGGCCGACAGGCCCGAGGCCCCGATCATGCAGCGGTCGACGTTGAATCGCGACAGGAATTCCAGCGTCTCGGTGCCGATCACCGCCGATTCCGCCGCAAGGTATTCACCGGAACAGAGCACCACGTCGGGCGCGCCATGGCCAATGGTCATCGCCACCGGGATCGAATTGGTGATCACCGTGCAGCGGGTGCCGCGATAGGCCAGCGCGCGGGCCAGCTGGATCGTGGTCGAGCCGGAATCGATCATCACCGTCTCGCCCTCCTGCACCAGATCGGCGGCCCTTGCGCCGATGCGTTCGCGTTCGGCAATGCGCGCGGCGGTGCGTTCGTCGAGGCTGGGATAATGGCCCTGCGCGGGGGCCGAGGCACCGCCATGGGCGCGCGCCACCAGACCGTCTTCGGCCAGGGCATCGAAGTCACGCCGCACGGTTTCCGTCGAGACATTGAAGCTGCGCGCAAGGTCGCTGATGCGGACATGCGGATGCAACTTGAGCTCGAGCAGGATGCGCCGACGGCGGTCGGATTTCTTCAACCGGTCGCGGCCGCTCTCTGCGTGTTTGCTGCGTGTCTTGGTCACCGGCTCCCCATTTCCCGACTCGGTCCCCCGCCCAGAATTGTGGTGTTTCCGGCAATTTTGCAAATATTTTGTTGCATTGGCCGCACTTGAGTGCTGAGAATTGCCGGTAACCCAAAGGTTTGGGAGTCCGAGGGGGAGCAATGCACCACCAGATGACACACGCCGGTTCTCTCGAATGATCGTTCTTGCCACGCAACTGGCGGCTGCGGTCGCCCTTCTTTTGTGGTCGGTTCGGTTGATCCGGACCGGGGTGGAACGCGCCTTCCTGCCAGAGCTGAAACGCGGGCTGAAGGCGCTGTCCGACCGCAGGCTGACGGCCGCGGCAGGTGGTGGTCTGGCGGCGATGGTGATGCAGAGCTCGACCGCGGTGGCGCTGATCGGCGCGGGCTTTGCGGTGTCGGGCATGCTGGCGCCGGCGGCGGCTTTGGCGCTCTTGCTCGGGGCCGATCTGGGCTCGGCCCTGATGGCGCAGGTGTTGCTGCTGCCGGTGCAGGCGGTGGCGCCGTTTGCCATGCTGGTGGGGGTTGTCACCTTCTCCAAGGCCGGCAAGCGGCGCACCAAGCAGATCGGCCGCATCCTGATCGGCTTTTCATTGGTGCTGCTGTCGCTCGGCATGATCCGCGCCGCCACGGTGCCGATCGGCGCCGATCCGATTGTCCAGAGCATCGCGATCTACTTTCAGAACGACCTGGCCAGCGCCTATGTGGTCGGCGCCGTGCTGGCCTGGGCGATGCATTCCAGCCTCGCCGCCGTGCTGACCTTTGCCACCTTCGCCAGCACCGGGCTGATCGGTGTGCCGGTGGCCGCCGCCCTGGTGATCGGCGCCAACCTCGGCGGGGCCATCGTGCCCTTTGCCCTGCTCTGGAGCCAGGAGCGCCCGGCGCGGCTGGTGGTGCTGGGCAACCTGGTGGCGCGCGGCGGGGTGACGCTGGCGGCGCTAGCGCTGCTGATTACCGGCGTGCTGAGCCTCGACCTGCTGGCCGCCCTGCCCGGCCATCCGGCGGTGACGCTGCATATCGCTTTGAACGCCGTGCTTCTCATGCTGGCGCTGCCTGTGACCGGCCCGTTGATCAGACTGGCGACGGCGGTGCTGCCGCGCCACTCGGGAAGTTCACCCGAGACCGTGACCGCGCTCGACGATGCCGCGCTCGACCATGCGCCACTGGCCCTGGCCTGCGCCCAGCGCGAACTGCTGCGCATGGCCGAGACGGTGCAGGCCAACCTGCTGCCGGTGGTCCGGCTCTTTCGCAGCTGGGACGCCGAGCTGGCGCGGGTGATCGAGCTGCGCGAGGAAGACGTCGACCGGATGCACTTCGAGATCAAGATCTACCTCTCGCGCCTGCGCGAAGGCGATCTGTCGCCGCAGCAGGACAAGAAGACGCTCGAGCTGGTCGCCATGGCCAACAGTCTCGAGGATGCCGCCGACCGCATTGCCGTCAGCCTTGTGGCGCTGGCGCAGAAGATGTCCGAAGAGGCCGTGACCTTTTCGCAGGAGGGCCTCTCTGACATCGAGCAATTTCACGATCAGGTCGTCACCAACGGCCAGCTGGCGCTGAGCGTGCTGACCACCGGCGATGCCGAGGCCGCACGGCAGCTGGTGGCGGAAAAGGATCGCATCCGCTTCGAGGAACAGACCCTGCAGGAGCGTCACCTCAAGCGGCTGCAGAATGGCACCACCGCCAGCATCGAGACCACCAACATCCACCAGGAGACCCTGCGCCTGCTCAAGCAGATCAACGCCGCGCTGGCCTTTGTCGCCTATCCCATCGCCGAAGAGACCGGCGACCTGCTGGGCAGCCGCCTGGCCAAGCCGCGGGTGATCGGAGGTGCGGTGTGACCGAGGGCGACGGGATCGCCCGGCAGATCGCCGCCCTGCCCATCCGCTGGGACAAGACCGGCAAGCTGCGCATCCTGATGGTCACCTCGCGCGACCGCGGCCGCTGGGTCATGCCCAAGGGCTGGCTGATGGACGGCAAGAAGCCCTGGCGCGCCGCCGAGATCGAAGCGCTCGAGGAAGCCGGGGCGCTGGGCTTTGTCTCGAAGCGGACGATCGGCACCTACGACTACGACAAGCTGCTGGCCGATGGCACCAGCCTGCGCTGCCGGGTGACGCTCTATCCGATGGTGGTGAGCAAGCTCAAGCGCCGTTGGAAAGAGCGCAGCGAAAGAAAAAGGCACTGGTTTGCGCCGAAGAAAGCCGCAAAGCTGGTGGAGGAGGAGGAGCTGTCGCAGCTCCTGACGGAGCTGGCCGAAAAGCCGCAAAGGCGGGCAGTCATCGAGAAACTGCGCAAGGCCGCGTGAGGGCGGGCAGCGGTGGCGGGATCAACCCGGCACCGACACCAATGGGAGGACGACAATGACACGATTGACACTTACCCTGGCGAGCTCGCTCATGGCGCTCGGCGCCTCGGTCACCATGGCCTCGGCCGAGAAGCTGACGCTCTATTGCTCGGCGCAGGAAGACTGGTGCCAGCTGATGGCACGCAGCTTCGAGGACGCCACCGGCATCGACGTCAACATGACGCGGAAATCATCCGGCGAGACCTTTGCCCAGATCCGGGCGGAATCCTCGAACCCCAAGGGCGACGTCTGGTGGGGCGGCACCGGTGACCCGCATCTGCAGGCCGCCGAGGAAGGGCTGACCGAGGAATACATGTCGCCGATGCGCGAAGAGCTGCACGACTGGGCGATCAGCCAGGCCGAAAGCGCCGGCAACCGCACCATCGGCATCTATTCCGGTGCGCTGGGCTATGGCTACAACACCGAGCTTCTGGCCGCCAACGATCTGCCCGAACCCGCCTGCTGGAAGGACCTGCTGAAGCCGGAATACAAGGGCCATGTGCAGATGGCGAACCCCAACTCCTCGGGCACGGCCTATACCACGTTGGCCTCGATGGTGCAGATCTTCGGCGAGGACGAAGGCTTCGAGTTCATGAAGGGCCTGCACAAGAACATCAACCAGTACACCAAGTCCGGCTCGGCCCCGATCAAGGCCGCGGGCCGTGGCGAGAACACCATCGGCATCGTCTTCATGCATGACGCCGTGGCCCAGGCGGTCGCCGGTTTCCCGGTCAAGGTCGTGGCCCCTTGCGAAGGCACCGGCTACGAGATCGGCTCGATGTCGATCATCAAGGGCGCGCGCAACATGGAAGAAGCGCAGAAGTTCTACGACTGGGCGCTCTCGGCCGAGGCGCAGAACCTCGCGCTCGAGGTCAACGCCTTCCAGGTGCCGTCGAACACCGGCGCGCAGACCTCGGACAAGGCGCCGGACATGTCGACGATCAAGCTGATCGACTACGACTTCAAGAAGTACGGCTCGTCCGATGAACGCAAGCGGCTGCTGCAGAAGTGGGACGAAGACGTCTCGACCCTGCCGCAGTAACCCGTGTCACAGGTACAGCCTGCCGCCCGTCCCGGGCTTGACCCGGGACCTCGCGCCAAACAGGAGGCCCCGGGTCACGCCCGGGGCGCCACCCGCGTGTTGGCCTTCTGGATCGCTGCCGGCTGGATCGGGTTCTGCCTGCTGCCCTGGTACATGGTCGAGGACGGGCTCTGGTCCTTCGAGTGGCTGTTCGACGGCTATCCCTTCGACACCGATTATGCCCCCGGCGCCTTTCTGATCGCGCAGGGCGAAAAGATCTGGCTGGCGCCGCTGGTGATCCCCCTCGCCCTGCCCCTGCTGGCGCTCAGGCGGGCGAAATCCGATCCCGGCTATGCCCGCATCCTGATCCTGTCTGGCGCTCTGGGCTTTGGCTGGCTGATCGCCCAGGGCTTCGGCATCGGCATCCGCGGTTTCACCTACGACTGGCTGGTCGCTTTCTTCGGAGAGCTTGAGGACCGGCAGTTCGGCATGGGCTATGGCGCGATGATCTGCGCCACCGCATTCCTGTTTCTGCTGACCCAGGGCATCGCAGCGCGCGGCGCGATCAACGGCGATGTCTTTGTCGTCAGCGCCATCGGCGGGGTGATTGCCATCGTCACCGCCTTTGTCTTCTTTCCGATCGCCAAGATGCTCTTTGCCGCCTTCGTCACCGAGGACGGCGCCTATTCGCTCTCGGTGTTCTTTGCCAAGTTCTTCGACGACCGGCTCTGGGGTCTTGGCTGCCTCTGGGGCGCGCGCTGCGGGGCGGCGTGGAATTCGCTCTTTCTGGCCATCGCCGTGGGCTTCATCACCACGGCGCTGGGCCTCTGTTTCGCTCTGGTCGCCACCCGCTCGGGCTTTCGCTTCAAACGCGGGTTGCGGGCGCTCACCGTGCTGCCGATCATCACCCCGCCCTTTGTCATCGGCCTGGCGCTGATCCTGCTGTTCGGCCTGTCCGGCGCGGTGACGCAATTCGTGGCCGATCTCTTCGGTATCCCGCCGACCCGCTGGCTCTATGGCCTGCCTGGCGTGCTGATCGCCCAGGTGCTGGCTTTCACGCCGATCGCCTTTCTCGTGCTGATCGGCGTGGTCGAAGGCGTGAGCCCCTCGATGGAGGAAGCCGCCCAGACCCTGCGCGCCAACCGCTGGCAGGTGTTCCGCACCGTGTCGCTGCCGTTGATGCGCCCCGGCCTCGCCAATGCCTTCCTGCTGGGCTTCATTGAGTCGATGGCCGATTTCGGCAACCCGCTGGTGCTGGGCGGCAATTTCGACGTGCTCTCGACCGAGATCTTCTTTGCCATCGTCGGCGCGCAATATGACCAGGGCCGCGCGGCCGTGCTGGCCATGGTGCTGTTGTTCTTCACCCTTTCGGCCTTCTACGCCCAGCGCGTCTGGCTGGGCAAAAAGAGCTATACCACCGTCACCGGCAAGGGCGACGCCGGGGTGCATCCGCTGATGCCGGTGGGCCTGTCGATCCCGGTGCTGACCATCGCGCTGTCCTGGGCCGCCTTTACCATCGTGGTCTACGCGATGATCCTTTACGGCAGCGTGGTCGAACTCTGGGGCGTCAACAACACCCTGACCTTCAAGCATTACGTTACCGCGTTTTCGCTGCGCTTCGAAGAGGCCGGCATCCGTTGGACCGGCGCCGCCTGGGACAGTTTCTGGACCACGCTGACGATTGCCGCCCTGGCCGCGCCGCTGACCGCCGCGGTGGGGCTGGTTACCGCCTATCTGCTGACGCGGCAGAGCTTTGCCGGCAAGAATGCCTTCGAGTTCGGCACCATGCTGTCATTCGCCATTCCCGGCACGGTGATCGGGGTGAGCTATATCCTGGCCTTCAACGTGCCGCCGATCGAGATCACCGGCACCGGCATCATCCTGGTGATCAGCTTCATCTTCCGCAACATGCCGGTGGGGGTGCGGGCGGGCATCGCCTCGATGTCGCAGCTCGACAAGTCGCTGGATGAATCCTCGCTGACGCTGGGCGCCAATTCCTGGCAGACCTTCCGCAGGGTGATCCTGCCGCTCTTGCGGCCCGCGATCCTCGCTGCTCTGGTCTACAGCTTCGTGCGCGCAATGACCGCGATTTCGGCGGTGATCTTCCTGGTGTCGGCGGAATACGACATGGCCACCAGTTACATCATCGGCCGGGTCGAGAACAACGACTACGGCCTTGCCATCGCCTATTCGACAACGCTGATCTTCGTGATGCTGACGGCGGTCGGGCTCTTGCAACTTCTCGTCGGCCGGGTCCGCATCGGCCGGCGCACGCAACACGGAACGGAGGCTCATCCATGACCGCCACCATCGCATCCAAGGCGGCGCCGGTCCGCTTCGAGCAGGTCTCGAAAGTCTTCGGCAAGGATGTGGTGGCGGTCGACACCATCACCCTCGACGTGGCCGCCGGCAAGCTGGTGACGCTGCTCGGCCCTTCGGGCTGCGGCAAGACCACGACGCTGCGGATGATAGCCGGGCTGGAGATGGCCAGTGCCGGCCGCATCCTGATCGGCGGGCGCGACGTGACCCGCCTGCCCGCGACCGACCGCGACGTGTCGATGGTGTTCCAGTCCTATGCGCTCTTTCCGCACATGACCGTGCTCGAGAATGTCATGTACGGACTCACCTTCTCGGGCTTTGCCAAGTTAGAGGCCCGCGACCGGGCGCTCACCGGGCTCGATCTGGTCGGGCTCAAGGGATTTGACGCGCGGCTTCCGTCGGAGCTGTCCGGCGGCCAGCAGCAGCGTGTTGCCGTGGCCCGCGCGCTGGTGCTCGAGCCGCAGGTGCTGCTGTTCGACGAGCCTTTGTCCAACCTCGACGCCAAGCTGCGCCGCCAGGTGCGCGAGGACATTCGCGCCATCCAGCAGGACCTCGGACTGACCGTGGTCTACGTGACCCACGATCAGGAAGAGGCGCTGGCGGTCTCCGACGAGATCGTCGTCATGCGCAATGCCGCCATCGCCCAGATCGGCACGCCGCGGCAGCTTTATGATGCGCCCGAAGACCGCTTCGTCGCCGACTTCATCGGCGAGGCCAACCTGCTGGCCTGCGAGATCGTCGCACTCGAGGATGGGATCGCCACCATAGAGATCGAAGGCTATCGCCACGCCCTGCCCGCCCGCGGGCTCGGCCTCGGCCCCGCGACGCTTGCCGTCAGGCCCTCGCGGCTGCGGATCGGCGGGCGTGCGGGCATCCCCGCCACGGTGGCCAAGGCGACCTATGTGGGTGTGCGGATGGAATACACGCTGACCGGCAACTTCGGTCAGGTCTTTGCGGTGCACGAGGATGTCGACGCGCCGCTTGCGCCAGGCACCGAGGTGCGCATGGGCTTTGCCGACAAAGGCCCGGTGCTGCTGCCGAAGGAAGGCTGATGGCTGACCTGATCGTGGTCACGCATCCCGAAGTGACCGTCGACCCTGCCGTGCCGGTGCCCGAATGGGGCCTGAGCGATCTGGGCCGGGCGCGGGCACAGCGCTTCGCGCTCTCGGGCGAAATGGAGGCGGTCACCCGTCTCTGTGCCAGCACGGAGACCAAGGCGCGCGAGACTGCGGAGTTTCTCGCAGAGCCGCGCGCCTTGCCCCTGAGTTTCGATGCACGTCTGGGCGAGAACGACCGCAGCGCCACCGGGTTTCTGCCGCCGGAGGTCTTTGAAGCGGCCGCCGACGCCTTTTTCGCCACCCCCGCAGAGAGCCATCGCGGCTGGGAAACCGCTCTGGCCGCTCAGGCGCGCATCGTTCAGGCGGTGCGAGAGTTGACTGCGGTGCATGACGGCGGCGATCTGGCAATCGTCACCCATGGCGCCGTCGGCACGCTGCTCTATTGCCACCTCATGGGCCTGCCGATCGACCGCCGGTACGACCAGCCAAGCCAAGGCCATCACTGGCGCGCCGATCTCGCCACGCTGAGGCCCCGGCACGGCTGGCGCCCGCTCTGATCACCCCCAGGCGTCGTCGCAGATAGCCACCAGCCGGTCGAAGACCTGCGGCGCGCCGACGATCACCCGGCCGCCCTTGCCGATCATCGCATCGGCGTCCTGCACTTCGGCGCGGCCGCCGGCCTCTTCGACCAGCAGCTGACCGGCCAGGCAATCCCAGGCGTTCATGTGCTCTTCGACATAGCCCAAGAGCCGCCCCGCCGCGACATAGGCAATCGACAGCGCGCCGCTGGCATTACGGTGGAACATCGCGCCCTCGTCGATCAGCGCCGCCACCACCGGCACCACATTCCGCGGCGCGACGCGGTTGGAGTAGCCGACGCCCACGGTGCCCTGGGTCAGCGCCAGCCCCTCGGCCACCCGCATCGGCGCACCGTTGAGCTGCGCGCCCCGGCCGCGCAGGGCCACAAAGCTCTCGTCGGTCATCGGGTCATGGATCACCCCGGTCTGCGTGCGGCCATGGGCGACGCCGGCGATCACCACCGTCCAGGTCGGGATGCCGTTGACGAAATTCGTCGTGCCGTCGATCGGATCGATCACCCAGTCGAAACCGCTGGTGCCGGGCGTCGGCGCATGTTCCTCGCCGTAGATGCCATCCTCGGGCCAGGCTTCGGCGATGCGCCGGCGCACCAGCGTCTCGACATTGCGGTCGGCGTCGCTGACCCAGTCCTGCGCGCCCTTCTGCTCGACCTTGATGGCGCTGCGGTCGGCGAAATAGCCGCGCGCCAGCGTGCCTGCCTCCCGGGCCAGTGCCTCGGCAAAGCGGCCCCTGTCGTCCCAGTCTCCCATATCGCTCTCCCTGTCTCTCTTGGTGGAACCATGGAGACCCGCGCTCTGTGGTGCAACTGTGTGGCGGGCGAAGCAACTTTTTGTCGAGGTTATTCCCCATTCAGCCCGAAAATCGTTTACTTTGATCTGGCCAGCCCCGGCCCGCGCACGGTACCCACCTGCTGGCCCGGTAGCGCGGCGCGCGATTGACGACAGACTTCCCTGAGGAGGCCCAGATGAACACTTTGGACCGTGCGGCGGATGCGCCCGAAGGCTCGGCGACCCAGCAGGCCTATCATCGGCTGCGGTCGATGATCGTCACCGGCGCGCTGCGGCCCGGCGAAAAGCTCAAGATCGACGGGCTGCGCCGGGTGCTCGACACCGGCGCCTCGCCGATCCGCGAGGCGCTGAGCCTTCTGACCTCGGACAACCTCGTCGAGCGCATCGACCAGCGCGGCTTTCGCGCTGCCGCGGTCAGCGCCGAGAACTTCGGCGAGATCCTGCAATTGCGTTGCGTGCTCGAGGACCTGGCCCTGCGTGAGAGCATCGCCAATTACTCGCTGGAGTGGGAAGAGGCCGCGGTGCTGGCGCATCACCGGATGCAGCGGGCGCAGGCGGAAAAGGCCGAGAGCTTCGAGGACCTGCACAAGCAGTTTCACATGGCGCTGCTGGCCAATGCGCGCTCGCCGATCCTGCTGAAGTTCTGCTCGCAGCTTTATGACCTGAACATCCGCTACCGCTACCTCGCCGGCAGCGCGCTGGCTTATCAGAAACGCGACGTGCGGGACGAACACGCGGGGATCCTGGCGGCGGCGATTGCGCAGGATGGGGATACGGCGAGCGAGCGCTTGCTCAATCACTACAAGCTGACCGGGGCGTTTCTGTCGGGATTGTTGGGGGACGGGACGCTGGGGTGAGGTTTCTGGCGAGGGATGGCCGGGGCACGGTGGGTTGAAAACCCACCCTACGGTGCGAGCCGGGCGTAGGGTGGGTTTTCAACCCACCGCCCCGCCCGCCCCTATGCCCGCACAAGCGTCAGGTCGAACTCCACCTTCAGATACTCCTCAGTCACCTTTCCCGAGAGGTCGAACCCGCTCTCCGGAAAGCTCCCTGCCGGCATCTGCTGATAGCGCATCACCAGGTCCTCGCGGACGCCAAAGACCGTGTCTTGATCGAGATAGGGATCGTCCTCGGGAAAGACCTCGGTCACCAGCGGCTTGAAGCCCGGCGCCTCGGCAATGAAATGCAGGTGCGAGGGGCGCCAGGGATGGCGGCCGCAGGCGCGCAGGATGTCACCCACCGGGCCATCCGACGGCACGGTGTATTCCACCGGCTTGACCGAGGTGAAGGCATAACGCCCATTCGCCCCCACCGTCTGAAGCCCGTGGAAGTCATAAGTGTCCTGATCGGGGTCCTGGCTGGAATAAAGCCCGTTGGGCGCGGTCTGCCAGATGTCCAGCGTGGCACCGGGGATCGGGTTGCCCTCGGGGTCCTTGACGCAGCCCTCGACCAGCAGCACTTGTGCTTCGACCGCGCCGCGCAGGTCGCCGCCCACCGGCAAGGGCGGCGAGCCCGAGATGTGGAACGGCCCCAGCACCGAGGACGAGGTGCCCTCTGGCGTGGAATGCAGCATGTCGACCAGCGACGACAGGCCCAGCACGTCAGACAGCAGCACGAATTCATGCCGCTCGGCGTCGGAAATCTCGCCCGCCCGTTCGAGGAAGTTGATCCCCACCTGCCATTCGGCATGGGTCAGCTTCACCTCCCTGGCGAAGGCATGCAGGTGGCGGACAAGGCTGGTCATCACCTCGCGCAGGCGCGGGTCGGTTTCGTCGCCCATGTAGCTGATGACGGCCTCGGTGATATTGTCCTTGGTGACAGTGCGCATGAAACGAACCTCTAATTCAGAATGGCCAGGCTGAGGGCGGGGAACATGATCAGCAGGACCAGCACCACCAGCATGACAAGGGCAAAGGGCAGCGCGCCCAGAAAGACGTCCTTGAGCTTGATGCGGTCGTCGTCGAGCGTCGCCTTGATGACAAAGCAGCTCAGCCCGAGCGGCGGGGTCAGCAGGCCGATCTCGGCGGCGACCACGGCGACGATGCCGAACCAGACAAGGCTCAGGCCCATCGCCTCGATCAGCGGCAGGAAGAGCGGCACCACGATCAGGATGATCGAGGCGGTGTCGAGGATGGTGCCGAGAAACAGCATCAGCACCACCAGCAGCACCATGACCCAGACAAAGGACAGCTCGTTGCCGGCCAGGATATCCTGCAGCGCATTGGGTAGCCCCGCCAGGCCCAGCATCCGGGCGTACATCGAGGCGGCGGTGATCAGGAACAGGATCGCGGCGGTGATATGGCCGGTCTCGATCACCGTCTCCCAGAAGCTGCGCCAGTTGATCCGGCCCCGCAGCGCCGCGATCAGGATGCCCAGGGCCGAGCCCGCCGCACCGGCCTCGACCGGGGTGGTCCAGCCGGTGTAGATGCCGCCCAGCACGACAAAGATCAGCAGGACGATCGGCCCGAGCTTGAGCGCGATCTCGGACCAGGGCATCAGGTTTTCGACCTCGACCTTGCGGCCGCCGACGAACCCCGGCGTGAAGCGCGCCATGAACCAGATCGCCGCGACGTAGGCAAAGGCCAGCAGGAGGCCCGGCACCACACCTGCCAGGAACATCTCGCCCACCGATTGCTCGGCCACGAAGGAATAGATGATCAGCATCGCCGAGGGCGGGATGATCATCCCCAGCACCGAGGACCCGGCGACCACGCCCACGGCAAAGCGCGGGTTGTAGTCGAACTTCAGCATCTCGGGCACCGACATCTTGGAAAAGACCGAGGCGCTGGCAATCGACGAGCCGGTGACTGCGGCAAAGACCGCATTGGCCCCCACCGTCGCCATGCCGATGCCGCCGGTGATCCGCCGGAAGCCCTGGTTCATCACCGAATAGATATCCGCCCCCAGCCCCGCCTTCGAGACGATCAGCCCCATGAAGGTAAACAGCGGAATGGTGGCAAAAGTGTACTCCATCGCGCTGTCGCCGATGGCGATCTTCAGCAGCGCGAAGGAGAGATCGATATTGTCGCGCATGATCCAGATGGCGAGAAAGCTCACCATGCCCAGCGCGATGGGGATATAGACCCCGAGATAGATCAGCACGATGATCGCGATGATCGAGACAAGTCCGATTTCCACAGGGCTCATGCGCCGCTGTCCATCTCGTTTGCGGGACCGATCAGCGGCCGCGCCACGTGCAGCAGGAAATGCACCAGGCTCAGCGCCGCACCGAAGACGATGACCAGCTTGACCGGCCACCAGGGCGCGGTGAACACGCCGGGCACGCCGAAGTAGTCCTGGCTGTGCCACATCTCGAGAAACTCGGGCCACATGGCATAGACCACCAGCCCCATGAAGATCGCGCTCATCAGGTCGATGGCGCGGCTCAGCAGACGGCCCTTGGCGGGTGCCCGCGTGGCCAGCAGGCCCAGCGCCCCGTCAGAGCGGGTCAGCCGCCCGACGCGGATCACGTCGGGCAGTTGCAGAAAGACGATCAGCACCATGGTGAATTGCACCACCTCGACAGCGCCCATGAAGGGCCGGTTGAACACGCCGCGGGCGATGATGTCGTAGTTCACCACCGCGACCAGCAGGATCACGACGAAGGTGCCGAGGGCATTAGCGGCTATCGCGATGCCGTCGGCGACTTTCCTGACGATGTCGAGCACCGGGCGCCGCTCAGTTCATCGCTGCGTCGGCGGACCAGTCGCGCACCGGCTCGAAGCCTGCGTCGCGGAGCTTGGCCATGTAGGCGTTCAGCATGTCGGTGCCCGGCTGGCCGGCGTCGTCCAGACCCCTGGCCCATTCCGCCGCGATGTTTGGCATGGCATTGGCCCAGGCCGCGCGCTGGTCGGCGGTCAGCTCGGTGATCGTGCCCCCTGCGGCGACATAGGCGTCACGGCTTTCCTGGGCGCGGTCCATGGCGATGCCGGCAACGTGGTCACGGTAGAGCACCGCCACCTCTTTCAGCACCTCCTGGACCTCGGCCGGCAGACCTTCCCAGTAGTCCTTGTTGACGGTCACGGTCTTGGTGTTCACCGCGCCGAGATCGGCCTGCAGCATGTAGGGTGCCACTTCCGAGATCTTGAAGGTTGCCGCCGCTTCCGGCCAGAGCATGGCGTGATCGACCAGACCGGTCTGCACCATGTTGTAGAAATCGGTCAGGCCGCCGCGCACACCCGCCGCGCCTTCGATGCCTTCGAGGTAACGCAGGTTCATGCCGGCACCGGCGACCTTGTCACCCTGCAGATCAGCCACCTTCTCGACCTTTTCGCGCGAGAAGACCTGATAGGTGTCGAGCACCACGCCGGTCGCCAGATAGACCTGGTTCTGGGCGTCGAACTCGGCCTGCATCGCCGGGAATTCCTTGGCGATCTCGTCGACGGCCTTGGCCACAGCGCGGGCATCGGACGAGACGAAAGGCGTCGCCGCCGCCAGCGCCTGGCTCGGCAGTTTCGAGTTGTGGAAGATCGTCGTCACGATACCGATGTCGCCCAGCCCCAGCTTGATGCCGTCGAGCACGCCCTTGGGCTTGACGATGGTGCCGCCGTAGCTTTCCTGCCAGTCCATCTTGTAGGTGCCGGCCTCGGCCAGACGCTTGTCGACCTCGGGGATGAAGAAGTTGCTGAACTCCTGCACCCACATCGAGCGCGCCGGGTAGCCGTCGATCACCACCGCCTTGATGGTTTCGGTGGCAAGGGCCGGCATCGCCGCCGTGCCCAGCGCCAGCGTCAGCGCCGCGCCTCTTGCGATTGTCTTGAACATGTCTTCTCCTCCCAGAAATGAATGTTTGTGGTTCTTATGCCTTGCGCCAGGTGACGCTCAGATCGGTGCCGGCCGCCTCGAAGAGCTTCGAGATGGCGCAGAATTTCGCGGTCTCCGCCGCGACCTCCTGCAGCGCGTCTTCGCTGCAGGGCCCATCGGCGGCGACATCCAGCCTGACCGCGGTAAAGGGCACCTCGACCTCCTCCATCAGGAGGACCCCGCGGCGGTCGAAGTCGACCTCCATCTCGAAGGCCAGGTTGCCGATGTCATGGCCCAGCTTGTGCGCGCATTTGTGGCCGATCACATTGGTGCAGCCGATCAGCGCCGCATAGGCGGTGGCGGTGGGCGACGGGCCGTCGTTGGTGCCGCCGCGTGCGACGGGCTCGTCGATCACCACGGTGTTGCCGTCGATCTCGGTCTCGCTGCGGGCATGGCTGGTGCCGTGGCCGGTCAGCTTGATCGTCATGCTGGTCTTTTGTCTAATCGCCATGCGGCCTCACAGGATTTCGCAGATGTCGTCAAAGGCAAAGCGCGGCAGCTTCTGGAACAGCGCGCTTTCGTCGGCATAGCCCAGGTTGACGAGGAAGTTGGATTTCCAGCCGTTCTCGGCAAAGAACTCCGCGTCGACGATCTGGTTGGAAAAGCCCGACATGGCGCCGACATCCAGCCCCAGCGCCCGCGCCGCGATCATCAGGTAGGCGCCCTGCAGCGTCGAATTGCGGAAGGCGGTGATGTGGGCGTAGTCCTCCTTGCCGTCAAAGAGGGGCTTGCGGTCCTCATGCGGGAACAGGAAGTCGAGACGCTGCCAGTAGAGCGGATCCCATGCGACGATGGCGGTCACCGGGGCGGCGCGCATCTTGTCGATGTTCTTGGCCTTCAACGACTTGGCCAGCCGGTCCTTGCCGGCCTCCGAGGTCACGAAGACGAAACGCGCCGGGCAGGTGTTCATGCTGGTCGGCCCGGAGATGGTGATCTCGTAGAGCTCGCGCAGCATCGCCTCGCTGACCGGGCGGTCGGTCCAGTCGTAATGCGACCGCGCGTCGCGCAGGATCAGGTCGATGGCGTCGTCGTCCAGGCGGTCGAGCCGGCCACGCAGGGCGCGGACTGCGTCCTGCGCTTTGGCGCGATGGGTGTCAAGCGTCTCGGTCCTCATTCGGCCGCGGTCCGTTCGGCCTCGGCCTCGTCGATGATCGGGCTTGCACAAAGGCCGATGCCCTCGATCTCGACCTCGACCACCTCGCCGGGGCGCAGCCAGCGCGGGTTCGGCTTCTTGGCGTGGCCGACACCCGGGGGCGTGCCCATGGCGATGTGATCGCCGGGCTGCAGGGTGGTGTATTCCGAGATCGTCGCGATGGTCTGCGCCACCGACCAGATCATGTTGCCGGTGTTCGAGCTTTGCAGGATCTCGTCGCCCACCCGGCTCTCGATCTTCAAACCCGAAGCGCCCGGCGGCACCTCGTCAGGCGTCACCACGAAGGGACCAATGGCGCCGGTGTCGTCGAAATTCTTGCCCGGCGTCCACTGGTGGGTCTTGCGCTGGTAGTCGCGCACCGAGCCGTCGTTGAAGACGGTGTAGCCAAAGACATGGTCCAGCGCGTCTGCCTCGGGGATATGCCGCCCGCCCTTGCCGATAACGAGCATAAGCTCGGCTTCGTAGTCCAGCCGTTCGGAACACCGCGGCCGCACCATCGGCTGGCCCGCCGCCATGATCGACTGCTGCCCGCGCATGAAGAGCGCCGGGTAGTCGGGGATGTCGTAGCCGCCTTCCTTGATGTGGTCGGTGTAGTTCAGCCCGAGACAGATGATCGTCGGCGGCGCCGCCAGTGGCAGGGCCGGCGTGATGTCGGCCACCGCGACCGTCCTGTCGCCCTTGGCGGCCTCACGGGCCTGTCCGAGCAGTGCCGGATCCCCGATCAACGCCGCGAGATCGCGCCCGACCCCGGGCAGCGCCTCGGTGAGATTGACCGCCGTGTCGCCCTCGACCGCGAAGACACTCTGTTTTCCTGAAACGCTTCCGACCAGCAGCCGCATCGATTCCTCCATCTTGATTGACCGTGATTTTGCCGATAAATTTTATCTACGTCAAATAAAATCGATGTTTTTGCAAATCAGGGACTTTTGTCATGCCTTCATGGGACAGCTACAAAACCGAAGCCCGCGCGCGCGGCGCGCTGGCGCTCGAACTCTATGTCGCGCACTCCGTGCCTGCCGGTGATCCGGCCGCCGTCAAGGCCGCCCTGCCCGATCACCTGGCTTATCAGGCCCGACTCGAGGCCGAGGGCAAGCTGGCCCTTGCCGGACCGCTGTCGGATGAGACCGGCACGCAGATGGAGGGCATGGGGATGATCGTCTACCGTGCCGAAAGCCTCGAGGCCGCCCGCGCCCTGGCCGAGGCCGACCCGATGCACCGGGCCGGCGCGCGCAGCTTCACCCTGCGCCGCTGGCTGATCAACGAAGGCAGCCTGACACTGAGCGTGGGGTTGTCCGGCAAGACGGTGGCGCTCTCCTGAGCGCCGCGCTCAGATCACCGCGCGCTCGACGATCGGCGTGCCGGCGAGAATGCGGTCGTAGTGGAACGGTGTCAAATCAAGCGTGCGGTAGCCGCCGTAGGTCAGCCATTCCGCCGTCCCCCGCCCCATCGCCGGCGACTGCTGCAGGCCATGGCCGGAAAAGCCGTTGAGAAAGATGAAATTGCCCAGCTCCGGATGCGGCCCGGTGATGGCGTTGTGGTCGAAGGTGTTCATCGCGTAATGCCCGGCCCATTCCGCCGTCACCTTGATCGCCTCGAACTGCGGGATCCGCGTCGCCAGCACCGGCCAGACGTGATCCTGCCAGAGCGACGGGTCCATGGTGAAATCGGCCGGGTCGACCGCCGGGTCCTCTGCGCCATGGCCGCCACATTGATAGGTGCCACCGCCGTTTTCGCGCACGTGTACGCCAGAGGGATCGATGGTCAGCGGCAGGTCGCGGTCGAGCGGGCGCTCGGCCTTGAACACCCAGGAATAGCGCTTGCGCGGCTCGACCGGCACCTCGATCCCTGCCATCCGCGCGGTCAGCGCCGCGCGGGGACCGGAGGCATTGACCAGCTGGCCGCAGGCGATCACTTCGCCTGATGTCAGCGTCACGCTCTCGACCTTTGTGCCGGCCGCATTGCGATTGACCGCCACCACCTCGTTCTCGATATATTCGACACCCCGCTCGCGCGATTGCCGCCGCCACCAGTCAAAGACCGCGGCACCGTCCCAATAGCCTTCGTCCACCAGGTTGATCGAGCCCAGCAGGATGTCATCGACGTTGTAGAACGGATAGGCCGCCTTGATCTCCTCGGCGCTCATAAGCTGCGTCGCAGCACCTGCGGCCAGCTGCACCTGCTGATTGCGGCGCAGCACCTCGGCAAAGGCCTCGGTATCGGCCAGGTACATGTAGCCGAAGGAGCGGATGCCCAGTGTCGGGATACGCTCGTCACCGCCCATGTAGCGCCGGATGTTCTTGACGAAATCGGCGGCGAACTGGCTGATCCGAACGTTCAGCTCGGTCGAGAACTGCTGGCGCATGCAGCTGTTGGTATGGGCGGTGGAACAGGCCGAGTAGCTGGTGTCACGCTCGACCACCAGCACGCGCCCGTTGAAATCCGGGGTGTCGGTCAGAAACCAGGCGGTCGAGGCGCCCATGATGGCGCCTCCGACGATCACCACGTCATAGGCAGCCCTTTGCGGGGCCTCTGTCCTGCCTGCCATCGCGCGCTCCGATATGTCGACCTGTCAGCCGACGGTAGCGGGCTTGTCGGGCAAAAGCTACGCCTCGCGGCAGGCCCCCGTCACAGCCGGTGCAGCGTCGTCACCAGCGCGCTGTAGGAGATCGGCTTGATCAACAGCGGCGCACCGCGGCGCGGGTCCTCCGGCGCATCCGACAGCTCCTGCCCCGAGACCACGACGAAGGGAATGCCCTTGTCCCTGAGCCAGGCCGCCACCGGCTCCGAGGTTTCGCCGGTCAGCGTCCAGTCGAGGATCGCGAGGTCCGGCCGGTCGACCTCCATCCGTGCCAAGGCGCTGCGGGTGTCGCGGAATTCGCCGAAGCGGGTGAACCCCGCCTCTTCCAGCGTCGCGGCCAGATCCATGGCGATGATCACGTCATCCTCGAGGATCATCACCGATTTGGCATGCGCCCGCTTCGCGTCGGGCTGTTGCGCAATCTCCGGCGCGGCCAGCGCCGCGGCATCGGCATGGCGCGGAAAGGTCAGGTCGCATTCGATGCCGTCCGCCGTGACCCGGCGCTGCATCTCGCCGCCCAGCTGGCCCTGCACCACCTCTGACAGCAGTTGCGAGCCATAGCCCTTGTCCTCGGTCAGGCCCACGGCCTGCACTCCGGTCTCGTGCCAGCGCACGTCCAGCCGGTCGCCGCCCGGCATCGTCCAGCTCAGCGACAGCCGGCCGTCAGGCGTGCTGAGGAAGCCGTGTTTCAGCGCATTGGTGGTCAGCTCGTGCAGGATCATCGCGATGATCTGCGCCTCGGTCGGGGTCAGCGCCACCCGCGGGCCGGTCATGTCGATCCGGTCAAAGACGTCCGGGCCGAAGGGCGCCAGCTCCTCCTCGGCCAGCTCCTGAAAGGTGACATTGCTCCAGCGCTTCTGCCCCAGCAGCCCATGCACCCGCGACAGCGCCGAGAACCGGCCCTCGAGGTCGGCCTTGACCTGCGCCACATCGTCACCGGTGGTCATCCGCGTCACCGATTGCACCACCGCCAGCAGGTTGCGGGCGCGGTGGTCGATCTCGCTGGCCATCACCCGCTCGCGGTCGCGGGCGCGTTCGCGGTCGATCCAGCCCATGGTGGTTTCCAGCACCCGCTCGATTGCCGAGATGTCGAGCGCCGAGATCGCCCGTTCCTTGTGCCATTGCGCCGCGATGACCGAGGTCACCTCGCCATTCTCGACCCAGGGCACGCCCAGGCCCTGCACCACGCCTTCGGACATCAGGTAGTTGCGGCTTTCCGGTTCGAGTTCCGGATCGCTCAGCGCGGCGCTGGTGACCTTGCCGGACATGAAGCGTTCCTGCACGCGGGAGCCGACCCGCGACGCCAGAGCGACCTTTTCCGAGGGCGGCGTGCCCTCGGCACACCATTCATGCACCAGCTCGAAGCCCACTTCGCCGCCCCGGGTGGTGCGTTCGCGCAGCGCGACGCGGCAGGCCCCCAGCAGGCTGCCCAGCATTGACAGCGACAGGCGCAGCGCCTCCTGCGGCGTTTTCGAAGTGCGGAAGGCGTTGTTGGCGGCCACAAGAAACTCGGCGTTGCGGCGTTGCAGCACGTTCTCGGTGATCTCGTTGCCGGAGTTGAAGATGCCGACGATCCGCCCGTCTTCGTCGCGCAGCGGCGTGAAGCTGTAGTTCCACCAGGTCTCTTCCTCGATGCCGTGGCGCCTCATCGGCAGCATCTGTTCCTGGGCAAACAGCCCCTTGCCGTCCTCGAGCACTTGGCGGAACTGCGGGTCGATGATGTGCCAGATGTCAGACCAGACCTCGCGCCCCGGTTTGCCCAGGGCGTCGGGATGGCGCGGCCCCGGGATCGGCGCCCAGGCGTCGTTGTAGAGGAGCCGCAGGTCGGGGCCCCAGTAGATCGCGGTCGGAAAGGCCGAGTTCAGGCAGATCGACAGCGCGGCACGCAGCGATTGCGGCCATTTCGCCGGCGGGCCCAGCGGATGGCCGGCCCAGTCGAAGTCGCGCATGCGCTGCGCCATCTCGCCGTCACCGGCGAGGAAATCCATCGGATCGTAATCGTTCTTGAACCTGCCTAGCACCCTTGGACTCCACTGCTCGTCCGCCATGTCCACCGGTGTCTCTGGCCTGGCGCCCTGCGGACCCACTACAGGTAGGGCGGCGCCGGGGGTTTGACCAGAGGCCGGTGATATTGCCCGATAACCTGCTTGTGCGGCAGAGGAAAGTGGCTTGGGAGAAGTGGGGGTTTCGGGCGCGTCGCGGAGTCTCGCGGAGGGTTGCGTTGGGGTCTTCGGGCGGTGCAGATGCCGGTCAAGCGACACGCGCCCCGGACTAGATCCGGGGCCTCACCTTTGGCGTTGAGCGGTAGTCCCAAGCGCTTTCCCACCGGGCCGCCAGAAGCAAAAAGTGCCCACTCGGACCCCCACGCCCCGGACTTGATCCGGGGCCTCATCACGGGCGTTGGGCGGGAGGTCCCGGATCAAGTCCGGGACGGCGTGGCACCAGGCGTCCGGTGTTTGACGCTCCTCACACCGGCCCCTGCCACAGCCCGGCGCGGGCGCCCTCGGTGAAGCCCAGCACGAGGTGGTAGTGCAACCGGCTGAGCGCCTCGGGCCAGAGCACCTCCCCCTCGGCGTCGAGCTGGTTTACAAAGGCCGCGCGGCCGGCGAAAAAGCGGCGGAAGGTCACCAAGGCCAGCGCGCGTGCCCGGTCGGCCTGCACCGGGTCGGAGGCGCGCAGGGCACAGGCCTTGATCGCCTCGGTCTGCGGCCAGAGCAGGAAGCGGTCCTCGCGCCAGCCGGCATCCGCCGAGACCGCGTCGAACACCGCGCCCTGCATCACGCCAGCCTCGGCAAACCCATGGGTATCGGCAAAGGCCAGAAGCCGTGCCGCCACATCCGCCATCGCCGGATCGCCGCCCAGTTCGACCTCGCGCAGCAGCAGCCAGGCCCATTCGCATTGATGGCCAATCTCACGCCGCATGCCGTCCCGTCCCGGCAAAACCGAAAGGTCGGGGGCGAGGAATTCGGTGATCGTGCCGCTCTGGGTATCGAAGAAATACTCCAGCCCCTTGGCGCGCATCTTCTGCGCGCGGTCCAGCCATTTGGCCGCGCCGGTCATCTCGTAGGCCTGCAGCGCGGCTTCGTAATTGTGCATATGCGGATTCTGCGCGCGCGGCGGCGCGCCGGGAGCGGCGGGATCGCTCAACCCGTCATGCTCCAGCAGCAGGCCGGTCACGGGATCGGTCAGCCGGGTTTCCAGTGCCTGCCAGCAGGACTCCAGCTCTTCGCCGACCGACGCTTCGGGGTGCAGCCGGCCCCAGGTGGACAGGGCGAGGATCACGAAGCTCTGGTCGTAGCTGGTGGCCAGAAGATCGTCTGCCTCGCCGGTCGCACTGCCATCGCGCAGCACTGCGCGGCAATAGAGCCCCGAGGGCTTGCGAAAGGCCGGCAGCGCGCGGTGCGCCTGCTGGGCGGCCTCGCGCCACTGCGGCGCGTCAGACAGCAGCGCCAGATGCGAGAAAGTGAACAGCAGCCGCGCCTGGGCCAGCAGAGTGCGCCGCTCTGGCGCCACCGGTCGGGCCTCGGCGTCGAGCACGTCGAAGAACCCGAGGCCCTCTGACTGCTGCGCGTGTTGCGCCCAGGCCGGCAGGAAGTCCGACCAGAACCACCCGACCCAGGTGTCGGCGCTGGCCGTGTCATCGGGGAACTGTGCGGCGATGGAGGAAGGGGTCGGCGTCATGTCAGGGGCTCGCATCTCGGGAAACTTGGCCCTGCCCTAGCACGATTGCATTCTAGTATTCCAGTTAAACCTGCGCCGCCCCGCTTCCCGGGATCACCACCTGCACGGCGTCCTCGGGAAAATGGTCAAAGCTCTTGACCCAGCTGCGGTGCGGCCAATGCAGCTCGAGCCGCCCCTCGCGCGGCCGATAGGCCGCGGTGTAGAGCGTGCCGAAGCCGGCATTGAAGGCGGTGGAATAAAGCGGCGGGCGCAGGAAGGCGGCAACAAAGCGGTCATCGGTGGTCGGATGCAGGGTGAGCTGTTGCAGCAGGAACCGCTCGCGCTCGACCGTTGCGGTAAAGCGGGCATGCGAGGACCATTCGACCCGCTCCTGGTGGTTGGTGGCCACCGCGGCGTGGCTCAGCACCGGTTTGCGATCCGGCGCGAGATAGGCGGTCAGGTACTGACGGTCGGCATCCAGCACGGTGACGTTGTAGCTCATGTGGCAGGGAATGCGCGCCAGCGCTTCGCCGGCCTCTTTGGTGCTGATGCAGGTCTGCAGCACGTAGCGCAGGATCAACGGCACGCCAAAGCCGCGCCCGGTATTGCGCCGCCCGCCAAAGGTGAGCGAGACCGCGAGACCGGCATCGTTGATCCCGTCGACCAGGCCAAACAGCCCGTCGGACATGCCGATCACGCCCCTGCCCTGCCAGCGGGTTTTCAGCACCACGGCGTCAAAGGCCAGCGGCGCGTAATCGTAGTTCCGCACCAGCAGGGGCGCGTCCCCCTGCCAGATCGCCTGAGAACAGGCCGAAAGGTACGCAGGCGGGCCGTAGAAGCTGAGAAACCGCGCCGCCGCGTCGCCGCCGCCGGCCAGATCGCAGAGCTCTTCCCAGAGATCGGCGATCTCGGGCATGTGGCGGCGCAGCGCCTTGCGGCATTCCAGATAGGTCGGCCGCGCCGTCAGCCCCTCGCGCGCCCACCAGCGGTGATAGGCGGGCCAGTACGCGGCAAAGAGACCGGCCCATTTCGGGCCGGGCCGGTCCTCTGCAATGGCGCGGAACAACATGGTCACGGGATACGGACCCTGCCCCTAGAGGATCTTGAAGGACGGGTCTTCGAGCACCTGCGCCGAGGGCAAGGGCCTGGCGTGATAGGCGTTCTTGATCCCGGCGATCCACTGCTTCGACTTGTCGGTCAGCTGGAAGCCCTTGGTCATCGACCGGCCCCGGGTGACGAGAATGCCCAGATCGGCGCCCTCGTAACGGTAATCGCCGGGCTTGAGGATGCGCAGGAAGAACGCCTCTTCCTCGCTCTCGACGGCACGGCGGTGATAGTCGAAGCGAGCAAATTCGACCGAACCATCCTCGGCCATGCGATAGATGCCCGATTGCGGCGCCTCGGTGATGATGTCGACGCTGTCGTCGGTGTGCTTGATCACCATCTGCGACCACGAGTCGATCATGTCGGGATCGGACCAGCGGGCATTGAGCTCTTCGACGTCGATCTCGAAGGGTTTCTTCGAGAACTCCAGCAGGTGGAACAGGAACAACGGTGCATCCGCATGGGCAAAGGCCGCATGATTGGTCATCGAACTGGCGCCGGTTATCCGCGGGTTGAGCTCGCCCAGCCAGATGTCGCCGGTCTTCTTGTCGATCAGGAAATCGAGCTCGAAGTAGCCGCGATAGCCCTCCTTGCGCAGCTGTTCGCCGAACTTGAAGGTCAGCTCGCGCGCCATCTGCCGGGTCTTGGGCGGAAAGGCGGTCGAGAAGATCTCGTTGCCGCACCAGCCGCCGCGATAGGGCGTGAGATCCTTGAAGCCCACCAGCTCGGTCATCAGCGGGCCGACGATAGTGCCCTGCGACGTCGCGCAGGCCTCGATCGCCGAGCCACGGCAATCGATCCGCTTCATGATCTTGATCTCGCCCTCGCCGACGATCTCGTGCTCGTGCTTGCGGAAATCGGCCTCGGAGGCGATGAAGAACGTGGTGTGGCCGCTGTCGCCATAGGCCGATTGCAGCACCAAATCGTGACCGAGACCGGCCTTTTCACACACCTCGCGCAGGTGGGCGTAATCGCGCACCTCCGACAGGGTGTTGGGCACCGAGGGCACGCCGGCCTTGTTGCCGATGCGCACGGTCTCGATCTTGTTGTCCATGCTGCTGCGCAGCTTGGCCTTGGGGAACCACAGCTCGCCGCCCAGTTCCTTGACCAGCCGTTCGGTGGTCTCGTCGAACATCAGAAAGACGAACTTGGGCTTGCCGCCGCGCGCCTTGACGTAATCCACCACCTCCTTGTGCTGCAGCAGGTAATTGTTGATGTCCTCGATCGACTGGAATTCGTCATGCGGCATTTCCGACGGCACGATGACATTCGGGTGCCGCCCGTCGAAACAGTCCATGTAACAGATATACTTGAAGTTCCGCACCCACTCGTCGAGACCGAGCAGGTTGAAGTTGGTCGCCGAGACGAAATAGACCGGATCGGTATTGGTGTGAAAGAACCGCCGGATCTCGGAGATGTTGCGCAGGGTTTTTCTGGCCATCGGTCGTTCCTCGTTTGGGGTTCAGGGATTGCTGCAGGAAAAGCCTTTCAGCGCCTCCTTGGTAAAGACCCTGAGCCCCAGATCGGCGCGGAAGCCGTGGATCTCGCTCACGTCGAGCGCCCGCATGAAGCTGAGGATTTCCGGGCTGATCACCTGCCCCGGCACCAGGATCGGAAAGCCCGGCGGATAGGGAATGATGAAGGAGGTCGAGACCAGCTCCTCGCCGTCCTCGAGCCGCTTCTGCAGGGTGTCGTCGAGCGGCAGGTAGTCGCATTTCTCCTCGTCGTAGGCGAGGAAAAAGGCCGCGCGAATGTCACCCTCGGGCGTCTCGTCACCATAGCGGAAGGCCGGGTGGAAATGGCTGAAGTCCGGCAGCGGCGGCACATGTTCGACCAGCGCCGAGACCCGGTTCTCGAACGAGCGGCGCTCCATCTTCGACGCGTCGTCGAGCAGTTCGTCCAGCTCCTTGGCGATCTCGACCAGCACTTCGATCAGATAGGCGACGGAAGAGCGCGTGGTGCCGATATTGGTCATGAAGAGCACGGTATTGCGCGAGGTCTTGTTGATCTGGATGCCGTATTTGTCCATCAGGATCTTGGTCTTGAAGGTATCGCCATCCCAGCCGGTGCCGCCCACCGCCAATGTCACCCGCGTCGGGTCGAGCACGAAGTCATCGGTGGTCCATGAGGTCGAGATATCGGTCCAACCCTGATGCGGCTCGTAATAGGTGCTGACGCCGCTTTCGCGATATTCCTCGGGGATCATGTCGCCGGCGGTGATCACCTTGAAGTACTTCTGCAGCAGCGGATGGCTTGCCGCCGCCCGGCGGATCGCCATGGCGCTTTCGACCTGCCTCTGGGTGAACTCGAAGCCTTCAAGCTCGACCTGGCGCCGGCCGACATCGAGCGAAGCGATGATCTGGTAGTTCGGCGAGGTCGAGGTATGGGTCATGTAGGCCTCGTGGAAGGCCTGTTCGACCTCGCCCTTGAAGTCCTGATCGTTGACGTGGATCATCGAGCCCTGACGCAGCGATGTCAGGGTCTTGTGCGTCGACTGGGTGGCATAGGCCCGCACCCGCGCATCCGGCGGTGGAACCAGCCGAGTGTTCAGGATGGTCTCTTCATCCGCGCCTTCCAGCTCTTTCTCCTGGCGTTCCCAGGCGGCGATCGCTTCGGGCGTGCGCAGGGTCTCGCGCAGGGTATTGGCCACGTCCATCGCCGTCCGCTGGCGATAGGTCGGGTTGAAGCGGGCAAAGGCGAACCACGCCTCGTCCCAGAGGAAGATCAGGTCCTTCTTGATCGCAAGGCATTCCTCCATCACCCGCTGCACGTTGTAGACGATGCCGTCGAAGGTACAGTTGGTCAGTAGCACCATGCGCACCTTGTCGAGCTTGCCGGCGGCCTTGAGTTTCAGCAGGTGGTGCTTGATCTCACGCACCGGCACCGCGCCGTACATCGAGTATTGGTGCAGCGGATAGCTGTCCATGTAGACCACATGCGCGCCAGACAGCACCATGCCGTAGTGGTGCGACTTGTGGCAGTCGCGGTCGACCAGCACGATATCGCCCGGCTTGCAGAGCGCCTGCACCACGATCTTGTTGCAGGTCGAGGTGCCGTTGGTGGCAAAGAACGTCTGTTTCGAGCCGAAGGCCCGCGCCGCCATGACCTGCGCCTCCTTGATCGGGCCGCGCGGTTCGAGCAGGCTGTCGAGCCCGCCGGATGTGGCCGAGGTCTCGGCGAGGAAGATGTTGGGGCCATAGAAGGCGCCCATGTCCTGGATCCAGTGCGACCGGGTGATCGACTTGCCCCGGCTGATCGGCATGGCGTGGAACACGCCGGTGGGCTGGCGGGAATATTCCTTGAGCGCGGTAAAGAACGGCGTCTTGAAGCGTGCCCCCACCCCGCGCAGGATGTTGAGGTGCAGCTCCATGAAGTCTTCCTGGTTGTAGAAGACACGGCGGCAGCGCCCCAGATCGAGCCCGGCGATCTCTTCCGCCGAACGATCCGTCACCAGATAGGCATCAAGTTCGGGCCGCAGTTTGGCGATCAGCCGACAGGCCTCGGGGCCGTATTCGCTGGGCGAGAGGTGGTCGACCTCGCCCTCGGTGCCGAGGGTGACGAGGTATTTCTTCAGCAGCGGCAGCTCGTTGTGCGATTTCAGCACCAGCCCGGGCCGCACCACCACCGCCTGGACGTTGTGGTTGAACAGGATGCCGATCAGCGCATCCTCGACCGAGGGCACCACCACCGGCTCGTAATGGAACGGGTCCTCCGGCCGGCGGGCGCGGTGCAGCGCGTTGCGCAGGAAGCGCTCCTGATGCTCGTTGACGCTGTCGACGATCATCACCTCGAAATAGGGCCGCCCCAGCGCGCGGGCCTCTGGCGAGATCGCGCTTTCGTCTTCGTAGTCCTCGCTGTCGATCTCGTCGGCGCCCAGCGGAATGTGCCGGCGGCGATAGGCGCCCGAGGTCAGCGCCCGCGCTACCCGCCTGACCGAGATCGACAGGTCGTCGATATTGCGCATCTCGAGCAGGCGGCGCAGGTGTTCAAAGGCGGCATGGCCGGGAAAGGCCCAGTAGGATTCGATCGGGGCCAGCGACTGGAACAGCGACTCGGCGGTCTTGATCAGCCGCTGCGCCGAGCGCCCCTCCATGCCGGACAGCCGCAGCGATTCCACGCATTCGCGCAGCGCGCTCCAGCGATCGGCCCGCAGCTGCGTGGCACTGTAGTAATCCCCGATGGATGGCAGATCCTTGTCACTTGCAGGTACGTTCATTCCGGTCTCCCTGTTGGCGCCTTTGCGACGCTGCGTGTTGTTCTGCCATCCGGTCGGAGGCGGCCGTCAGCCGGTGCCGCCGACCATCTTGTAAGGCGGCAGGTTGTCTTCCGGCCTGTTGGCTTGCGGGTCGAGCCCCAGCGCGCTGCGCGGGTCCGAGGTGTTCACCCCGGCCTGCGATCCCTGCTGCGGGATGGCGAGCGGGCCCAGTGTCTTGAGATAGGCGTCGGTGCCGCTGGTGCGGTCGTAGACCGGGAAATCGGCCTCGCGGTCGCGGAAGCTCTTGAGCACCTGGCCCAGCCCCTTCATCCCGGTCTCGCGCTGGCGGCGGACCATGTCGAGATCGACCTCGATCGGGAACATGTCCTCCTGCCCGGCCGACTGGTGCAGCACCGTGGCGGTCGGATCGACCACCAGCGACTTGCCCACGCCGCCGGCGCCAAGGCCGTTGACGTCGATCACGTAGCACTGGAACTGCGCCGCGGTGGCGCGTGCGATGGCGATCTCGGCGTCGCGGTCGGTGGTGCCGGTCAGCACCGGGTGCAACAGCACCTCGACGCCCTGGCTGGTCAGCTGCCGCGTGGTTTCGGGGAACCAGATGTCATAGCAGATCGACAGGCCGAAGCGGCCGACGTCAGGCACGTCGAAGACGCAGAATTCGGTGCCAGAGGCGATATCGGCCTCATAGGGCTTGAACGGGAACATCTTGCGGTAGCTGCTGATGATCTCGCCCTCGGGATTGATCACCACCGAGGTGTTGTAGATCTGGCCATCCTCGGCCTTTTCGAACATCGAGCCCGGGATCAGCCAGATCCGGTGGCGCCGCGCCTCTGCCTGAAAGATGGCGAGCGTGTCGTTCGGGAACGGCAGGGCATAGTCATGCAGCGGGCCAAAGGCCGCCAGCTCCGAGAACACCACCATCTGGGTCCAGGGGAACCGGGCCATCAGCACGGCAAGCCGCTGCTTCATGCCTTCGACGTTGGAATGCAGCGCCGCGACATGCATCTGCACGCCGGCGATTGCGAAAGGGGTCATCTGCTTTCTGTCTCCTTGCACGGCACAGGTCTTTGCTGCGCCGGGTTGTTCTGTTGCCCCCCTGGCTGACGGGGAATACGGCGGATCTCTGCCCGGCTCGCGCCCCGCCACGGAATCGTGGTCTGGTGTGTCACAGTGTCAGCCTTCCGGCGCACTGGAAAGGACGATCGAAGGAACGTCGCGGTACGCGCCGTCGCGCCGCCCTCTGGCGCCGGGCGCATCTTGGAATGGTAAAAGCCGCGAAAACCGGCCAAATTCCTGCCTCCAATCCCCTTCTGGCCCGAGGTGAGCCACACGGCCCTCACCCCCTCGAACCGGAATTCTCGTGCCTTCAGCATAGCTTGGGGCACCTCACAATCAACTGTCTCGGAAAACGCCCGCCTGCGGATTGGGCGCATCGCCCGTTTTGCGGGCATTTCGTCAAAACGTCGGCGGGGTGCAGGCGCTGATGATCACGCAATCCTGGTCGCCGATGTTGCGGAACTTGTGCGGCAGCCGGCTGTCGAACAGATAGCCGTCACCCTTGTTGAGCACCCGAACCTGATCGCCCACGGTGATCTCGATGATGCCCGAGATCACCACGCCGGCCTCTTCCGCCTGATGGCTCAGCATCTTCTCACCGGTGTCGGCGCCGGGGGGATAGGTCTCGTGCAGGAGCTGCAGGCTGTGCGACGAGGCATTGCCGAGCTGGCGCAGCGACACCCGCGAGGCGCCCTTGCCCAGTCCCATGTCCTGCGGCGAAAGCTCGATGAATTCGTCGGCGGTATAGAAGTACTTGGGCGTGCCGGCGTCCTCGACCTCGGAGAAAAACTCCGACAGCGGGGTCTGCACCGCGTCGAGAAGGCTTTTGAGTGACGAGACCGAGGGGCTGGTCTTGTTCTGCTCGATCATCGACACCGCGCCATTGGTCATTCCGGCCCGCGCCGCCAGCTCCCGCTGCGACATGCCGCGCGCCTCGCGCGCCGCCCTGAGTCTGCCACCGATATCCAATGCGTCGCCTTATTTTGAGTGCGTGTTTGAAATTGTAAGCGCTGATTTTGCCGGCGGTCAACCGGTATTCGCGCGGCGATCCGAGCGAATACCCGCCGATCCGCCATATTTATATGGGATTTCACAGGCACTTAGAAATTTGATCAAAGAACGCCGCGCGGACGGATTGACAAAAATAATGATCACGGCGTACTAATTTTTTAATCATTCACCGGAGGGTTGGGCATATGACCGCCAGCACCAAGCCGCGCGCCACCAGGGCCGCGAACAAGGACAAGAAAACCACCGCGCGCAAGCCGGCGAGCAAGCCTGCCGCAGCGCCCGCCAAGACTGCCGCCGCGCCCGCCAAACCGGCCGCCGCTGTCCAGACCGGCAGCAATGCCGCCCTCCTGGCCCGTCGCGAAGCCTCCGTGCCGCGCGGTGTCGCCTCGGCCGCGCCGATCTTTGCCGCCCGCGCCGAGAACGCCGAACTCTGGGATGTCGAAGGCAAGCGCTATATCGACTTTGCCGGCGGCATTGCCGTGCTGAACACCGGTCATCGCCACCCCGGCGTGGTTGCCGCCGCCAAGGCGCAGGAAGACCTCTATACCCACACCTCCTTCCAGGTGGTGCCCTATGAGCCCTACGTGGCGCTGGCCGAAAAGCTGAACGCACTCGCGCCGGGCGATTTCGCCAAGAAGACGCTGCTGGTCACCACCGGTGCCGAAGCCGTCGAGAACGCCGTCAAGATCGCCCGCGCCCACACCGGCCGTCCCGGCATCATCGCCTTCAACGGCTCGTACCATGGCCGCACCCTGCTGACCCTCGGCATGACCGGCAAGATCACCCCCTACAAGAAGGACGTCGGCCCCTTCCCCGCCGACATCTTCCGCGCGCCCTTCCCGGATGCGCGCCAGGGCGTCACCGTCGAGGACAGCCTCAAGGCGCTCGAGATGCTGTTCCTGACCGATGCCCAGCCCGACCGCGTGGCGGCGATCATTCTCGAGCCGGTGCTCGGCGAAGGCGGCTATCACCCGGTGCCCGCCGAGATGTTCCAGGCGCTGCGCGCGATCTGTGACAAGCACGGCATCCTGCTGATCTCCGACGAGATCCAGGCCGGCTTCGGCCGCACCGGCACCTGGTTTGCCATCGAGCATTCCGGCGTCGCGCCCGACCTGATCACCTGTGCCAAGTCGATGGCCGGCGGCTATCCGATTGCCGGCGTGATCGGCCGCGCCGACGTGATGGACAGCCTCGCCCCCGGCGGCCTTGGCGGCACCTATGGCGGCAACCCGGTGGCCTGTGCCGCGGCGCTTGCAGCCATCGAGGCGATCGAAAGCGAAGGATTGCTCGCACGCTCCGCCGCGCTGGGCGAAACCTTCCGCGCCCGCTTTGCCGAGATCGGCGCGCGGGTTGCGCCCTTCCGGATGTGGGACATCCGCGGTCTTGGCGCGATGCTGGCGGTGGAGTTTGTCACCGACTTCGACACCGCCACTCCGGATGCCGCGCTGACCAAGGCGGTGATCGCCAAGGCGCTGCAGAAGGGCCTGATCCTGCTGGCCTGCGGCATGCACGGCAACGCGCTGCGCATCATGGTGCCGCTGACCGCGTCGGACGAGATCATCGAGGAAGCCATGGTGATCTTCGAGGCCGCCCTGGCCGAGGCGATTGCCGACGAACAGGCGCTCGCCGCCGAGTGACCAGACCCCGAGGCTGGCGGCATTTTCCCGCCGCCAGCCTTGCTTGCTCCTGTCATCAGGTTTACGCGGGATGCAGGCCCGCCCTCGCTGGACGGGTCCCCCCGGTTGCCTCAATCAGGAGCTCCTCCGATGAACCACGTCTTTCCGCGCCATTCCAAAGCCAAGCTTCCCACCGCCGTCGGCGGCGAGGGCTGCTACCTGATCGATGCCGACGGCAAGCGCTACCTGGACGGATCGGGCGGCGCCGCGGTGTCGTGCCTCGGCCACAACGACGAAGAGGTCGTGGCCGCCGTCAAGGCGCAGATCGACACCCTGGCCTTTGCCCACACCGGATTCTTCACCTCGCAGCCGGCCGAGGAACTGGCCGATCTGCTGATCGCCAATGCGCCCGAAGGGATCGACCGGGTCTACCTGGTCTCCGGCGGGTCAGAGGCCACCGAGGCCGCGATCAAGCTGGCCCGGCAATACTGGGTCGAGAAAGGCGAGCCGCAGCGCGGCAAGCTGATCGCTCGCAAGCAGAGCTACCACGGCAACACCATCGGCGCGCTTTCCGCCGGCGGCAACGAATGGCGCCGGGCGCAATTCGCGCCGCTGCTGCTTGACGTGAGCCATATCGACCCCTGCTACGACTACCGCCTGCGCCACGAGGGCGAGAGCGCCGAGGATTACGGCCGCCGCGCTGCCGATGCGCTGGAGGACGAGATCCAGCGCCTTGGCCCCGAGAGCGTCATGGCCTTCATCGCCGAACCGGTGGTGGGCGCCACCGCCGGCGCCCTGGCCCCGGCACCGGGTTATTTCAAGCGCATCCGCGAGATCTGCGACCGCCACGGCATCCTCCTGATCCTCGACGAGGTGATGTGCGGCATGGGCCGGACCGGCACGCTTTTCGCCTGCGAGCAGGACGGCATCAGCCCGGATATCCTTTGCGTGGCCAAAGGTTTGGGCGCCGGCTATCAGCCGATCGGCGCGATGCTCTGCACCTCGGAGATTTACGACACCATTGCCAGTGGCACCGGCTTCTTCCAGCACGGCCACACCTACATGGGCCATCCAGTCGCCGCGGCGGCCGGCAAGGCCGTCGTCTCGGCCATCCTCGACCGCGGACTGCTGCCGCGGGTTCAGGAAATGGGCGAGAAGCTGCAGGAAAAACTGACCGAGCGCTTCGGCCAGCACCCGCATGTCGGTGACATCCGCGGCCGTGGATTGTTCCGCGGCATCGAACTGGTGGAAGACCGCGACAGCAAGGAGCCCTTCGATCCCGCCAAGGGGCTGGCCGCCAAGATCAAGAAGGCTGCCTTCGCCGAGGGCCTGATCTGCTATCCGATGTCCGGCACGCTCGATGGTCAGCGCGGCGATCACGTGCTTCTGGCCCCGCCCTTCATCATCGAGGAGGCGCAGCTTGACGAATTGGTCGACAAGCTGGACCGCGCCATCGCGGCCTCTATCTGATGCGTGAGAGCTGCCAAGGACAGAGCCGATGACCGCCGCCTTTCCCCTGCCCCCGATCTCCGACGCCGACTGGCCCGAGGAGATCGCCGAGATGACCGGCGGCTTTGCCGGCAAGCTCAACGTCTATCGCACCATGGCGCATGACCCGGCGCTGCTGCGCGCCTGGGCCACGCTGCGCGATCACGTCGTGCTGAAAAGCGCGCTGGGGCTCGAGATGGTCGAAGTGGTGATCCTGCGCACCGGCGTGCGGCTGAGCTCGCGCTACGAATGGCAGCAGCACATTTCGCGCGCCCGCAAGGTGGGCTTCACCGATGCCCGCATCGCCTCGATCCGTGGCCAGATCGACGGCATGGCGCCGGAGGATGCACTTCTGGCGCGGGCGGTGGACGAACTTTTCGACATGAAGCAGCTTTCGCCGATGACCGCCAAGGCACTGGTCGAAGCCTATGGCAAGGAAGGCATGATCGACGTGATGGCGACGGTCGGCTTCTATTCCACGCTGGGCTTCCTGCTGAAAACCTGCGGCACGCCGCTTGACGATGACATTGCCGCCGAACTGGCGACGCAACCTTTTTCCGAAACAGACAACTGAGAATTGGAGCTTCCTGCATGCTCGACCAACAGACCGATCTTGCCTCCCTGCTGAACGATCCCGAGCTGATCGCCACCAAGGCCTATCTGGCCGGCGAATGGCGTGACGCCAGGGACGGCGCCACCTTTGACGTGACCAACCCGGCGCGTGGCGATGTCATTGCCAAGGTCGCCGACCTGTCGCGCGAAGAATGCGCCGAGGCGATCGATGCCGCCTATGTGGCGCAGAAGGACTGGGCGCAATGGACCGGCAAGGAACGTGCCGCCGTTCTGCGCAAGTGGTTCGACCTGATGGTCGAACATGCCGAGGACCTGGGCAAGATCCTCACCGCCGAACAGGGCAAGCCCAAGGCCGAGGCCAAGGGTGAGGTGATGTATGGCGCGTCCTTCATCGAATGGTTCGCAGAAGAGGCCAAGCGCGCCTATGGCGAGACCATCCCCGGCCACCAGCGCGACAAGCGGATCACTGTGATCAGCCAGCCGATCGGCGTGGCCGCCTCGATCACGCCGTGGAACTTCCCCAACGCGATGATCACCCGCAAGGCCGGCCCGGCGCTGGCCTCTGGCTGCGCCTTTGTCGCCCGCCCCGCCGCCGAGACGCCGCTTTCGGCGCTGGCGCTGGGGGTTCTGGCCGAACGCGCCGGCATTCCGCATGGTGTCTTCTCGGTGATCCCCTCGTCGCGTTCCTCCGAGATCGGCAAGGAATTCTGCGAGAACCCCAAGGTCCGCAAGCTGACCTTCACCGGCTCGACCGAGGTGGGCCGCATCCTGCTGAAGCAGGCCGCCGACCAGGTGATGAAATGCTCGATGGAACTGGGCGGCAACGCGCCCTTCATCGTGTTCGACGACGCCGATCTGGATGCCGCCGTCGAAGGCGCGATGATCTCGAAGTACCGCAACAACGGCCAGACCTGCGTCTGCGCCAACCGGATCTACGTGCAGGCCGGCGTCTATGACGCCTTTGCCGAGAAGCTGGCCAAGGCCGTGGCCGACATGAAGGTCGGCGACGGTCTGGCGGACGAACCCACCGTCGGCCCGCTGATCAACGAGGCGGCGGTCGAGAAGGTCGAAGAGCATATCGCCGATGCCCTCGCCAAGGGCGGCAAGGTGATCCAGGGCGGCAAGCGTCACGAACTTGGCGGCACCTTCTTCGAGCCGACGATCATCACCGGGGCGACCAAGGAGATGGTGTTCTCGCAGGACGAGACCTTCGGCCCGATGGCACCGCTGTTCAAGTTCGACACCGTCGACGAGGTGATCGAGCTGGCCAATGACACGATCTTCGGCCTGGCGTCGTACTTCTACGCCAAGGACCTGAGCCGGGTAACCAAGGTGCAGGAAGCGCTGGAATACGGCATGGTCGGCGTGAACACCGGTCTGATCTCGACCGAGGTGGCGCCCTTTGGCGGGGTCAAGCAATCCGGCCTCGGCCGCGAAGGCAGCCGGCACGGCATGGATGAGTTCATGGAGCTGAAGTACATCTGTACCTCGGTTTGATCTTCAGGCCGCCGGAGCTTGCTCCGGCGGCCTATTCGCTCTGAGACGGGCCAGCGGCTGCCCGCGGGATGCCGCTGCTCCCGTCGTTCTGCCGCACTTTATCCCAGCCAAATCCGGAGAACCTCCGAGCTAGGCGCTTGCGTCAGCGAAAGCGGCAGCCCGGTGGGGCGGGCAGCCGCTGGCCCGGCGGGCTTGCGCCCCTGTTCCGGGCCACGAGGGGCGCAGGCGTTTTTCGAGAGGCGCCAAAGCCTTCCTCACTCCAGCCACCCCACCCGCATGCCGGGCCAGCGGCTGCCCGCGGGATGCCGCTGCACCGGCAGTTCTTTGGCACTTTATCCCGGCCAAATCCGGAAGACCTCTGAGAGACGCACCAAGACCAGCCAAAGCGGCAGCCCGTTGGGGCGGGCAGCCGCTGGCCCGGCGGGCTGACGCCCTTGATTCCGGGCCACGAGTGGCTCAGGGGTTTTTCGGAAGGCGCCAAAGCACTCCTCACTTCAGCCACCCCACCCAACATGCCGGGCCAGCGGCTGCCCGGGAGATGCCGCTACCTCGGCAGTTCAGCCGCACTTTATCCCGGCCAAATCCGGATAACCTCCGAACGACGCACCAAGCCCAGCCAAAGCGGCAGCCCGGTGGGGCGGGCAGCCGCTGGCCCGGCGGGCTGACGCCCTTGATTCCGGGCCACGAGGGGCGCAGGCGTTTCAGCCCTTCACACCGTCCCGCCCAGCGATCCCTCCAGCTGCGCCATCTCCTGGCCGCCGGCCATCATGTCCTGCAGCTCTTCCGGCGTGATCTCTCCACGCTGCGCCGTCCCCAGCGTCTTGCCCCTGTTCAGCACCGTGAACCGGTCGCCCACCGCCAAAGCGTGCCGCACGTTGTGGCTGATGAAAACCACACCGATCCCGGCCTTGCGCACCTTGTCGATGGTTGCCAGCACGTTCGAGGTTTGGCGCACGCCAAGTGCCGAGGTCGGTTCATCCAAAATCAGGATCTTGGCGCCGAAATGCACCGCCCTGGCAATCGCCACCGTCTGACGCTCGCCGCCCGACAGGGTCCCCACAGCCTGATCGGGCGCGCGCAGGTTGATCCCCATCTTGCGCATTTCGGCCATGGTGATCTCGTTCATCCGGGCGACGTCCATGCGCTTGAACGGCCCGCGCCCGATGGTGGGCTCGCGCCCCATGAAGAAGTTCCGCGTCACGCTCATCAGGGGGATCATCGCAAGGTCCTGGAACACCGTGGCAATCCCCGCCTCCATGGCATCCCTCGGACTGCCGAAATCCATGGTCTGCCCTTCGAAGAGAATCTCGCCCTTGGTGGGCTTGTGCACGCCCGACATGGTCTTGATGAAGGTCGACTTGCCGGCGCCATTGTCGCCCAGCAGGCAGTGACACTCCCCCGGCTTGACGTCGAAGCTGACGCCGGCCAGGGCGATGATATTGCCGAAATGCTTCTCGATATCGACCATCTTGACGATCGGCTCGGCGGTATTGGGCGCGTCGCCGTGGTGAAAGGTTGTGTCCTCGGTCATCTCAACGTTCTCCCGTCACGCGCTTGCGGATGGCATTGTTGAACAACACCGCGATCAACAGCATGCCGCCCAGGAACACCTGGAACCAGTCCTGGTCGAAATCGGTGTAGGTCAGCCCGATGACCACCATGCCGAAGATGATCGAGCCAAAGAACGCCCCGATCGCCGAGCCATAGCCGCCGGTCAGCAGGCAGCCGCCGATCACCGCGGCGATGATCGCCTCGAATTCCTTCTGAAAGCCCCGGCGCGAGTCGGTCGAGCCTGCGTCCATCACCGTGATGATTGCCACCAGAGCGGCGCAACAGGCGGTGACCATGAAGAGCGAAATCTTCACTCGCCGCACCGGCACGCCCGAGTTGGTGGCGGCATTGGTGTCGCCGCCGGCGGCGAAAATCCAGTTGCCCGCCGGCGTGCGCAGCAGCACCCAGGTGGCCAGCAGCGCGATGATCACGAACCAGATGATCTCGATCGGCAGGCCCGGCACCTTGGGATTGCCGTTCTTGAAGGTCTCGACGATCCCCTTCTCGGCCAGCCAGGCAAACATCCCGCCAAAGGCATCGCCGGAAAAGAATGGCGCCAGCCAGTCGCCCTCGGTGGCATCCCGCACCCCGCGCAGCTGGGTCGAGCCGCCGGTCGCCATTTTCAGCCCCACCAGCGACAGCCCCCGCAGGATGAAGAGAAAGGCCAGTGTCACGATGAAGGACGGCAGGCCCGACCGGATCACGATCAGCCCGTTGATCGAGCCCACCAGCGCGGCAAAGAGGAACGTCGCCGGAATGGCGATCACCAGCGGCAGGCCGAAGGTCACGGTGGACGCGGCAAAGAACAGCCCGGCAAAGGCCACCATCGAGCCAATCGAGAGGTCGAACTCGCCGCCGATCATCAGCATCGCCGCGCCGATGGCGAGGATGCCGAGCTGCGCCGCCGGGGTCATGAAGTTGATGATCCCCGAGGTGGTGAACATTGCCGGATCGGCGGTGGCGAGGAAGAACAGCGTCACAAGGATCACCCCGGCGATGGCGCCCAGCTCGGGGCGTTTCATCATCCGGGCGCCGAAGCCTTCGGATTTGAGCCGTTCGTCGACGGCTTGGGTACTGTCGGACATGGGGGTCTCCTCTGGCCTTTGGATGCAAAAGGGCCGTGGCGCGGTCACACACCACGGCCCCCCTGTTCCGCAGACGTCGGTTTGCAGATTAACGGATGCCTTGAGCCGAAAGCTCGATCGCCTGGCCGGCCTTGTCCTTGGTGACAAGGTTCGGGCCCGAGGGCACGTTGCCGCCCGGCATCAGGCCGTACTTGGCATTGTTGGCCAGGAAGACCACCGGCAGGTAGCCCTGCAGGAACTGCTGCTGGTCGATGGCAAAGGCCGCGTCGCCGGCGGCAATCGATTCAAGGAAGTTGGCCGAGAGGTCGAAGGAGGCGACATGCACCTCGCGCCCCGAGGCCTGCGCCGCCTTGAGCGAAGGCTCGCCCGCCAGGCTCGCGCCCAGGGCCATCACCGTGTCGATATCCTCATTCGAGGCCAGCGCCGCCGAGACCTTGGATTCGATCTCTGCCGGGTCGTTGCCGGTGGGCAGAACCTCGACCGAGCCGCCAAAGCCCTCTTCGAAGCCCGAGCAGCGCAGGTCGAGCGCCACGTTGCCGACCTCGTGGTTGACGCAGATCGCGGTGGTGCCGCCCATCTCGGCCAGCTTGGCGCCGGCTGCCTTGCCCGCGTCGAACTCGGACTGGCCAACGTGCAGCGCCGCGCCCAGTTCGGCGGCGACATCGGAGCCGGAGTTCATCGAGATCACCGGAATGCCGGCCTCGGCCGCGCGTCTGATCGACGGGCCGAGCGCGTCACCATCGGGGATCGAGACGACGATGCCGTCGGGCTCCTGGTTGACGGCGGCGTCGATCAGCTGGCTCATCGCCACCATGTCAAAGGTCTCTGGCGCGCGGTATTCCACGTTGGCGCCGGTGTGCTGCGCGGCGAGGTCGACGCCGTTCTTGACCACCGACCAGAACGGGTCATTGGCCTGGCCGTGGCTGACAACAATGATGTCCTGCGCCAATGCCGGCGCGGCAAGGCCGACGGCCGCGGCAAAGGCCGCGGTTTTGATGAAATTGGTCATGGTTCCTCCCTTTGAACGATACGGGGTTTTCCCCGGTTGTTCCGGCCTGCGCCGGTGTTCCGCCTTGCCCTCCTCCGACAAAATGGAACATTTATTCCACTACCCTCGAATCGGACGCCAAGTCAACTCTGGTGGCGCAGCGCGCTGACCGAAACGGCCAGCGCCGTCGTCAGGGTGTTTGCGGCGCTCAGGCCCCGGAAACCGGCGACCTCGCCCTCGCGCACGAGCAGCAGTTCGCTGGCACTCTGACTGAGCGGACAGCTTTGTGAATCGGTCAGCCCGAAGACGGTGATACCGCGGTCGGCGGCGGATTGTGCCAGACGCAGGGTCTCTTCGGAAAAGGGTGCAAAGGAGATGGCAAAGAGCACATCCCCCGGCAGCACCGCGCCATGGCTCTCGATCATGCCGGAAGTGAAATGCACATTGGCCGGAACGCCCATCTTTTCGAACAGATATCCCATGTTGCTGACCACCGCAAAAGCACGCCGCAGCCCCACCAGGTGGATCACCCGCGCCTCGGACATGCCCCTGGCAATCCGGTCGAGCCGATCGCTTGTCACCGTATTTGAAAGCGTTAACAGTGATTTATGCCCCGCTTCGACAAAATCCGCCAGCAGCCGCCCGGTGCCCAGCGCGCCGCCTTCGGACAGGCTGGCAAGGCGTGCGTCGTAGTCGGGGCGGAAATCGGTGAAGCGGGCGCGCAGCAGGTTCTGCATCTGCGAATAGCCCGTAAAGCCAACTGCCTGACAGAACCGCATGTAGACCGAGGGTGCCACGTCGGCGGCCTGCGCCATCTCGGACACGGTGGATACCGCGATCAGGTGCAGGTGCCGGCGGGTGAAATCGGCGCATTGCCTGAGCCGCTTTGGCAGATCCTCCCTCTGCGCATCGAGGCGTTCAAGCAATTCCGAAACGCTCTCGGGCGCGGTCTGCATCTCGGCAAGCTTGGTCATTCAGGCGTCCTTTCCGGTGTCGCGCCAGATTACCCGAACGCCAGAGAAATGGAACAAAAATTCCTTAGTGCGACTTAAGGGTGTTCTGTCAGAGTGTTACGAGCGGAACGCCTCGCCCCGCTCCGGGGGCCGCGTCCGTATCAGGCCGCGCGTCTGCGCGCCGCATCACACACCAGCGCTGCCAGCGGTCATCGCGGCCCCGTCAGGTCTCGTCCTGGCCACGGTCGCGTTCGCGCAGGGCGCGGATGCGCAGACGTTGCGAGGCTTCGATATGGGCGCGCATCGCCGCCTCGGCCGCCGCCCCGTCGCGGGATTTCAGCGCCGCGAGGATGTCGCGGTGCTCGACCACCGCGCTTTCGGCGCGTTCGGCATCAGACAGCATGGTCGGGCCGAGGATCATCAGCGCTTTCTGCAGCGACACCATGGACTTGGCGAGAAAGCGGTTCTTGGCGCCGTCGAGCAGCGTGGCATGGAACACCCGGTTCAATCGCGCCGCCTCGGCGCCGGTGCCCTCTTCCGCCAGCCGGTCGTTGAGCCGGTCGAGCTCGTCGATCTCGACGTCGGACGCCGCCCGAGCCGCCAGCCGCGCCGCCGTGCCTTCGAGCACCGCGCGCATCTCGTAGAGCTCCATGACCTCGGCGTAGTCCAGCCGGCGCAGGCTGGCGCCCTGGCGCGGCACATGGGAGACAAGCCCGTCGGCCTCGAGCTGGCGGATCGCCTCGCGCACCGGGGTGCGGCTGACGCCCAGCCGCTCGGCCAGCTCGGTCTCGCGCAGCCGGTCGCCGGGCAAGAGCGTGCCGGCGCGGATCTCGTCCAGCAGCTGAAGATAGGTGGCGCTGCCCTGCGGGCCCGACTGCGGATCGGCTGGCTCGGTCATCTGGTTACTCGCTTGCATCTTGTATCCAATCGTATACAAATGGGTACACGCCGAGTCAACCGCGCCTCCAGCCTCTTTCGGAGCCTTACCGTGTCAGATGTTACCTCCCCGCTCTCACCGCTTGTCCGTCGTCTGCTGACCGGGGCGCTTGCGGCGCTGGGCACCGCGCTGTTCTGGGCGCTGGACCTGCCGCTGCCGTTTCTCTTCGGGCCGATGGCCGCCTGCCTGATCGCGGCGCTGGCGCATGTGCCGATCAAGGGCTTTGGCGAGGTCTCGATGGGCGCGCGCACCATCCTGGGCGTGGCGGTCGGCGCCTCGATCACCCCGGCGCTCTTTGCCGAGCTGCCGCGGATGATGGGGTCGGTCGCGCTCATCCCGGTGTTCATCGGGCTGATCGGGTTGGTGGGGGTGCCGTTCTTTCGCCGGGTCTGGGGCTTTGACGCGCCCACCGCCTATTACGCGGCGATGCCTGGCGGCCTGCAGGACATGGTGATCTTCGGCACCGAGGCCGGCGGCGATCCGCGCGCGCTGTCGCTGATCCATGCGACGCGGGTGCTGATCATCGTGACGCTGGCGCCGATCTTTCTGACCTATGGCTATGGCGCGGCGCTGACCAACCCGATCGGCGCGCCGGTGACCGAGGTGCCGCTGGCAGAGCTGGCGCTGATGGTGGCGGCGGCCTGGATCGGCTGGAAAGGCGGCGCGCGGGTGGGCCTCTTCGGCGCCTCGATCCTCGGGCCGCTGATCGTGACCGCCGTGCTGTCACTCTCGGGCCTGATCCACGCCCGCCCCCCGCGCGAGGCGATCCTCGCGGCGCAATTCTTCATCGGCTGCGGCATCGGCGTGCACTTCCTGGGCGTCACCCTGCGCGAATTGCAGCGGGTGGTGGCGGCGGGCGTGGCCTATGTGGTGGTGCTGGCGCTCCTGGCGGCGGGGTTCACCGCGCTGGCGACGCAGCTGGGCCTCGCCGGTCCGGTCGAGACCTTCCTGGCCTTTGCCCCCGGCGGCCAGGCCGAGATGACGGTGCTGGCCATCGTCGCCGGGGCCGACCTGGGCTTTGTCATCACCCATCACCTGACGCGGATCGTCATCGTCATCATCGGGGCGCCGATTGTCGCCGGGATCATCCGGCGGCGGTCCAGACCTCCGGGTTGATCATGTGGATCGGGGCGCCCTCGGCACAAGCCTGCCGCTGGCCTCGGACGAGTGACCCTCAGGCCATGACACGCGCGCCGATCAGCGCCTTCTGCGCCCGGCCGGCGACGTAGACCTCTTCCACAGCGCGGTCATCGCCCAGCATCTGCAGGATAAAGAGCTCTTCCGACAGGGTCTCTGCCGCCTCGGCCCTGAGCGCCATCGCCGACGTGGCGGCGGGATTCAGCACCACCACATCGGCATCGGTGCCCACGTCCAGCGTGCCGATCCGGTCGGCCATCCCGAGCGCCACGGCATTGCCGCGGGTGATCCAGTGGAAGGCCGCCAGCGGATGCAGCTTCTGGCCCTGCAGCTGCAGGACCTTGTAGCCCTCGTTCAGGGTCTGCAGCATCGAATAGCTGGTGCCGGCGCCGACGTCGGTGGCGATCCCGGCATGGATCCCCTGCGCCCTCAGGCGCGCATCGTCGAAGAGGCCGGAGCCAAGAAAGAGGTTCGAGGTCGGGCAGAACACCGGCTTGGCGCCGGTCGTCGCCAGCACCTCGATCTCGCGCGGCTCGAGGTGGATGGAATGGCCGAGCAGCGTCTTGTCATGCAACAGGCCGTAACGCTCGTAAACGCCAAGGTAATCCGGCGCTTCGGGATAAAGCGACCGGGTAAAGGCGATCTCGTCGCGGTTCTCGCTCAGGTGGGTCTGCACGTGGCAATCGGGGTGTTCGGCCACCAGCGCGCCCGCCATCTCGAGCTGCTCCGGGGTCGAGGTGATGGCAAAACGCGGCGTGATCGCGTAGTGCGCCCGCCCCCGCCCGTGCCAACGCGCGATCAGTGCGCGGCTTTCGTCATAGCCCTGCTGCGGCGTGTCGGTCAGACCCTCGGGCGCATTGCGGTCCATCATCACCTTGCCGCCGATCATCGCCATGTCGCGGCGCGCGGCCTCGAAAAAATAAGCCTCGACCGAGGCCGGATGCACCGAGCAGAAGGCCACCGCCGAGGTGGTGCCATGGCCGATCAGCAGGTCATAGAAGCGCGCGGCCATGGTAGCGCTGTGCTCCGGATCGGCAAAGCCGGTCTCGGCCGGAAAGGTGTAATTGTTCAGCCAGTCGAGCAGCTGCGCGCCCCAGGACGCGATCACCTGTACCTGCGGGAAATGGATATGGGTGTCGATGAAACCCGGCATCAGCAGGCAGGGCCGGTGATCGACAAGCGTGGCGCCGGGGGCTTGGGCCGCGATCTCGGCATAGTCGCCCACCGCCTCGATCAGCCCGCCGGCCATCAGCACCGCGCCATCGGCGAAATAGCTGTAGGCGGCGCTGTCGCCCTCGTCGCGGGGGGCGGCGTGAAAGGTCAGCACCCGGCCGCGCAGCAGCGTCTTGTCATTCGTCTGAAGCATGGTTCCGTCTCGTTTCTGGTGAAGGCGCGGGCCCCTTGGGTGCAGGGCCCGCGCTGTGTCAGTCCCGGGGTTCCCCGGTCATTCGGCAGGCGTGCCCTGCCCCTCTGCCAGCGGAAGATCGTCCTCGGCGCGGTCTTCCTGCACATGTACCAGCGGGTAGATGTAGAGGAAGGCGGCGGCGATCAGGTAGCCCATGGAGACCGGGTTGAAATCCGGCCAATGCAGGCTGGCGCCGTGGATCACCCCGAAGAGCGACATGACGGCCGCGGCCAGGGCAAAGCCGCCGGCATTGCGGAACCGCCCGTCGATCACCGACGCCACGATCGCGCCCCAGATCAGACCGGTCAGGATCGCGCCCTGGCTCAGTGCCAGATGCCCCTGGAAATGCGCGCCCTGCTGCAAGAGCGCGGCGGTCAGCGCCTCGTCGCCCAGACGCGGCAAGCCCTCGACACCGGTGGCGCCCAAGGCCCCCATCAGCGAGCCCCATTTGACCATCAGGAAGGCCGAGACATGTGGCATCATCGCGATGGTGACCGCGGCCATATGCGCCGGTTTCACCGACATCGCCGTGTTGGTGATCAGCGACAGCGCCACGAAGACCAGCACCGGCGCGGCGGCGGCCACGGGGATCAAGTCATTGAGGAAGGCCAGGAGGCCAAAGACCGCCGCCACCGGGATCACCACGGCCACGCCGATGATATAGCCGGCATGTGCCCCCATCCGCTTGTAGGCCGGGTGGCCGATATAGGCGGTGGTCGGGAACGGCGAGCCGAAGAGCGCACCGATCATCGTGCCGACACCATCGGTCACCTGGCAGGTGGCGACGGGGTAATGGTCGCCCGCGGCCTCGGCGCTCTCGACGTTGTTCATGGTTTCGATGAAGTTGTAGATCTGCACCGGCACCAGCACGAGGAACAGCTCGGGGTTGGCAAAGAGGTGCTGGATGCCCGCGATCAGGTCACCGACATAGGGCAGCGGCGGGTAGAAGCCGACGCCGGCAAAGCTGATCTTCGCCTCGCCGATCGACAGCGCCACCAGCGTGCCGACGATCAGCGCCAGAAGGCCCGCGGGGATGTTGAACGGCAGGCGGAAACGGCCGACCAGCCCCCAGAGGATGATGATCATCGAGGCAAAGCCCACAAACGGGTTCTCGAACACCGTGGCCAGCGGCACCGTGCCGATGAACACCAGAGCAATGCCGCAGAGCGTGCCCAGCATGCCGGCGCGCGGGGTGACACGCTTGAGCCAGGGGCCGACGATGGCGCCCATGGCAGCGACGATGCCGCCCATGAAGCCCGCGCCGATGCCCACCTGCCAGGCCAGAACCGGGTCATTCGTCGCCCAGTAGATCGGGCCGATGACACCGAAGAGATAGACGAACATCACCGGCGTCGAGATGCCATAGGGCAGCGCGGTGACATCGCGGCCGGTCTTCTCGGCGGCGCGCTTGGCCAGCCAGACATAGACCGCGATACCGGCGACAATCGCCACGGCGGCGCCGGGCACGATGCGGCCGAAGACGATCTCGGCCGGCATCTGGAAGACGAACTGGCAGATCCCCGCCAGCACCATCAGGTTGATCAAATTGTCGGTGAACAGCGCCCAGAAGGCGCTGAAATCGCTGCGTGAGACCAGCGTATATGTGTAACTCCCATCCCGCATGGGGACCTCCTCCTTAGAATGCGCCGACAGGCCCGCTCCTCTTCGGGCCGGTGGCGCGGCTATTGCGCCGCGATCAGCGGTGCATTGCCCCGAACCGGGGCCTCTGCGGCAGTTTCAGAGGTCAGCGCCGCGATCACGTCTGCCACCACGAAGGCGGCGATCACGGCTGGCCGCTTGTCGCGGCTGCCGCCTGCCCCGATGGGACAGATGAGATCTTCGATGGTCAGCCCATCGCAATGTTTCAGGCACCAGCTGCGGAACTTGGCCCGCTTGGTGTCAGAGCCGATCAGGCCTACGTAAGCCGCGTCGCCGCGCTCCAGCGCCGCCGAGGCCAGCAGGAAATCCAGCCCGTGGTCATGGGTCAGCACAACAAAGGCGCTGCCGGCCGGCGCAGTCATGATGTCGATCTCGGGGATGGCGCTCTGGCGTGTCTCGACCTGCGCTGTGCTCTGCGCCAGTTCCTCTGCACGCTGGTCGATCAGCACGGTCCTGACGGGAAGATGCTGCAGCTGCGCCGCCAGCGCCCGGCCGACATGGCCGGCGCCGAGGATATAGACCGCAGGCGCCGCCTCTGCCTCTGCCCGCGCCTCGGCCAGGGCGGCGGCGCGGTCGCCTTCGCTCATCCGTTGCAGCGACACCTCGACCCGCCCGCCGCAGCATTGGCCGATCTCCGGCCCCAGCGGCACGTCGAGCACCTGCGCCAGATCGCCAGAGGCCAGCAGCGCGCGGGCGGCGTCGATGGCGATATGTTCGAGCCTTCCGCCGCCGATGGTGCCGAAGAGCGCCTCGGCGGTGACATACATCTCGGTTCCCGCCTCGCGCGGTGACGAGCCCTTGACCGACGTCAGCCGCACCCGCACCACCGGATCGGCGGCGAGGAAGGCCTCGAGCTGTGCCACCCCGGCCATCACACCCGCCCCCGCAGCCGCTCCACCGCCATCAGCACGCGCTCGGGCGTGGCCGGCGCATCGAGACGCGGGCATTCGCGGTAGGCGGCGACACTGGCCACCGCCATCGACAGCGCCTCGAAGACCGAGACGCCGAGCATGAAGGGCGGCTCGCCCACGGCCTTGGACCGCTTGATCGTGCGCTCGGGGTTCACCGACCATTCCGCGAGGTTCACGTTGAAGATCCGCGGCGCGTCAGAGGCCAGCGGGATCTTGTAGGTCGAGGGCGCATGGGTGCGCAGCCTTCCCTGTTGGTCCCACCACAGTTCCTCGGTGGTGAGCCACCCCATGCCTTGGATGAAGGCGCCTTCGACCTGGCCCTTGTCGAGCACCGGGTTCAGCGAGCGACCGACGTCGTGCAACAGGTCGGTGCGCTCGACCCGGTATTCCCCGGTCAGCGTGTCGACCGAGACCTCGGAGCACGACGCGCCGTAGGCGTAATAGTAGAACGGCCGCCCCTTGCCCGCCGCGCGGTCCCAGTGGATGTCCGGCGTCTTGTAGAAACCCGCCGCCGAGAGATGCACCCGCGCCATATAGGCGGCCTTGACCAGCGCGTCGAAGGCCATGACCTCGTCGCCGACCTTGACCGCGTTGGGCAGGAAGACGACTTCCGCCTCGCTGACGTTCCACTTTTCGGCCGCGAAATCCACCAGCCGCGCCTTGATCTGCTCGGCCGCATCGAGCGCCGCCATGCCGTTGAGGTCAGAGCCGGAGGACGCCGCCGTGGCCGAGGTGTTGGGCACCTTCTCGGTCGTGGTTTTGGTGATCTTGATCCGGCTGATATCCACCTGAAAGGCATCGGCCACCACCTGCGCCACCTTGGTATTCAGCCCCTGCCCCATCTCGGTGCCGCCGTGGTTCAGATGGATCGAGCCATCGGAATAGACGTGGATCAGCGAACCGGCCTGATTGTAATGCGTGGCGGTGAAGGAGATGCCGAACTTGACCGGCGTCAGCGCAATGCCGCGCTTGATGAAGCGGCTATGCGCGTTGAACTCGAGGATTGCCTTGCGACGGGCCTGATAGTCGGCGCTTTCCTCCAGCTCGCCCACCAGACGGTCGAGGATATTGTCGGTGACCTGCTGGTGATAGGGCGTCAGGTCGCGGCCTTCGCCGCCGTAGAAGTTGGCCTTGCGCACTTCCAGCGGGTCTTTGCCCAGCGCATAGGCGATCTCTTCGATCATCCGCTCGGCGGCAACCACGCCCTGCGGTCCGCCAAAGCCGCGAAAGGCGGTGTTGGAGACCGTGTTGGTCTTCATCGGCCGCGAGGTGAGCTTCACATGCGGATAGAAATAGGCGTTGTCGGCATGAAACAGCGCGCGGTCGGTGACCGGGCCGGAGAGGTCCGAGGTCCAGCCGCAGCGCGCGGCGAACTGGCTCTCGACCGCATGGATGCGGCCCGCGTTGTCAAAAGCCACGTCGTAATCGATGACGAAATCATGCCGCTTGCCGGTGGCGGTCATGTCCTGATCGCGGTCCGGGCGGATCTTGACCGGGCGGTTCCACTTCTTCGCCGCCAGCGCCGCGACGCAGGCAAAGAGGTTCATCTGGCTTTCCTTGCCGCCAAAGCCGCCGCCCATGCGCCGCACGTTCACCGTGACCGCATTCGACGGCACGCCCAGAACATGCGCCACCATGTGCTGCGCCTCGCTGGGGTGCTGGGTCGAACAATGCACCACCACGTCGTCATCCTCGCCCGGGATGGCAAAGGAGATATGGCCTTCGAGGTACATGTGATCTTGGCCACCGACGGTGATCCGACCCTGCAGGCGGTTCTCCGCCCCGGCAAAGCCCGCCGCAACATCGCCGCGTTCCAGCGTCAGCGGATCGGTGACATGCGGATAGCCGGCGCCGATGGCGGCATCCGGGTCGAGCGCATGGGGGAGAGCCGTGCACTCGACCCGGGCCAGAGCCGCCGCTCGGCGGGCGGCATCCCGGGTTTCGGCCACCACCGCAAACAGCGGCTGGCCATGGAATTCGATCTTGTCAGTCGGAAACAGCGGCTCGTCGTGCCGGCCGGTGGGGCTGACATCATTGACGCCGGGAATGTCGGCGGCGGTGAGCACGCCGATCACGCCGGGGGCAGCCTTCACCGCCGCGAGGTCGAGCGCGGTGATCTCGGCATGGGCCACATCCGAGACGCCGAGATAGGCGTGCAGCGTGCCTGCAGGCTCGGCGATATCGTCGCAATACTCGGCGCGGCCGGTGACATGCTTGAGCGCGCTGTCGTGGCGCAGGTCGCTGTGGACGGCGCCTTCGATGGTGATCTGGTCTTTCATGGTCGTCCCTCCCTTACGCCACGGCCAGCCGGACCGGCTGGGTGCTGTCCTGCTCGTGGTAGAACCGGCGCAGCAGGTTGGCAGCGGCGCTGTCGCGATACTCGGCGCTGGCGCGCCAGTCGGTGAGTGGGGTGAAATCCTGCGCCAGAGCGGTGGCGGCGGCCTCGAAGGCGCTTTCGTGCCAGGCCTGACCCAGAAGCGCGGCTTCTGCCGCAGCCGCCCGCCTCGGCGTGGCGGCCATGCCACCGAAGGCCAGCCTGACATCGGTGATGATGCCGTCGCTCAGCGTGACGCGGAAGCCGGCAGCGACCGAGGAGATATCCTCGTCGCGGCGTTTGGATATCTTGTAGGCAGCGTGGCGCTGGCCTGCCTGCAAAACCGGCAGGCGGATCTCTTCGACGAATTCGCCGGGCGCGCGGTCCTGCTTGCCGTAGTCGATGAAGAAGTCCTCAAGCGCCATCTGCCGGCGGGTGTCGCCGTGGCGCAGCACCACTTCGGCACCCATGGCGATCAGCACCGGCGGGGTATCCCCGATGGGCGAGCCATTGGCGATATTGCCGCCGATGGTGCCGGCATTGCGCACCTGCCAGCCGGCAATGCGCGACCAGTATTCGGCCAGATGCGGATAGTGCTCGGCGATTACCGGGCCAAGCTCGGAATAGCTGACGCCGGCGCCGATGCGCAGGTGGTCGCCCTCACGCTCGATCCGCTTGAGCCCGTCGAGATGGCCGATGAAGATCGCGGGGCCGATGGGCTTGAGAAACTTGGTCACCCAGAGGCCAACGTCCGTCGCTCCTGCCACCACGGTGGCCTGCGGATTGGCGGCATAGGCCGCGGCAAAGTCGTCGACATCGCCGGGCAGGATGGCGCGGTTGCCCTCGGGGCCGGTCTCGATCCGCTGGCCGTCGCGCAGCGCGGTCAGGGCGGCGGTGATCTTGTCGCGCTCCTGCTCCAGCAGGTCGGCGGTGGGGGTGCCGTAGCGGCTGACGGCCACGGCGGCGCGGATGATCGGCGCGTAGCCGGTGCAGCGGCAGAGATTGCCCTGGATCGCGGTCTCGACTTGTTGCGCGCTGGGCTCGGGCACCTCCATCCAGAGCGCGTAGAGCGCCATGACAAAGCCCGGCGTGCAGAAGCCGCACTGGCTGCCGTGATGCTCGACCATCGCCTGTTGCACCGGGTGCAGCCCGCCGTCGGGGCCGCGCAGATGTTCGATGGTGACCACGTGGCACCCATCCAGCGTGGCGAGGAATCGGATGCAGGCATTGACCGCCTCGTAGCGCAGCTGACCGCTGGCCAGGCGACCGACCAGCACGGTGCAGGCGCCGCAATCGCCCTCGGCGCAGCCTTCCTTGGTGCCGGTCAGCCGGCGGTTCAGGCGCAGGAAGTCGAGAAGGGTCTGCGAGGCGCCCACCTCTGGCAGCGCCACTGGCGCGCCGTTGAGCAGAAAACGGATCTCGTTGCGGCTTTGCATGTCATTCCTCCCGAAGCGTGCATCCCTTAAGAGAGGTTCTACGCCTTTGCGGCTTCAACGAATACGGGCGCATTCGGCAAATACTTTATACGGATCGTTGATAATGGCGGTGCAGCGGGTGTACCCTGAGCGCGGTTCCCTGACCCATGCGAGCAAAGCCGATGCCTTACGTCGAAAGCCTGCGAGTCTTTGTCCGCGTGGTCGAGCTGGGCTCGATCACCTCTGGCGGTCGCGACCTGCGGTTGACCCCCGCGGTGGCCAGCAAACGCATCAAGGAACTGGAGCGTCACCTGGGTGTGCGGCTCTTCAACCGCACCACCCGGTCACTGACGCCGACCGAGGTCGGCCGGGTGTTCTATGAGCACGCGCGACAGGCGCTGGCAGCGCTCGACGAGGCCGAGGCGGTGGTGGCCAACTTCTCCGACACGCCGCGCGGGGTGATCCGGGTGACCGCGCCGCTGGTCACCGGCCGACGGATCATCGCGCCGCTGGTGCCGGAATTCACCGACCTCTACCCCGAGTGCCAGGTGCAGATGCGCCTGTCGGACCGGGCGGTCGACATGCTGGGCGAGCGGCTGGACGTGGCGTTCTTCGTGGGCATTCCCAAGGAATCGGGACTGACCCTGCGCAAGATCGCCGCCTGCGACCGGGTGCTCTGCGCCGCACCGGAGTATCTGGAACGGCATGGGGTGCCCACGGGTCCTGACGACCTGTTGCAGCACAATTGCCTGCTGCTGCGCTACCCGCGTTCGCCCGAGTATTTCTGGGTGCTGGAGACGCCCGCCGGTCCCCGCAAGCTCGAGGTGGCGGGCAAGTTCGACGCCGACGACAGCGACGTTCTGATCACCTGGGCCTTGGCGGGGCGCGGCATTGCCAATATCCCGCGGTTCCTGATTGCCGATGCGTTGGTCTCGGGCGCGCTGGTGCCGGTGCTGGAGGACCTGCCGCCGGCGCCGTCGATCTTCGGCTGCCTCTATCCGCACCGGCGGTTGCAGGATCCGAAGATCCGGCGATTTGTCGAATTCATGACGGAGCGGTGCCGGCGGGTTGTGATGGGGGCGTGATTGCAAGGCGGTGTGCCCCGTGCCGGCGGGGGTTGGGGGCTTTGCCCCCGTCCTCGCGGGGCGAGGACTCCCCCAAGGGTATTTCCGGCAAGAGGAAGCCGCAAGGCGGGCGCGTCAGCCGGGGATGATCTCGAACTTCAGGACGTCGACCATGCCGCGGTCGGTGATTTTCAGGGCGGGGATCACCGGGAGGGCGAGGAAGGCCAGTTGAAGGAAGGGTTCCTCGAGGGTGACGCCGAGGGATTTCGCGGCGTCGCGCAGGGTGACGAGGCTCTGGTGGACCTGTTCGAAGGGGTCGAGGCTCATGAGGCCCGCGACCGGCAGGGCCAGTTCGGCGAGGATGGCGCCGTCGCGGGCAACGACAAAGCCGCCCTCGATTTCCGACAGGCGGTTGGCTGCGAGCGCCATGTCGGCATACTCCATGCCGACGCAGGCGATGTTGTGATGGTCGTGGCAGACGGTTGACGCGATGGCGCCGGCCTGCAGCCCGAAGCCGCGCACGAAGCCGGTGGCGATATTGCCGTTCCTGCCGTGGCGCTCGACCACCGCGATGCGGGCGAGATCGCGGCCGGCATCGGGGCGCTTGTCGCCGTCCTCGATGGCGATCTCCTCGGTCAGATGCTCGGTGATGATCTTGCCTTCGATGATGCCGATGACATCGGTGGCGCTGCGGTTGCCGGTGCTGCGGAAATCGGCCGCCATCACCTTGGGAGCCTTGACCGAATGGCGGCCGACGACGTCAATTGTGGTGCGGGCAGCAAAGGCCGCTTCGGTGACCTCCTGCCCGGCGCAGAAGACGCGGGCGGCGCGGCAGTCCTCGAGGCTGTCGAGCGCCACGATATCCGCGCGCAGGCCCGGCGCGATGAGACCGCGGTCCTTCAGGCCGAAGGCCTCGGCGGCGGAGAGCGAGGCAGCGCGGTAAGCGGCAAGCGGCGACACACCCTTTTCGATCAGCCGGCGGATCATGTAGTCGAGATGGCCGTGTTCGGCGATGTCGAGCGGGTTGCGGTCATCGGTGCAGAGGCACATGTAGGCGCTGGTGCGCTCGGTCAGCAGTTCGGCCAGGGCCTCGAGATCCTTGGAGACCGAGCCTTCGCGGATCAGCACGCGCATGCCCTTCTGCAGCTTTTCGCGCGCCTCGGCGGCGGTGGTCGCCTCGTGCTCGGTGCGGATGCCGGCGGAGATATAGGCGTTGAGATCGCGGCCTGACAACATCGGGCAATGGCCGTCGACATGGCCGCCCTCGAAGAGGCGCAGCTTGGCCATGGCACGGGGGTCGCGGTGGATCACGCCGGGGTAGTTCATGAATTCGGCGAGGCCGATGCCCGAGGGGTGGTTCATCACCTCCTGCAGGTCGGCGGCCTCGATCTGGGCGCCGGCGGTCTCCATGTCGGTCGAGGGCACGCAGGACGACAGCTGCACGCGGATGTCCATCAGCGTATGGGTGCTGGCCTGCTGGAAATAGCGGATGCCGTCGAGGCCGATGACATTGGCGATCTCATGCGGATCGCAGATCGCGGTGGTCACGCCGCGCGGGGCGACGCAGCGGTCGAACTCGAAGGGGGTGATCAGCGAGCTTTCGATATGCAGGTGGGTGTCGATGAAGCCGGGCACGAGGGTGAGGCCGGTGACGTCGATCACCTCCCTGCCCTCGTAATCCGCGCCGATGCCGACGATGCGGTCGCCGCAGATCGCGACGTCGCCGGGGATCATCTCGCCGGTGACGAGGCAGAAGACCTGGCCGCCGCGGAGAACCTTGTCGGCGGGTGCGTCGCCACGGCCCTGGGCGATGCGGGTTTCGAGATCTGTCATGGCGGTGCCCCCTTGGAGATTTTTCGCGACGATAGCATGTGGGGCGGCGGTGTCACGGTGCGGCGGGGGGTCAGGTGGAAGAGACGAGAGGGAGCCCCGGAACGCCGAGCCTCGGGGCGGCGATCCTGCGCGTGTTTCTGGCAGCCGCGGGCCATGCCGAAGGCATGCCTCTGGCAGGACGACGCGCGGCGGCCTGCGGCCGCTGTTGACGCGCCGGGCATGGGGACGGACGGCGGTGCCAAACCTATAGCTCGGAAAAGGCAGCCATTCGGTCTTCCCAAAGAACAACCGCGCCCCGGACTTGATCCGGGGCCTCCCGGTGACAACGACCTGACCAGAAAGCAAAAAGGCCGGGGTTACCCCCGGCCTTTTCTCCTCCCTGTCAGAGGGACTTACGACGCGACGTTCAACTCGCCGCTGTCGATCTGCTCCTGTTCGATCGACTCGAACAATGCCTTGAAGTTGCCCTCGCCAAAGCCGTCGTCGCCCTTGCGTTGGATGAACTCGAAGAAGATCGGGCCGATCACCGTTTTCGAGAAGATCTGCAGCAGGATACGCGTCTCGCCGCCGTCGACCACGCCTTCGCCGTCGATCAGGATGCCGTGTTTCTTCATCCGGTCGATCGGCTCGTCGTGGCCTTTCACGCGGTCCTTCGACAGCTTGTAATAGGTCTCCGGCGGGCCGGGCATGAACTTGATGCCGCGCGCGGCGATCTCGTCGGTGGCGTCGTAGATGTCATGCGAGCCCACGGCGATGTGCTGGATGCCCTCGCCGTTGTACTTCTTGAGATAGGCCACGATCTGGCCGGTCTCGCCCCGGTCTTCGTTGATCGGGATGCGGATGCGGCCGCAGGGCGAGGTCAGCGCGCGGGAAAACAGCCCGGTGAACTTGCCCTCGATGTCGAAGAAGCGGATTTCGCGGAAATTGAACAGCTCGCCATAGAAGTTGAACCACTTGTCCATGTTGCCCTTGAAGACATTGTGGGTCAGGTGGTCGAGGTAATAGAACCCCACGCCACGCGGCTTGGACTGGGCGATCCAGGTGAATTCCTCATTGTAGGGCGAGGTCTCGTAATACTTGTCGATGAAGTAGATCAGGCTGCCGCCGATGCCCTTGATGGCCGGCACGTCCATGGTCTTGTCGTTGCCTTCGTAGGGCTCGGCGCCCTTGGACACCGCATGCTCAAAGGCGTGCTGCGCATCGACCACGCGCCAGGCCATCGAAGGGGCGCAGGGGCCGTGCTCTTCGACGAATTTCGCGGCAAAGCTGTCGGGATCGGCGTTGATCACATAGGTGATGTCGCCTTGCTGCCAGAGCTCGATCTGCTTGGTTTTGTGGTTGGCGACATGCTCGTAGCCCATCTTGGCAAAGAGATCGCGCAACTCCTGCGGATCGGGATGGGCGAACTCGACAAACTCGAAGCCGTCGGTCCCGGCGGGGTTCTCGGCGGTGATGGTCGATTTCGGGGCGTCGTGCGGGAACGGTCCCATTGGCGTCTCCTTCTGTCTGCGTGTTGCGCTCAGAATAACGCCGAAGGTGGGGGCGATGTGCGCGTTCTGCGGCAGCCCGGGGTTCCCTTTCGCGGTAATTCCGCGCAATGTGGCCATGTTACGCGGAGATCACGCTTATGCTCGATTCTACCGATCGCAAGCTGCTGGGGCTGCTGCAGCAGAACGCCCATCTTACTGCCAACGAGCTGGGCGAGGCGCTGAACCTCTCGGCCAGCCAGGCCGGGCGGCGACGGCAACGGCTCGAGGCCGAGGGCTACATCCGTGCCTATGCCGCCAAGCTCGACGCCGCGCGCTTGGGGCTCGGGGTGCAGGCCTTTGTCCAGGTGCAGATGGCCAGCCAGCGGCCCGAGGACGCGCAGAGCTTTACCCGGCTGATGATGACGCAGCCCGAGGTGGTCAGCACTTGGACCCTGACCGGCGATGCCGATTACCTGCTCAGGGTCTATTGCGCCGACCTTGCGGCGCTCAACCGGTTGATCCACGAGGTGCTTCTGCCGCATCGCGCCGTCGCCCGGGTGCAGAGCCAGATCGTCATGGACCAGTTGAAGCAGGACGCGCCGTTGCCGCTTTGAGGGACCATGTCCCGACCCCAGTTGACCTCATCACCAAGCACACGCGTCCGCGGTCGACCACCGAGAGACCCCTGCCCGGGACATCCAGGAAATTCCGGCGAAAATAACCGGCCCGTGACCTGAACCCGCCTTGTCCTGCGCCCGCTGCACTTGCATCATGAGCCAGGCACATAAGGATACCCCGCAAATGGAAAGCTTTCTCCTCCAGGCCTCGATCTTTCTCGCCGCCGCGGTGATTGCCGTGCCGCTGGCGGCCAGGCTGGGGCTGGGGTCGGTGCTGGGTTACCTCGCTGCCGGCATCCTGATCGGGCCGGTCTTCGGTTTTGTCGGCGGGCATGAAACCCAGGAATTGCAGCACTTTGCCGAATTCGGCGTGGTGATGATGCTGTTCCTGATCGGGCTCGAACTCGAGCCGAAAGCGCTCTGGGACATGCGGCACAAGCTGATCGGGCTGGGCGGGCTGCAGATCGGGCTGTCGACGGTGCTGATCATGATCGGCGCCATGCTGCTCGGGCTGGTCTGGCAGGTGGCGCTGGCGGTGGGGTTGATCTTCGCGCTGTCGTCCACGGCGATCGTGCTGCAGACGCTCAGCGAAAAGGGCCTGATGCAGACCGGCGGGGGCCGCTCGACATTCGCAGTGCTGCTGACCCAGGACATCGCGGTGATCCCGATGCTGGCGCTCCTGCCGCTGCTGGCTGTGGTGCCGCCGGCGGTGATCCGGCCCGACGGCGCGATCACCCTGCCCGCCAAGGAGGCCGAGGAGGCCGCCCATGCCACCATGTCGCTGGTCGAGGGGCTGCCGGGCTGGGGCGTGACGCTGGTCACCTTGGGCGCGGTCGGCGCGATCATTCTGGCCGGCGTCTACTTGGTGCGGCCGATGTTCCAGTTCATCCACGCCGCGCGCCTGCGCGAGCTCAACACTGCGCTGGCGCTGCTGATCGTGGTGGGTATCGGCACGCTGATGAACATGGTGGGCCTGTCGCCGGCGCTGGGCACCTTTCTCGCCGGCGTGGTGCTGGCGAACTCGGAATTCCGGCACGAGCTGGAAAGTGACATCGAGCCCTTCAAGGGGCTGCTGCTGGGGCTGTTCTTCATCACCGTGGGCGCCGGCATCGACTTCGGCACGCTGTTCGACGCGCCGTTCAAGATCCTCGGGCTGACCGTCGCCGTAATGGCCGCCAAGGGCGCGGTGCTGCTGGCGCTGGCCCTGATCTTCGGGCTGCGCGGGCGCAATCGCTGGCTCTTCACCCTGGCGCTGGCGCAGGCGGGCGAGTTCGGCTTCGTGCTGATCTCCTTCTCGGTCAGCCAGCACATCCTGCCCATCGCCCTGTCGCAGACGCTGCTGCTGGTGGTGGCGCTGTCGATGCTGATCACCCCCCTGCTCTTCATCCTCTACGAGGTGCTGTCGCGCCGCATGGCCGAGCGCGGCGAAACCGCCGAGCCCGACGAGATCGACGAACAGGGCCCGGTGATCATCGCCGGAATCGGTCGCTTCGGGCAGATCGTCAACCGGCTGGTGCAGAGCTCGGGGTTCAAGACCGTGGTGCTCGACAACAACATGAAGACCATTGAACTGATGCGCCGCTTCGGCTTCAAGGGGTTCTACGGCGATCCCACCCGGCCCGAGCTGCTGCATGCCGCCGGGCTCAAGGACGCGCGGGTGCTGGTGGTGGCGCTCGACGATCCGGCGGCGACGCTGCGGCTGGTGACCTTTGCCCGACGTGAACGGGCCGACCTGCACATCGTCGCCCGCGCCCATGACCGCACCCATGCCTTCAAGCTCTACCAGGCCGGTGCCGACGACATCGTGCGCGAGCTGTTCGACAGCTCGTTGCGTGCCGGGCGTTACGTGCTCGAGAACATCGGTCTGACGGAATACGAGGCGGCCGAGGCGGAACGGGTGTTCTATCACCACGACCGTCATTCGGTGGCCGAGCTGGCAAAGCTCTGGCGCGACGATATCCCCTCGGTCGACAACGAGCCTTATATCGCCCGCGCCAAGGAGCTAGAGCGCGATCTCGAGGCGCTGCTGCTGGCCCAGTTGCAGAAGGATTCGGCGGCCTGAGACCCCCGCTGGCAGTTTGACCGACACATGAAAAAGCCCGCACAATCTCTTGCGCGGGCTTTCGAATTTCAGATCAGCTGTTGTCCTCGGACTCTCAGGCCGCGCGCGACAAGAGCACCTCGTCGACCTGCTTGGCCGCCGCCACTTCGTCGCCGCCGGAGACGGCTGCAACTTCGCGGGTCAGGCGCTCGAGAGCGGCTTCATAGAGCTGACGCTCGGAATAGCTCTGCTCGCGCTGTTCGTCATTGCGGTGCAGGTCGCGCACCACTTCGGCGATGGAGATCAGGTCGCCTGAGTTGATCTTCTGTTCATACTCCTGGGCGCGACGCGACCACATGGCGCGTTTGACGCGGGCCTTGCCCTTGAGCGTGCTGAGCGCCTTTTCGATCACATCGGGCGAGCTGAGCGAACGCATGCCGATCTCGGAGGCCTTGTTGGTGGGCACCCGGAGGGTCATCTTGTCCTTCTCGAAGGAAATCACGAACAGCTCCAGCGGGATGCCTGCGATTTCCTCCTTGTCGATCGACACGATCTGGCCCACACCATGGGCCGGATAGACGACATAGTCGTTCGGGCGGAACTCGTTTTTCTTCGATTTGGTCATGCAGTCCTTCCTCGCATGTTCCCACGCCTCACGCGACAAAAGAACCGGACGGGGATTTTCATCTCCGTTCCCGGTTTCAACAATGCCGTGTTCAGGCGAACAGGTGCAGACGATCCTGTTCTGAGTGAGAAGAGTAAATCATATGACAGGAATATAGCACGAAAAGGATGCGATTTCCAGCATATTTCCGTGATCAGACGGATTACCCCTCTGATCGCAAGTGCTTATGCGGCGCAGTTCAGGCGCTTTCGAACCGCTTTGACGGGCTGCGCCCGAATCGCTGACGCAGGGTCAACCGCCTTCGCCGGGCGCTTCCGAGAAGTACTTCTCGAGCTTGCCCTCTTCGCCGTCGCGTTCCTCGGCCTCGGGCAGCGGGTCCTTCTTGGTGATGATGACCGGCCAGAGCTCGGAGTACTTGCGGTTGAACTCGACCCATTTCTCCATGTCCGGTTCAGTGTCCGGGCGGATCGCATCGGCGGGGCATTCCGGTTCGCAGACGCCACAGTCGATACATTCGTCGGGGTGGATCACCAGCATGTTCTCGCCCTCGTAGAAGCAATCCACGGGGCAGACCTCGACACAGTCGGTGTATTTGCAGGCGATGCAGGCATCGTTGACGATATAGGTCATGAGACGAGTCTTTCTTGCTGACGCGGGTGTTTGCTAATCCAGCAAGCCGGATCATTCAAGCGTGCGTCGGCGGTTAAGATCAAGGTTGCGACGATCCTGCTTGGTCGGGCGACCTTTTCCCTCGTAGGCCGGATTCGGCGGCAGCCTGTCCTCTTTCGGGGCCTCCGGCGGTGACAGGTCTTCGTAAAGCGCCTGAGCCTCGGCCGCGGGGCCGCGCCGCGCGCCAAGCGCCAGAATGCGGATGATCCGCACGCGCTTGGCCTGGACGAAGGTCAGGACATTGCCGGGGCTGACGGTCCGGCCGGGTTTCGACACCCGCGTGCCGTCAACCCGCACCCCCTCGGTCGAGACGGTGCGGGCGGCCAGGGTACGGGTCTTGAAGAACCGCGCCTGCCAGAGCCATTTGTCCAGCCGGAGCTTGTCGGCGGACAAGGGCTCAGCCCTTGTCCTTGAGCCCCATCAGAGCGGCGGCAAAGGGGTTGTCCGGATCGATCCGGTCCTTCTTTTCCGGGCGCGACTGATAGGTCTTGGCGCCCTCTTCACGCCGCGGGCCCTTGCCCTTCGCGCCTTTGGGACCCCTACCCTTGCCCTCGCCACGGTCGCTGCGCCGGCCCTTGCCCTGCGGCTTGCCACCGTCGCGCTCACCGCGTGCACCGCCCCGCGGCTTGCGGTCGCCGCGCGCGTTGCGACCCCAGGTGAAGGTGTAGAACACCTCCATCTCGGGTCCGGCCTCTTCCTTGTCGGGGGTCTCGCCGGGGGCCAGTTCGCCTGCCGCTTCGTCGACCACCGGGATCGGGTCTTCGTTGGCTTCCAGCTCGGAGGGCGCGACGGTTGCGGCCGCCTCGGTGCTGTCGGTGGCCATGGCCGCCGGAACTTCCTCGGTGGCCTCGGGAATGTCGGGTGTCTCGCTGGGCTCGACAGGCTCGGCCTCGGCCGCAGGATCGATCTGCGGCGCGGCTTCGGTGCCGGGCGCTGGCTCGGGCTGGGCCACGTCCATCACCGGGGTGTCGGGCGCGACCGGTTCGTCACCGGCCTCTTCCACCACAACCGCGTCGGCAGGCTTCACCTTGGCGCGTTCGCCCTTTTCGGCGCGGTAGCCAAGTCCCTGCATCAGATCGGCAAATTGCTCGAGCGTCATGCCGGTGATCGACAGCATGTCGGCCTTGGCTTCAAAGCCGCCGCGGGTGTCCTCGGCGCGCAGCATGTCGGCCAGACGTTCAAGCATGTCGATGCGGATCGCCCGGGCGCCGGCCTTGCGATAGCCCGACATGGTGTCGGCGCCTTCGGGGGCACCCTGATCGGAGGGCACGGTCACCAGACCCGGCGGCGGTGCCTCGGGGAAAGCATCGAGCCCCTGCCAAAGCGACCAGAGCACCAGCCGCAGACGGGTCGGCGCGGGTTTCAAGAGCAGCGGCATGAAGATGGTGAACTGGCCGAAGCGCACGCCATGCTTGCGCAGCGCGCCACGGGCATCCTGATCGAGCGCCTTGACGTCGTCGGCCACCTTGGCACGCGGCAGCACGCCGAAGTTCTCGACCATCTGGAAGGCAAAGCCCTTGGCCAGACCGCTCAGCGCCTCGTCGCGGCCGAGCGCGACCAGCGGCTCGAACAGCGTGGCGATCTTGCGGTCGATGAAGTGCTGCAGGCGGCGCTGCACCTTCTGCGCCACATCCGGACCGGCTTCGTCATCGACGAAGGCCTTGACCTCGGGCTTCAGTGGCTCGCTGCCCTTGACCAACTTGCCGACCGCCTGGTCGCCCCACATGAGGCCGCCCTGCTCGGTATAGTCGATCTCGGTATCGGGCGCATTGTAGAACCGGTCAGCCCGCAGGTGGAAATGCGGGGTCAGGGCCTGAAGCGACGCCGCCTTGAGCGTCTTGGCCTCCTGACCTGTTGCATCCTTGTCCTGCCGGAAGCGGAACCCCTCAAGACGGCCGACGAATTCACCTTCGACAGTCACTTCACCGTTTTCGTTCACATCGGCCAAGAGGGCCTCCTTCTGTTTCAACCGCCGCAAAAGCACGGATGTGCGGCGGTCAACAAATCTCTGGGTCAGACGGTCGTGCAGCGCATCCGACAGCCTGTCTTCTACAGCGCGCGTCACCCCGCGCCAATGGCTTTCGTCAGCGACCCAACCCTTTCGTTGAGCCACATAGGTCCAAGTGCGGATATATGCCAACCGTTTCGACAATGTGTCGATATCGCCGTCCGTGCGGTCGATCCGTCGCACCTGTCGCGCCAGCCAGTCATCGGGTACCTTTCCGCTCTCGTGCAGATTGCCGAAGATAACCCCCAGAAGCCCCGCATGTTCCGCATGAGATATGCCGCGGAAGTCGGGAATGCGGCAGACGTCCCACAACAGCTTGACCGACTGCGGGCTGGACGCGCGGGCAAAGACCAGATCGTCCTGCGCCAGGGTGCGCAGGGTGCGCAGGTCATCGGCCTCGCGCGCCTTGAGCAGGATCGGGTCTTCGGGCGGTTTTTCAAGCGAGGCGATCAGACGGTCGATACTGCCGAACTCCAGCGCCGCGTTGCGCCATTGCAGCTTTTTCAGCGGGGTGAACTGGTGGTCGCAGATCGCATCGACGACGCCTTCGTCGAGCGGCGGCGCCTCGCCGGTCACGCCGAAGGTTCCGTCGCGCATGCCGCGCCCGGCGCGCCCGGCAATCTGGGCCAGTTCGTTGGGGGCAAGCGGCCGCATCCGGCGGCCGTCGAACTTCGACAAGCCGGAGAATGCCACGTGGTTCACGTCGAGGTTCAGCCCCATGCCGATGGCATCGGTGGCCACAAGGAAATCGACATCGCCGTTCTGGTAAAGATCGACCTGCGCATTGCGGGTTCGGGGCGACAAAGCCCCCATGACAACCGCCGCACCACCCTTCTGGCGCCGCAGCAGCTCGGCAATCGCATAGACATTCTCAATCGAAAAGCCGACCACGGCGCTGCGTGCCTGCAGTCGGCTTATCTTTTTCGAACCAATGTAGCTCAGCTGGCTCATCCGCTCGCGGCGCAGGAACTCGACGCCCCGGACCAGCGCCGCAATCGGCCCGCGCATGGTCTCGGCGCCCAGAAACAGCGTCTCGTGGGTGCCGCGCATGCGCAGCAGACGGTCGGTGAAGACATGGCCGCGCTCGGGATCGGCGCAAAGCTGGATTTCGTCGATGGCGACGAAATCGGTGCCCATGACTTCGGGCATCGCCTCGACGGTGCAGACCCAATAGGCGGCGCGCGGTGGCACGATCCGCTCTTCGCCGGTGACCAGCGCCACCACGCCGGGGCCTCTGATGGCGACGATCCGGTCATAGACCTCGCGCGCGAGCAGCCGCAGGGGCAGCCCGATGATGCCGGACCGATAGCCCAGCATCCGCTCGATGGCGTAATGGGTCTTGCCCGTGTTCGTGGGCCCAAGGACCGCTACGGTCCGCTGTTCCATCGCCATCCCGTGTCTCCCGGGGGTTGTTCGTTGTTCAGATTTCGCGGCCGCGGGCGGCAACCAGCAGACGCTCGACGCCGCTTTGTGCCTCGGCGTCGTGGGGGTTGAGCGCGAGCACCATTTCGTAGCCGCGCAGCGCCCGGTCTTCCTCGCCCAGCGTCTCGAAGATCACCGCGAGCCCGCGCAGCGCGCCGAAGTGATCGGGATTGAGCCGCAGGGCCATCTCCAGATCCCCCAGCGCCGGACCGATCCTGCCGGCGTTGAAATAGGCCATGGCCCGCATGTGATACCCCTCGGCAAAGCCCGGCGCATGGTCGATCAGCGCGGTGAAATGCTCGGTCGCGGCCTCGAGATCCTCGACATCCATCGCATCGCGGCCACGCTTGAGCAGCAGGTCCATCGCCGCCGACCCGCTTTTTGACCATTCGCGGCTGATATCACTGACCAGCCGCCCGGCCTCGGCCGGTTCGGCCTCGCGCAGCTGCTGCAACAGGCTCTCGACATCCTGGGCGCGTACACCCGACGGTAGGGAATACGTGACTAGGATGAGAAATGCCGCAACGCTACATTTGATGTGCTGTCTGATCGTGACCATAGTGCCAGTAATGTAGCGCAGCGGGCCCGGAATACCACCCGCGATCAGACAAAGGAGCGTGCAAATGAGTGACGTGGTTGCCGAGGCCGTGAAGGCCCTCAATGCAAAGATCGACGGTGGATTCGACGGTGTCGCCAAGTTCGTCATCGAAGACGAAGGCGCGATCATGGTCGACGGTGATGGCGCGCGCGCCGGCGACGACGAGGCCGAGGTCACGATGACCGCCGATGCCGATACCTTCGAGTCGATCCTGTCGGGCGATCTCGACCCCACCGCCGCCTTCATGTCGGGCAAACTCGCCGTGGATGGCGACATGGGCACCGCGATGAAGCTGGGTCAGGCGCTCTCCTGATGACCCTCTCGCCAGCGCCCTATTTCGAAGACATGGCGCGCGGCCCCAAGGGCGGGCGCTGCTTCTGGCTGACGACCGAGGACGGCAAGCGCATTCGCATTGGCCATTGGCCGACCGCGGCCAAGCCGCAGGGAAGCTTCCTGATCTTTCCCGGTCGTACCGAATATGTCGAGAAATACGGGCTGCTGGCGAGCGACCTTTCTGCCTTGGGCTACGAGGTCGTTGCCGTCGACTGGCGCGGCCAGGGGCTGGCCGACCGGCTGCTGCCTGATGCACGCGTCGGCCATGTCGACGTCTTCGACGATTACCAGCGCGACGTGCGTGCCGTGCTGGACGCCCTGCCCCAGCTGAGCCTGCCCAAGCCCCTGTTCCTGCTGGGCCATTCCATGGGCGGCTGCATCGGCCTTCGGGCGCTCTACAACGGTCTGCCGGTGAGGGGCGCGGTCTTTACCGGGCCGATGTGGGGCATCCGCATCGCCGGCGCCGTGCGCCCCGCCGCCTGGGCCATGGGCTGGACCAGCCGCAAGCTGGGCTTTTCACATTTCTACGCGCCCTCGACCGGATCGGCGAGCTATGTCGCCACTGCGCCCTTCGAGGACAACGTGCTCACCCGCGACCCCGAAATGTTCGACTACATGCGCGGGCAGGTGCTGGAGCACCCCGAGCTGCAACTGGGCGGCCCCTCGCTGCATTGGCTGCACGAGGCGCTGCGCGAATGCCGCGCCCTGGCCACCCTGCCGCCGCCGAAACTGCCCTGCGTCACATTCCTCGGCAGCAACGAACGCATCGTCAGCGTGCCGGAAATCCACAGCCGCATGGCCAACTGGCCGCAGGGCCGGCTCGAGGTGATCGAAGGCGGCGAGCACGAGGTGCTGATGGAGGATGCCGCCACACGGCAGCATATCTTCGAGGTCACCTGCCACCATTTCGAGGAGACCTTGCTGGCCAAACCCCGGGCCGCCACCGCCTGAGGGCAGGCTGACGCCGGGCCAGCGCCGCCAGCTTCCCTTGAACCTTGCACCCTGCCGGGCTTATCTGTGTCCAACCAGAACAGAAGGCCTATTTCATGCTGCACCTCCCCTTTCCCGTCCGTGACGCCCAAGCAGGCGGCGGCGCGCGCGACCTCGGAAATCTGCCCGAATGGGACCTGACCGATCTCTATGCCTCCGAAGACGCCCCGGAACTGGCGCGCGACCTCGACTGGCTCGAAAAGGAATGCGCCGCCTTTGCCGCGGACTACGAAGGCAAGCTCGCCACGCTCTCGGCAGAGGAGTTCCTGACCTGCGTCCAGCGCAACGAAAAGATCAGCGCGATCGCCGGCCGCATCATGTCCTTTGCAGGGCTGCGCTATTACCAGCAGACCACTGATGGCGGGCGCGCCAAGTTCATGTCGGATTGCCAGGAAAAGATCACCGACTACACCACCCCGCTGGTGTTCTTCACGCTGGAACTCAACCGACTCGAGGATGATCACCTCGCCGGGTTGCTGGACCAGAACCGCGATCTCGCCCGCTATGCCCCGGTCTTCCGCCGCATCCGCGCGATGAAGGATCACCAGCTCTCCGACGAGCTGGAAAAATTTCTGCATGATCTCGGCGTTGTCGGAGACGCCTGGGAGCGGCTCTTTGACGAGACCATCGCCGGGCTGCAATTCGAGGTCGACGGCGAAGAGATGGGCATCGAGGCGACGCTCAACCTGCTGACCGAACAGGACCGGTCCAAGCGCGAGGCCGCCAGCCGTGAACTGGCGCGCGTCTTCGAGGACAACATCAAGATTTTCGCCCGCGTCCACAACACGCAGGCGAAAGAGAAAGAGGTTATCGACCGCTGGCGCAAGATGCCCTCGCCTCAGGCCGGTCGGCACCTGTCGAACGACGTGGAACCCGAGGTCGTCGAGGCGCTACGCAATGCGGTTGTCGCCGCCTACCCACGCCTGTCGCACCGCTACTACGCGCTCAAGGCAAAATGGCTGGGGCTCGACCGCATGCAGGTCTGGGACCGCAATGCGCCGCTGCCGATGGAAGAGACCAGGATTGTCGGCTGGGACGAGGCGCGCGAGATTGTGCAGGAGGCCTATGCCGGGTTTGATCCGCGCATGGCCGAGCTGTCAGAGCCCTTCTTCACCGACGGCTGGATCGACGCCGGGGTCAAGCCCGGCAAGGCGCCCGGCGCCTTTGCCCACCCCACGGTCACCGATGTTCACCCCTACGTCATGCTCAACTACCTCGGCAAACCGCGCGACGTGATGACGCTCGCGCATGAGCTGGGCCACGGCGTGCACCAGCGGCTGGCGGCGGATCAGGGCGAGATGCTGTCCTCGACCCCGCTGACCCTGGCCGAGACAGCGAGCGTCTTCGGCGAGATGCTGACCTTCCGCAAAATGCTTGAAAAGGCCGAGACCAAGGAAGCCCGCAAGATCCTCCTCGCCGGCAAGGTCGAGGACATGATCAACACCGTGGTCCGGCAGATCGCCTTCTACGATTTCGAGTGCAAGCTGCACGACGCCCGTCGCGGCGGCGAGCTGACGCCAGAGGATATCAACGCGCTCTGGATGTCGGTGCAGGCCGAGAGCCTGGGGCCGGTCTTCGACTTCATGGAGGGCTACGAGACCTTCTGGGCCTATATCCCGCATTTCGTGCATTCGCCCTTCTACGTCTATGCCTATGCCTTCGGCGATGGCTTGGTGAACGCGCTTTATGCCGCCTACGAGGCCGCGCCCGAGGGTTTTCAGGAGAAATACTTCGACATGCTCAAGGCCGGCGGCTCCAAGCACCACAAGGAGCTGCTCGCCCCCTTCGGCCTCGACGCCTCGGACCCGGCCTTCTGGGACAAGGGCCTGTCGATGATCGAAGGCTTCATCGACGAACTGGAAGCGATGGAAGACTGACAAGGTGCGGTGGGTCACTCGGGTGTCGCAAACTCGGTGACCCTCACGACCGCCGCGCCCTTGGCCGGCCTTGCACTGGCGTATTTTGGAAAGAGAAGAAGCAGCAGGGCCTTCTTCTCTTCGGCAAATACGCCAGTGCCATCCATGACACGGGCCGCTCGGGTCAAGAACAGGGCGGCCGCGGTGACACGGGCGGCCTGCCCCTCGACATTTTGCCTTCGAACCCCGCACGGATCGCCCATGTTGACGCTCGACAATATCCTCACCGACAAGGGCTCGAAATACGCGGTCTCGGGCGCGCCCTGCCGTTCCGAGCAGGAGGCAAAGGCGCTGCTCAAGGCGCTGAAGACGAACAAGAAGTTCGCCAAGGCCACCCATAACACCTGGGGGTTGCTGCTGGGCGAGACGCCGATCAAGGCCGATGACGGAGAAAGCGGCGCCGGCAACGTGATCCTGCGCATGCTCGAACGCGACGAGATCTGCAATCACCTGGTCGTGGTCACCCGCTGGTACGGCGGCAAGCATCTGGGCGGCGACCGATTTCGCCACGTGCAGACCGCCGTGCGCACCTATCTCGAGGCCGCCGGTCTGGTCTGAGCCGCGATTTCTCGGACCCAAAGCGCTTTTCGGGTGTTAGACTGGTCATGACCCGTCCAGAACCAGCCGGAAAAGCCAGATGATCGACACCCAGACCTTCCTGTTGCGCGCTGCCGTCGCGGTGATCCTCGGCGGCATCATCGGCATTGACCGCGAGATCAAGCGCAAACCGCTGGGCCTGCGGGCCTACATGCTGGTGTCGCTCGGCGCGGCGGCGGTCTGCATGATGTCGATCAACATGGCGGCCAAGGCCGAGGTTGACGGCCTCGCCTTCGACCTGTCGCGCGCGGTACAGGGCATCGTCGGCGGCATCGGCTTTCTCGGCGCCGGCGCCATCATCAGCCGCAACGAGACCGGCCGGCTGCGCGGCGTGGCCTCGGGCTCGGCGATCTGGCTGGTGGGCGTGGTGGGCATCGGCGTGGGCTTTGGCCTGCTGATCGAATCCGCCGTCATCGCCATCGCCGCGACGCTGATTCTGACCGTCGTCGCCGAGGCGCGCAACGGCAGTGATTTCGACAAGGGCACCAGCCCCGACACCTGATCTATTGCAGCACGAAGGGTTGCCGCTGCCAGGCCCTGAGCGCATTGATCACCGCTTCGGGCTGTTCCAGCGCCGCCATGTGACCGGCGCCTTCGATCACCTCGAGCTTGGCATAGGGGATCAGCGTCGCCAGGAACTGGTGGCGTTTCACCGGCAGCGCCGCGTTCTCGGCCCCGCAGAGGATCAGCGCCGGCACCTTGCATTTCCGCATCACCGCCTGCTGGTCCTTGCGCCGCATCATTGCCCGGCTTTGCCGCGTGTAGATATCGGCGCCCAGGTGCATCCCCATGTCGAGCGCCAGCGCCATGACATCGCTGCGATAGGGCGACACGGCGAGACCGGCGGTCGAAAGGTCCTCCTGCAGCACCTCGCGCAGCCGCCCGGTGCGGGCGCGGATGATCCGGGCTTCGCGCGCCGAGGCGTCCTGCGGTGTCTCGGCCAGCGGCGAGGCGTCGATAAGGGCGATGCGCGTGACCCGCTCGGGCGCGCGGCGCATCAGCTCCATCGCCACCACGCCGCCAAATCCCATGCCGGCGACGCCGAATTTGGCCGGGGCGGCGGTCAGGATGGCCGAGGCGATCTCTTCGATGCGTTCGCCCTGGGTGACCGGGGCCAGCATCACCGGCGTGTCATAGCTCAGCGCCGCGACCTGCGGTCCGAAGACCCGCGCGTCACACATGAATCCCGGCAATAATACGAGCGGTTCACGCATTGCTTGGGCCCCTGCTCTCTCATATCCGCCCCGCGTTGGCCGCGAGGTCCCGGGCAGAGCCTATCGCAACGCGCCGCGAATGACAGCGGGGAATCGCCGGTCGGCCCCGCCACAGGTGGGCTTTCGCCGATCCCCGGGGTCAGGAGCCTTGCTGCATCCGGTCCCAGAACACCGCCAGGTGCCGCGCCACGATCTCGTTGTAGCGCGCGCTCTCCTTCAGCGCCGCCAGCCCGGCGTTCACCCGGTAGAGAAAGGTCGTGCCGCGCCAATGGGTCTTGGAGATCACCACATGCAGCCCCTCGGTCGACAGCGGGCGTTCCAGCGGCACCACCTTGCCGCGCAGCCCCATGGCATCGAGCGTATTGGCGCCGAGAAAGACGTTCACTGTCACCGCATCGACCGTGCCGGCGGTGAGCAGATCGAAACAGGCCTGCGGGCTCTCGGCCCGGACCAGGGTGATCAGCCCTTGGCTCAGCCAGTTGCGGCCGTCACGGTCGAGATCATGGGTGAAATAGCCCTTGGGCCGGCAGAGCGTTTTGCCAAGGATGTCGGCGTCGTCGGCAAAGTCGAAGCTGTCATCCGCCCGCACGAAGAGCATGATCAGGATCTCGACCAACGGATCGGAGAAATGGAAATTGGCGCAACGTTCGTTGTCGGGCGTGGCCGCGCAGTCGGGCTTGAGCCAGGGAAAGCCCATGTCCACCTGCTTGTCATCGAGCAGCGGAAACAGGTGTTTCGACCAGTCATCCTCCCAGACGATGGCATAAGGCACCGGCGCGGGCGCGCTTTCCAGCGCGGCGTTGACCAGTTCGGTCGCCATGCCCTGGCCGGGCCAGTCGGTGTCGGTAAAGGGCGCGTAGTTCGAGCCGGTCAGCAGCACCATCTCGGCATCGGGGCGTTGCAGCGGCGTCGCATCCTCTGTGACGGGCGCTGCCTGCCCCGGCGCGCAGGGCACGTAGATTTCGGTGCCCGGCACCAGCTTGAAGGTGTTGTCCTCGAGCAGCGCCTGGTTGGCATAATAGATCAGCGTCCATTGCTCGTGGTCGCCGTAGCTCTCCTTCGCTAGCGAAAAGAAGGTATCGCCGACCTCGACCTGCCGCGTTTCGTTGCAGCCGGCCTGCGCCGCGCCGGTGCCGAGGATCAGACCGAAGACAGCCGCCGCTGCGCCGTATCGCAAACCGCCTATGCTCAGAACCCCGCCCAGAGACGCGACAGATGCGCCTCGATGATTGTGGTATAAGCGCCCGAGGCCCGGATCTCCGCGAGGCCCGAGTTGAACCGCGCGATCAGCGCCTCGGCCTGCGGGTTGCCGCGATGGGCCACCAGGTGCAGCGTCTCGATCGACAGCGGCCGCGCGCCCAGAACCTCGACCCGGTCGCGCAGGCCCATTTGCGCGATCAGAAGCCGCCCGGTAAATTCGTTCAGCGCCACGACGTCGGCCGCGCCGGTGGTCAGCTGGTCAAAGCAGGCCTCGGCGCTGGCAGGCTGCACCAGCGTCATTTCGGTGCCCTCCAGCCAATCCACCGCCCCGAACCCGCGCGGCCGGCAAAGCCGCAGCCCGGCGAGGTCAGCCGGCGTGGCGAAGGTCAAGCCGCTGTCACTGTTGGCAAAAATAAGCACCAGCATCTCGAACATCGGGTCGGAATAGAGGTACTCCGCGCAGGCACCAGTGCCGTCGCAGGCCGGTCTGATCCAGGGAAAGGCCAGATCCGCCATGTCCGTTGACAGCATCGGGTCGAGATGCGCCGCGCGGTCGTTGATCCAGAAAATCCTGTGGTCTGCGCCCTCGGACGCGGCCAGTGCCCGCTCCACCACCTCGGTCATCATGCCCGCCGCCGGCTCGGCCCGGTCGGTGAAGGGCGGATAGCCGTCGCCCGCCAGAAGGCGCAGGGTCGGGCCTGGCGTTGTTGGTGCCGGTTTGGCGGTGTCCGGCGTCGGTGTATCAGCCTGCGTCACCGGCGTACCGCCGGGCAGGCCTGTTGGCATGCCGTTGATGCAGCTCAGCCTGAGCTGCTGCCCGGTGCGGATGTTGTTGGCGGCTGCGCCAATGCTGGCAGCGTTGTTGCTGTGGATCGCGGTCCACAGGGCGGCGTTCTGGTACATCCGGTCGGCAATGTCCGAGAGGCTGTCGCCCGGTTGCACCGTGTAAACACCGCCGCAGGTCTCCTGCGCCCGGGTGGACTGCGCCGCAAACGTAGAAAAAAACGCCATCGCCCCGACGGCAAGCAATCGTGAAAAACTGGACATGAAATTCCCCTAGATATGGTGGTAATTTCCTGCATCTGGGGGTTTGGGTCAACGATATTACCAGACGTAGTGGCAAAGCCTTCGGTGTATTGAACAATCTTCCCGGTTTCCGCGCGGACGGGCCGCGTCAGCCGGCGAATCGTGGCGCCTCAGCACATGACGCTGGGTCCGGCCGTTTCATCCCCCGGCAGCCGCAAACCGCGGAACGGCGGGAAATCGGCATAGCGCGCCTGCCGCTCGGAGAGGCTTTCGTCAGGGTCTTCGCCTCGGCGCAAGAGCGTGCCGCGCGGGGTGATGTAGCTCGAGATCGTCTTCCAAGGCCGGGGTCGCCAGGACACGTTGAAGGCGCAAAGCTTGGGAAAGAACCAGATCTCGGAATAGTCGATGTGATCGTGCAGCCACCACGCCAGATCGCGCCAGTCGCGCCCGGCGTCGTAGCGATCGGCGAACCAGGGGATCACCAGGCTGGCCCCGGCCACCGGCACCTCGGCGATGTCCCAGATGTGGCATTCCAGCGGGTTGTCGTTGCGGGCGCAGTTGAGCCGGTTGTCATTGCCGAACTGGTTGAGTTCGGGCGAGCGATAGCCCGACCGCACCGCCACCCGGCCGAAGGTCTCTTCCAGCGGGTCGAGCAGCTGCGTGCAAAGCGCCCGCCCCCGGTCGACCGCCAGATCGGGGTTCTCAGGGATATTCGGAATGCGGTGGATATTGCCGATCTCCGAATAAAGAAACTCCCGCATGTAGAAATACCGGCTGAGACGGACCCGCCCCAGCGTCTCGAGGCTCCACATGCTGGCGGGTTTGCGCATCAGCGCGGGCTGCCACTGCCTGCGGTCACGGCCAAGTCCTCAGCCATAGCCGTTCCAGCAGAATGCCCCGTCTTCCGCCAGTGGAGAAAAGGGATTGAAGGTCACCTCCCAGATATTGCCTTCGGGATCGGCGAAATACCCGTGGTAGCCCCCCCAGACAGCCTCTTGCGGCGTTTTCAGAACCGTGGCGCCAGCCGCCTCGGCCCGTTGCATCAGATCGTCCACCTCCTCCTTGCTGCGCAGGTTATGCGCCAGGGTGACAGCGCCACGACCCAGGGTACCCGGGGCGACGCCGATATCCTCGGCCAGGGCCGCGAGCGGATAGAGCCCCAGCGTCTGGCCGATCAGGTCGAAAGCAACCACCTCGTCAGGCGATTCGGCACGCTCCCAGCCCAGCCGTTCGTAAAAGGCCGCCGTGGTGGCCATGTCCTGCACGCCAAGGGTGATCAGGGATACGCGCTGTTCCATCGTGGACTCCAAAGGTTGACACTTCGTGAACGTAACATGAACATCAACTGATGTCCGGTCAAAAAAGCGAGCCCTGTTCCGGCGGCTTGCGCGCCGGTTTGCTGCGTGCGGCTTTGCCCGCGCCCAGCTTCAGCCGGCCATCGGCAAATTCGATCTCGAGGCCTGTGGTCTCTTCGGCTGCGGCCTTGGTGGTGACCACCCCGGCGTCGCCGCGCACCACCGCGTAGCCGCGCGCGAGGGTCGCGCGGTAGCCCAGGGTTTCGCGCAGCCGGTCGGTGGCCTCGAGCCGTTTACGCAGGTCGGAAATCTGGCGTGAACCTGTTTCGGCGAAACGTGAAAAGACGCGCTCAAGTCGTTCTTTCTGAACGTCAATATCCTTTTCGACCGCGCGCGTCGACAGGCGCAATCCGGCCAACCGCTCGGCCTTGCGCGTCACCGCCCGGTCCAGCGCCGGGGCCAGCCGCGCCGAGAGGTGATCCAGCCGCTGGCGGTCATTGGCCAGCATCCGCCGCAGCGAAGACGGTTGCAGCGCACCGGAGCGGTCTGAGAGCATCACCCGCCGCCGCGCCACCCCGCGCTCCAGAGCGACAGGCAGCCGGTCGCCCCAGGTGTCGAGCCGCTGCCGCGGCCCCTCCACCAGTGTCTCGGCCCGTGGCAAGGCGCGCGCCAGGTCACGGAGCCGCTGGCTGCGCTGCGACAGCCCGCCGGTCAGCGCCTGCGCCAGCCGCCCGCCCTGTCCTTCGAGCCAGGCCAGCAGCTCCAGCCGCACTGGCACCGCCATTTCCGCAGCGGCCGTGGGCGTCGGCGCGCGGCGGTCGGCGACGTGGTCGATCAGCGTGGTGTCGGTCTCGTGGCCCACCGCCGAGATCAGCGGAATGTCCGAGGCCGCCGCCGCGCGCGCCACGATTTCCTCGTTGAAGCCCCAGAGATCCTCGATCGAACCGCCGCCGCGCGCCACGATCAGCAGGTCGGGCCGCGGCAAGGCGCCGCCGGGGGTCATGGCGTTGAAGCCATGGATCGCGCGGGCGACCTCTGGCGCGCAGCTGGCACCTTGGACGGCGACCGGCCAGATCAGCACCTTGCGCGGGAAACGGTCGCGCAACCGGTGCAGGATATCGCGGATCACCGCCCCGCTGGGAGAGGTGACAACTCCAATGATCTCAGGCAGATACGGCAGCTTCTTCTTGCGATCCGCGGCAAAGAGCCCCTCGGCCTCGAGCAACGCCTTGCGCTTTTCCAGCATCGCCATCAGCGCGCCGACGCCGGCCGGTTTGATGTCTTCGATCACCATCTGGTATTTCGACTGGCCGGCAAAGGTGGTCACCCGGCCGGTGGCCACGACCTCCATGCCTTCCTCGGGCAAGGTGGTCAGCCGCGCCGCCACGCCCTTCCAGACCACGCCGGAGATCACCGAGCGATCATCCTTCAGATCCAGATAGATATGGCCCGATCTTGGCCGCGACACCCGGCCGACCTCGCCGCGGATGCGGACATGGCCGAACTCGCCCTCGATCACCCGCTTGATTGCGCCCGAGATCTCGGAAACGCTGAATTCCGGCGCGTTCAACCCGTCGGGGGCATCATCAATCAGGTCGGACATCGGGCCTCGCTTGTATCTGCTCGGCCCGGACCCTAAAACGCCTCGCAACAAAGGCCAAGCGGAGAGCGCCCATGAACATCCTCATTCTCGGTAGCGGCGGGCGCGAGCATGCGCTGGCCTGGGCGGCGTTGCAGAACCCGAAATGCGACAAGTTGATCGTGGCGCCGGGCAATGCCGGCATCGCGCAGATCGCCACCTGCGCCACCGTCGATATCGAGGACGCCGGCGCGGTGCTGGCGCTGGCCGAGGCCGAGACCATCGATTTCGTCATCGTCGGCCCCGAGGCGCCGCTGGCCAAGGGCGTGGCCGACCGGCTGCGCGACGCCGGGCTGCTGGTCTTCGGCCCCTCGCAAGAGGCCGCGCGGCTGGAGGCCTCGAAGAGCTTTACCAAGGAGATCTGCGACGCGGCCCGGGCCCCCACCGCCGGCTATGCGCATTTTACCGATGCCGAGAAGGCGAAGGCCTACATCCGCGAACAGGGCGCGCCGATCGTGGTCAAGGCCGACGGTCTGGCCGCCGGCAAGGGCGTGATCGTGGCGATGGACGAGCAGACCGCGCTCGACGCCATCGACGACATGTTCGGCGGTGCCTTCGGCGCGGCGGGCGCCGAGGTTGTGATCGAGGAATTCATGGAGGGCGAAGAGGCCAGCTTCTTCGTGCTCTGTGATGGCAAGACCGCCCTGCCCATCGGCACGGCGCAGGATCACAAGCGGGTCGGCGAAGGTGACACCGGGCTCAACACCGGCGGCATGGGCGCCTATTCGCCCGCACGTGTGCTGACCGACGAAATCGCCACCCAGGCGCTGGAAGAGATCGTCAAGCCGACGCTGCAGGTCATGGCCGACCGCGGCATGCCCTATCAGGGCGTGCTTTATGCCGGGCTGATGATCAGGGACGGTAAGGCGCGACTGGTGGAATACAACGTGCGCTTCGGCGATCCGGAGTGCCAGGTGCTGATGCTGCGGCTGGGCGCGCAGGCGCTCGACCTGATGCATGCCGCTGCCGAAGAGCGGCTGGACGAGGCGCAGGTGAACTGGGCCGACGATCACGCGATGACGGTGGTCATGGCCGCCAACGGCTATCCCGGCAGCTATGAAAAAGGCAGCGTGATCAAGGGGCTGGACGCGCTTCCCGAGGACAGCAGCAACATGGTCTTCCATGCCGGCACCACGGCAAAGGACGGCGCGATCACCGCCAGCGGCGGGCGGGTGCTGAACGTCACCGCCCGCGGCGAGACGCTGGCCGAGGCGCGCGAGCGCGCCTATGCCATGGTCGAGGCGATCGACTGGCCCGGCGGGTTCTACCGCAAAGACATCGGCTGGCGCGCGCTCTAGCGCCCCAGCCCCTGGGCGTAGTCGACCAGTTGATCGACCACGATGCCCCAGCCGTCGTAGAACCCCATCTCCTTGTGCGCCTTGGCTTTTTCGGCTGATCTGTGCCGCGCGGTGGCGGTGTAGCGCGTGCCACCATCGTCCAGCGGCGCGAGATCGAGGATCGCGGTCATGAAGGGGTCCGGCGCGGGCTTCCAGCCCTCGGTGTAGGTGTCGGTAAAGACCAGCCGGCGCTCGGGGTCGATTTCGAGGAAGACGCCGTTGTTCTCCATCCGGTTGCCCTCGACCTCGAAGGTGGTGTTGAAGCGCCCGCCGACCTTCAGGTCGATGTCGCAGTCGAGCACCTTGTGCGGCTTCGGCACGAAGAAATGCGGGATATGCTCGGACGAGGTCCAGCATTCCCAGACCAGCGACGGCGGGATCGGCAGGTCGCGGGTAAAGCTGAGGTCGGTGTCGGGATCGAGTTGCATGACATCTCTCCTGTCGCGGGCCGCCTGGTGCGGGCCTCTCCGGGCTGACTATCCAGCGCATCCCTTGCCAAGGCAAGCGTCCTGAAGGGCCCTTGCGGGCCGCGGCGGAAGGCGGCAGAAAAGAGCCCTGCATTCTTCGGAAAAGCCGAAAGGTCCATTCGTCAGCGCGCGCGGCACAAGGCTTGCCCGTCCGCCGACCTTTGCCGTAAGGGATGTGGTATACCATTGCGCACCAAAGCGGAGACCAAGAGCATGAACACACGTGTTGACCGGGCCGGACTGGCCGTAGACGAGGTTCTGGCGGCGTTCATCGAAGACAAGGCCCTGCCGGGCTCTGGCGTCTCACCCGAGGAGTTCTGGCAGGGGCTGTCGGAGCTGGCGCATGAGATGGGGCCGAAGAACCGCGCCCTGCTGCAGAAACGCGAAGAGCTGCAGAGCCAGATCGACAACTGGCACAAGGGCCGCGCCAACCAGCCGCATGATGCCAAGGCCTACAAGGCATTCCTTGAGCAGATCGGTTACCTGCTGCCGGAGGGCGGCGATTTTCACATCGAGACGACGAATGTCGACCCCGAGATCGCGCTGGTGCCGGGCCCGCAGCTGGTGGTGCCGGTGACCAATGCGCGCTTTGCCCTGAATGCCGCCAACGCCCGCTGGGGCTCGCTCTACGACGCCTTCTACGGCACCGATGCCATGGGATCGCTGCCGCCGAAGGGCGGCTATGACCGTGGCCGCGGCGCGCGGGTGGTGGCCCGGGCGCGGGTCTTCCTCGACGAAGCCTTCCCGATCGAAGGCGGCAGCCATGCCGACGCCCGGCGCTATCACGTGCAGGACGGCGCGCTGTTGATCGACGACATGCCGCTGGCCGAGCCCTACAAGTTCGCCGGCTACCGCGGCCACCCCAAGGCGCCCGAAGCGGTGCTGCTGCGCAACCACGGTCTGCATGTCGAGCTGGTCTTCGATCGCACCCACATGATCGGCGCGCGCGATCAGGCCGGTCTCGCCGATGTGGTGATCGAGAGCGCGGTCTCGGCGATCATGGATTGCGAAGACAGCGTCGCCTGCGTCGATGCCGAGGACAAGGTGCTGGCCTATGGCAACTGGCTCGGGCTGATGAAGGGCGATCTCGAGGCGAGCTTCCAGAAGGGCGGCAAGACCATTACCCGCCGGCTGAACGAGGACCGGACCTATACCGGCCCCGACGGCGAAGAGGTGACGGTCAAGGGCCGCGCCCTGCTCTGGGTGCGCAATGTCGGCCACCTGATGACCAACCCGGCGATCCTGACCCGCGACGGCGAGGAGATCTTCGAAGGGCTGATGGATGCGATGGTGACCGTGCTGATCGCCAAGCACGATCTTGCCCGTGACAGCGGCAATTCCACCCATGGCTCGGTCTATGTGGTCAAGCCCAAGATGCACGGCCCCGAGGAAGTGGCCTTTACCGACGAGATCTTCGATCACGTCGAAAAGGCGCTGGGCCTGCCGCAGCACACCGTCAAGATCGGCATCATGGATGAGGAGCGCCGCACCACGGTCAACCTCAAGGAATGCATCCGCGCCGCGAAACACCGCGTGGCCTTCATCAACACCGGCTTCCTCGACCGCACGGGCGACGAGATCCACACCTCGATGGAGGCCGGGCCGTTCTCCCGCAAGGACTTCATCAAGCGCAAGGCCTGGATCACCGGCTACGAGAACCAGAACGTCGATATCGGGCTGGAATGCGGGCTTCAGGGCAAGGCGCAGATCGGCAAGGGCATGTGGGCCATGCCCGACGCCATGGCCGCCATGCTGGAGACCAAGATCGAGCACCCGAAATCCGGCGCCAATTGTGCCTGGGTGCCCTCGTCCACCGCGGCGACGCTGCACGCGCTGCATTACCACAAGGTCGATGTCTTTGCCGTGCAGGACAAGCTCAAGAAAGGCGGGCGGCGAGCCTTTGTCGAGACCATCCTCGACATCCCGCTGGCCAGCTACCAGGCCTGGACCGACGACCAGATCGCCCGCGAGGTCGAGAACAACGCCCAAGGCATCCTCGGCTACGTGGTGCGCTGGATCGACCAGGGCGTCGGCTGCTCCAAGGTGCCCGACATCAACGACGTGGCGCTGATGGAGGACCGGGCGACCTGCCGGATCTCGGCCCAGCACATCGCCAACTGGCTGCACCACGGCGTGGTGAGCGAGGCGCAGGTCCGCGCCGCGATGGAGAAGATGGCGGCGGTGGTCGACAAGCAGAACGAGGGCGACCCGGCCTATACGCCGATGGCGCCGGGGTTCGACGGCATCGCCTTTCAAGCCGCCTGCGATCTGGTGTTCAAGGGCCGCGAGCAGCCGTCCGGCTATACCGAGCCGGTGCTGCACGCCCGGCGGCTGGAGTTGAAGGCCGCCCGGGGGTGATGTGGATGGTGGGCAGGGGCTGCCCACCCTGCGGCTCCCGGATCGGACGTGACTAAACGCGGAGGGTGGGCAGTTTGCCCACCTTTTTTGTTTGGTCAGCGGGACGGTGGGCAAGCCTTACCCCGCCTAATCTCGCGTCCCGTAGGGTGGGTATCCTACCCACCATTTCCGCGGTTCGGCAAACGCCGGTGGGCAAGACCGACCATCACCCCACCAGACAAAAAGGGCGCGCCCGAAAGCGCACCCTCTCCGATCAAGCGATGCGCCCCAAAGCCGCACCCCGACCAATTCACCCGTTGTTGATCTCCGACACCGCCAGGTTGGTCAGCTTGCTGTTGGCCGCCTTCTCCTGATCGAGGATTTCCGTCAGCAGGTCATGCGCCTCGTTGTGGCCCAGCACCTTGGCCCATTCGCGCAGGGTGCCGTAACGGGCGATCTCGTAGTGCTCGACCGCCTGACAGGCCGCCAGCAGCGCGGCATTCTTGGCCTCGCCGGTCATCTCGTCCATGATGCCCTCGGCTTCCTTGATCAGGCCTTCGATGGCATCGCATTTCTCGCCCTTGGCTTCCTTGCCAAGGCTTTTGAACACCTTCTCGAGCGTCTTGACCTGGCCCTTGGTCTCTTCGAGGTGCTCAGAGACCGCCTGCTTCAGCTTCTTGCCATTGGCCGCACTTTCGACCTTGGGCAGCGCCTTCACCAGCTGGTTCTCGGCAAAGTAGATATCCTGCAGCGTGTGTTCGAATGCGTCGGACAGAGTTTTCATGACATACCCTTTCAATGATAACCTGACTGAGAACCCGGCAGGGGCCACAAGGTTCCCCGCTGACCGGACGACACCTGTCCGCCGGAAGGCTTGGCCGTTGTAAAGCTCCGCGGCGCCGCCTTATATTAGGCCGACTCCTGTTCGAGAGGACTGCATGACCCGCCCCATCGTCGGCATCATCGGCAACCAGTACCTGATCAACGATCAATATCCCGCCCATGCCGGCGGCACGATGAACTCCGAGGCGGTGTCGCTGGTGTCGGGCTGCATGCCGCTGCTGATCCCGGCCGATCCGCGGTTTCTCTCGGTCGCCGAACTGCTCGAGACCTGCGACGGATTCCTGCTCACCGGCGGCCGGCCCAATGTCCACCCCGAGGAATACGGCGTCGCCGCCACCGAGGCGCATGGCGCCTTTGACCGGGCGCGCGATGCCATCGCCCTGCCGCTGGTGCGCGCCTGTGTCGAGCGCGGCCAGCCTTTCCTCGGCATCTGCCGCGGCTATCAGGAGGTGGCGGTGGCCATGGGCTCGACCCTGCATCCCGAGATCCGCGAACTGCCCGGCCGGATGAACCACCGCATGCCTCCCGACGGCACCATCGAAGAGAAATTTGCCCTGCGCCACAAGGTGCGCTTTACCGAGGGCGGGGTCTTTCATCGGCTGATGGGCGCGCAGGAGGTGATGACCAACACCCTGCATGGCCAAGGCGTGATGCAGCCCGGCAAACGCTTTGTCATCGACGGCTGGGCGCCGGACGAGACGCCAGAGGCCGCCTATATCAAGGATGCGCCGGGCTTCACCCTTTCTGTGCAATGGCACCCGGAGTGGGACGCCGCCAACGACCCGGTGTCGCGCCCGCTCTTTACCGCCTTCGGCGACGCCGTGCGCGCCTGGGCCGAGGCCCGCCGGCCGCTGCGCGCCAGCGCCTGACCTCTCCGAACCTGAACAGGGAAGACACCGATGGACCTGCCGCGCAATGCCTTCAAGGCCGCCCTGTCACAGGGCAAACGCCAGATCGGCTTCTGGAGCACCCTGCCCGACAGCGGGCTGGTCGAGCTGCTGGCCGGCTGCGGCTATGACTGGCTGCTGATCGACAGCGAACATGCGCCGGTCGACCCGCGCGCCATGCTGCCGCTGTTGCAGGCGGCGGCGCCCTACCCGACCTCGGTCATGGTGCGTGCCGGCTGGAACGACCCTGTCGAGATCAAGCGGCTGCTCGACGCCGGCGCGCAGTCTATCATGGTGCCCTACGTGCAATCGGCCGACGAGGCGCGCAAGGCGGTCTCGGCGGTGCGCTATCCGCCGCAGGGCACCCGCGGCGTCGCCGGCACCACCCGCGCCAGCCACTGGGGCGCGATCAAGAGCTACACCCAGCGCGCCAACGACGAGATCTGTCTGGTGGTTCAGGTCGAGACCGTGGCCGCCGCCGAGCAGATCGAGGCGATTGCCGCGGTCGAGGGCGTCGACGGTATCTTCATCGGTCCGGCGGACCTCGCGGCCTCGATGGGCTTCCCAGGCGAGACCGGCCACCCGGAAGTGCGCGCGGCGGTCTGCGACGCGGTGCGCCGGATCGTGGCGGCAGGCAAGCCCGCAGGATTTCTGTCGTCAGATCAGAGCTATGTGCGCGAGGTGGCCGAGGCCGGGGCGAGCTTCCTCGCCGTGGGTATCGACGGCGCGCTGATGCGCCGCGCGGCGGTGGACCTGCTGGAGAGCTGGTGCTGAGCGCCCGGCCTGCCTATCGTCTCAGCGCAGGCCGGTGTTCCTGATCGGGTGGCATGCTCCAGCGACTGGGCCATCCTTGCAGTCCGGGAAATTACGTCAAAGTTTGAGTAACTTCAGGCCGCCGGCGGCCAGCTGGCCGGGCGCAAACGCGGACGGGTGGTCTCGATCGGCTGGCAATAGCTCTGTTTGCTCAGCCAGCGCGCCATATCGCGGCGCTTGGCGTCCGAGCGCATCGGCCCCCAATCCGCCGCAACCCCGCGCCAGCGGCTGTCACGCAACGAGATCGCCTGATCGCGCGGCACCGTGCGCGCCATGATCCGCAAGGCGCAGGAGAGGTTGGCGGCGCCGTCCTGCAAGGCCGGCCCGCTGGTCGCGCTGCACTTGTTGAACTGCGCCGTGCCCGGCAGGATCTGCAGAAGCCCGTGCCAGAGCCCGCCGCCGCCCACCGCATGGGGCCGCCAGGTGCTTTCGTATTTCGCCAGTGTCGAGGCAAAGCCGGCCCAGAAGGCCGCCCGCGCCGAGGGCGGATTGTCGGGATAGGCCGGGCACCATTCGGCGATGTCACGCGGCACGGTCTCGACCAGCGGCTTGGCATGGCCCTTCTCCAGTGCACTCAGCATCACCCGGGTCCAGAGCGCCGCCTCCTGCGTGCCCGACGGCCAGCGCATGCGCGGATTGCGGGTGGCGCGCGCCGCCGGGCGCAGGCTTTGACCGGGCGCCAGCAGCGAGGCTTCGGGCGCCTTGGGCGCCGGATCGGCCGGCGCGGCCAGTGGCAGCATCAGCAGAAGAATCGTCAGCACTCCCCGACGCATCATCCCAAACCCCTCGAACTGCGGAACATTTGACAGAACTTTGCCGCATTGCGGCACGCTCCGCCGGTTTCTGCCATTCTCTATCTTTCCGCTGCCATGACCACGCCCAAAACGTCGCAGAGGTTGGCCAGAGCGAAATTTTGCCGACTGGTTGTATCCTTATGTTCAAGACTCTCACCGCCATCACCGACAAGACCCGTGCCGCGCTGCGCCTGGCCTCGCCGTCTGCGCCGCGGGCGTCCGCACATCAGTCCCGCAACGTCCCGGCGCTGCAGGGGGACGACCCCGGCGTGCTGTCTGCCGAACTGCTGGATCGGATCGGCCGGCCGCTGCGGACCGACACCCCCGAGCTGGAGGAATGCCGCACGCTGCTGGACCGCGGCCGCGACCTCGCCCGACAGGAGAACTGGGACAGGCTGAGCGCCCTGATCGGCGCCGCCGATGCCGCCCGCGCCTGCACCGCTGCCGGCACGCCAGAGGCCGAACTGCTCGCCGCCGGCGCGCGGTCTGACCTGAGCCGCGCGCTGGAAGAGGCCTCTTCCGCCGGTGTACTGTCGCGCAACAACCGGATGCTGGACGGGCTGCGTGCCATGGACGAGATCGCCGACGAGATGCCCGGCGACCCGGGTTGCGCCGCCGTCGTGGCGCTGAGCCACATGGACGCCGGCTGGGCCTGGTACAAGCAGGGTTGGCGCCGGGGCAAGCCCGAGCAGCACCTCGCGCCCTTCCGCGAGGCCTTTGTCCGCGCCGAGGAAATCCTCGCGCCCTTCGACAGCGACAGCGCGACCTCGCCGTTGCTGGCCTCGACCCGCTGCGCCCTGCTGGCCGGCCAGCCCGGTGCCGATGCCCAGGTGGTGACGCGCTACGAGACGCTGGTCACCCTTGCGCCGCAGGTGCCCGGCCACATGCGCGCCTTCGGCCTGCATCTGCTGCCCTGCTGGTTCGGCAGCTACGCCGCGCTCGACCTTGCCGCGCGCCGCATGGCCGCCGCCACCGGCGAGACCTGGGGCAGCGGCGCCTATGCCTGGGTCTATTTCGATGCGCTGCTGCAGGACGCCGGCGCGCTGCTGGCGCTCGACACCGGCTATTTCGTCGAAGCGGTGGAGGATATCCTGCGCCGCCACCCCGGCCAGCACATGGTCAACCTCTTTGCCGCCGGGCTGTGCCAGGTGCTTGCCGCCGGCCGCGACATGCCGCGGAGCCAGCGCCGTCCGCTCGAGAAGCTGCGCAACCGGCTGATCCGGTCCGAGATGACCGAGACGCATGGCTGGGTCTGGACCCTGACCGACATCGGCTACGCCACCCCCGGCAGCGGTCACGACACCGGGCCCTCCGGCGCCGAATGCGGTGCGCGTCAGGCCGGGGCGGCCTTGAGCAGCGTGATGTCGCGCGAGGCGCGCCGCCGGCCTGTTCAGCCGAGCCCGGCGCCTTGATTTGAGCGGTTCGGTCGGCGTATTGCCGCGCGCGCCCCGGACCTGATCCGGGGCCTCCCGCTCCGATCATCCCGTCTTCACGTCGATCAATGCCCCCGGCGCGGAATCAAGGCCGCAGGCCGCCGCGCCATCGCCGGGCCGCCCCCTCGGCCCGGCGATCGGGTTGCCGCAGGCGCTTCGCTCATTCAAAGCGCGCCAGTGGCGGGGATAAATCGAACAGAACTGCGGTAGGATCGCCGCGCCGCGGCCCGTCAATGGCGCGGCTTTCGCGGTGGGGCATTGCGAGGCGCTGGCGTCGGCCGGGAGGTCCCGGATCAAGTCCGGGACGTGGGGTACTGGCCTCGGCCGGGAGGCCCCGGATCAAGTCCGGGGCGAGTGGCGCTGGCGTCAGCCGGGAGGTCCCGGATCAAGTCCGGGACGTGGGGTACTGGCGTCGGCCGGGAGGTCCCGGATCGAGTCCGGGGCGTGTGGCGCTGGCCACGGCCGGGAGGCCCCGGATCAAGTCCGGGGCGCGGAGCGCTTCAGGACCAACGTACCGTCCTTCATGTCAAGCGAGCCATCGTTTCCCATCCTCACCTCCCAACCCCCGAACTGCCTCTTGCCCCCTTCCCGCCCCTGCCCTAGAACCCGTTTCGTTCCGAGCTGAAGGAGACGGCCATGCTGGACCTGACATATGAGACCCCCAAACCCAAGGTGATCGCCGGGGCGAAGCACGATTGGGAGCTGGTGATCGGCATGGAGGTCCATGCCCAGGTGTCCTCGCAGGCCAAGCTGTTCTCCGGCGCCTCGACGCAATTCGGCGCCGAGCCCAATTCCAACGTCGCCTTCGTCGACGCGGCGATGCCGGGCATGCTGCCGGTGATCAACGAATACTGCATCGAACAGGCGGTGCGCACCGGGCTGGGGCTCAAGGCGCAGATCAACCTGAAATCGGCCTTCGACCGCAAGAACTATTTCTACCCCGACCTGCCGCAAGGCTACCAGATTTCGCAGCTTTACGAACCGCTTGTCGGTGAAGGCGAGGTTCTGGTGGAGCTTGGCGACGGCACCGCGCGGCTGGTGCGGATCGAGCGCATCCACGTCGAGCAGGACGCCGGCAAGTCGATCCACGACATGGACCCCAACATGTCCTTCGTCGACCTCAACCGCACCGGCGTGGCGCTGATGGAGATCGTCTCACGCCCTGACATCCGCGGTCCCGAGGAAGCTGCGGCCTATGTGGTGAAACTGCGCCAGATCCTGCAATATCTCGGCACCTGCGACGGCAACATGCAGAACGGCAACCTGCGCGCCGACGTCAACGTCTCGGTCTGCCGGCCCGGCCAATACGAGAAATACCAGGAGACCCAGGATTTCAGCCACCTCGGCACCCGCTGCGAGATCAAGAACATGAACTCGATGCGCTTCATCCAGCAGGCCATCGACTATGAAGCCAAGCGCCAGATCGCCATTCTGGAAGCCGGCGGCTCGGTCGACCAGGAAACCCGGCTCTATGATCCGGACAAGGGCGAGACCCGCTCCATGCGCTCGAAGGAAGAGGCGCACGACTACCGCTATTTCCCCGATCCCGACCTGCTGCCGCTGGAAATCGAGCAGGCCTGGGTGGACGACATCGAAGCCAACCTGCCCGAGCTGCCCGACGACAAGAAAGCCCGGTTCATCAAGGACTACGGTCTGTCGGATTACGACGCATCGGTGCTGACAGCCGAAACCGTGTCGGCCGACTTCTTCGAAAAGGTCGCCGAAGGCCGCGACGGCAAGATGGCCGCCAACTGGGTGATCAACGAGCTCTTCGGCCGGCTGAAGAAGGAAGACCATTCGCTGGCCGACAGCCCGGTCTCGCCGGAACAGCTGGGTGGCATCATCGCGCTGATCCAAAAGGGCGAGATCTCCGGCAAGATCGCCAAGGACCTGTTCGAGATCGTCTACACCGAGGGCGGCGACCCGGCGAAGATCGTCGAGGAGCGCGGCATGAAGCAGGTCACCGATACCGGCGCCATCGAGACGGCGGTGGACGAGGTGATCGCCGCCAACCCGGCGCAGGTCGAGAAGGCCAAGGCCAACCCCAAGCTCGCCGGCTGGTTCGTCGGCCAGGTGATGAAGGCCACCGGCGGCAAGGCCAACCCCAAGGCGGTCAACGAGATCGTGAGCGCCAAGCTGGGGCTCTGAGCGCATGCGTCTGCGCGACGCGCTGCTCATCCACAACGAGCGGGTGAAGCTGCTGGCCAGCTTCGCCAATGCCATTGCGCTGGGGCTGATCGCCTTTGCCATCCTGCGGCCTCTGACCGAGGGTCGGTTGCAATTCGACAGGCTCAGCGCCGGCTGGGGCTTCGGCGGACTGGCAATTCACGGGCTTTCGCACTATATTCTGGGTATGCTTCGCAAGGAGGAGCCCGATGATGAGCCTTGAATTCACAGTGCCGGTGATGGCCTTTCTGGTCGTTGGCGTCGGTATCCTGATCCTCAAGCGCGACACCCGCCGGCTGGACGCCCGCTTGGAGCGGGCCAGACACCGCCACCCCGCCGAGTAGGCGCGGGCCAGACATTGTCACCCTGCTGAATGGGCCCGGGGTAGGCAATTTGTCCGCCGGTGAGGCGTGACGTTCGATATTCCGTGAGGGGATGGGGCGCCGGGTTGACGGGCGCTCTTTTTGTTTTTGGCGATGGTGGGTTGGAAACCCACCCTGCGTCTTGCGCGCGCGGCGGTGGGTTGGAAACCCACCCTACGTCTTGTGCGCGCGGCGGTGGGTTGGAAACCAACCCCACGTCTTGTGCGCGCGGGGGTGGGTTGGAAACCCACCCTACGCCTTGCGCCTAACCTCGGGGCCTTGCCCGTAGGGTGGGTTTTCAACCCACCACCACATGCCGCCCCCTTGTCCCCCTGCCCCCGAACCGGCAGGATCGCGGCATTCAAGGGTAAGGATTTCACGGTGGAGACCTTTCAGCTGTCGCTCGACACACGCGGCTTCTTCGAAGCGCTGGGGGTCACCGGCTTCCTGTTTTACGTCGGCTCTTTCGCGGCGCTGCAGCTGCGGCTGCTGGACGGAAATTCGGTGGCTTATACGCTCTGCAACATCGCCGCCGCGGGGCTGGTGCTGGTCTCGCTGATCCACGATTTCAACCTCGCCTCGGCGCTGATCCAGACCTCCTGGGTGATCATCGGATTGGGCGGATTGGGGCTCAGGATGCGGCGTCCGAAAGGCTGACAGCGATTGCGCTCGGGCGCGAAGTATGCTCTTGGGCAGGCCATGACGAGATATGATTACAAGGTGGTTCCCGCCCCCTCTCAGGGGCGCCGGGCCAAGGGCGTGAAGGGGGCTGAGGGGCGGTTTGCCTTCGCTCTCGAATGCGTGATGAACGAGATGGCTGGTGACGGCTGGGAATACGTGCGCGCCGAGACCCTGCCCAGCGAAGAGCGGCAGGGGCTGTCGGGCAAGCACACGGTGTTCCGCAACGTGCTGGTGTTTCGCCGGGCGCGCGAGGATGAGGTCGCGAGCTTCGAGCCGCGGCTGCTCGACCCGCCCAAGGAGATCCCCGTGTTGGACGCCGCCCGCGCGATGAAGAGCGAGAGTGCCAATGGCGATGCGCGCTTCGAGGACGGGGCGGTGACGGCTGAGATCGCGGGCGAGACTGCGGAGGGTGAGAGCGCGCCGGAGGATCGCAAGGACAGCGACGGCGAGGCTGCTCAGGATGCCGCCGAAGACGCAACCAGCGACGCGGAAGAGACCGGCGACGAGGCGGCGCAAGCGGCCGAGAAGCCGCCTGCCTGAGCGCCCCTCAGGGCGTGTCGAGATCCAGCGCCAGCGCGTGGATCGCGGCCATCAGATCGGCGCCGAGCGCGGCATGGACCGCGCGGTGCCTGGCGATGCGGGACTGGCCGGCGAAGGCCTCTGACCGCAGCTTTACCCGGAAGTGGCTTTCGCCCCCTTCCTGATACCCGGCGTGGCCGCGATGGGCCTCGCTTTCATCTTCAACCTGCAGCTCGACCGGCGCAAAAGCGGCCTCGAGTCTTTGGCGAATTTCTTCTGATCTCGGCATGATTTTGACCTCGGCCCCTTCCCTCTGGTTCCCGATGGTCTAAACTGCCACGTCCGAGTCGAAAAGGTGCGAACCATGAGTAAACCAGACCCCTTCGGATTCGATATGTCCGTGTCCTCTGCCAAGAAGAAAAACCCGCGCGGCCGGCGCGGGATGTCCGGCGCGTCCGAGACCTCGACCCGGGTCTGCGATCATGACGGCTGCGGCGAGAAAGGCCTGTATCGCGCGCCCAAGGCGCCCGATGTGCTCGATGATTTCTTCTGGTTCTGCAAGGATCACGTGCGCGAATACAACGCCAAGTGGAGCTTCTTCGACGGCAAGACCGAAGCCGAGATGAACGCCCAGGAAAGCGCCGACAAGGTCTGGGAGCGCAAGACCAAGGATTTCCGCGACCCCGAGGCCAAGGCCTGGGCCCGGCTCGGCATCGAGGACCCGCACCAGGTGCTGGGCCAGAACGCCACCCGCAACCCCGGCCGCGGCGGCACCGCCGCCGGACGCCGCCTGCCGCCGACCGAGCGGCGCGCGATCGAGATCCTCGAGGCCAAGGAGACCTGGACCAAGGTCGAGATCCGCAAGGCCTACAAGGCGCTCATCAAAGTGCTGCACCCGGACATGAACGGCGGCGACCGCAGCCAGGAAGAACAGCTGGGCGAGGTCATGTGGGCCTGGGAGCAGATCAAGGACAGCCGGAGTTTTCCGGACAAGTGATCGGGGCCTGAGGGGCGGACGCTGGCGGCTTTGGCGGGCGTTGCGGGTTTGGGGGCTCTGCCCCCGTCGCCAGGGGCGACTCCCCCGAGGGTATTTTTGAACAGAAGAAGACTGGGATCGGCGCTTTTCGGGCGCCGGTCCTTTTGGTTTGCAGGGTCAGGCGGGGCGGAAGACCAGGGCGACGCCGTTGAGGCAGTGGCGCTTGCCGGTGGGCGGCGGGCCGTCGTCGAAGATATGGCCGAGGTGCGAGCCGCAGCGGCTGCAGTGGCATTCGGTGCGGCTGATGAAGAGCTTGCGGTCGCGGCGGGTGCCGATGGCCCCGGGCAGCGATTGCCAGAAGCTCGGCCAGCCGGTGCCGCTGTCGTATTTGTGGTTCGAGGAATAAAGCGCCTGGTCGCAGCCGCGGCAGTGGTAGCGGCCGGGCGTCTTCTGGTCGTGCAGCGGCGAGGAGAACGGCGGTTCGGTGCCGGCCTCGCGCATCACCTCGTATTCCAGCGCGGTCAGCCGCTTGCGCCACTCGGCCTCGCTGCGGGTCACCGCGAAGGTGCCCTCGTCGGCGCGGGGCGCAGCCGGAAGCACGAGCGCGGCGGCGCTGGCGGCAAGGAACTGGCGGCGATGCAGGGTCATTCAGGGTCTCCTGGTTGCGGGCGGTAACAGGCCCGGGCGGAGCGGCCCGTTTGGCCGCCCCTGCCGGGGCCGGAGCAGCTAGACGCGCGAGGCGGCGGTTTGTTTCCTGCACGCGCCTCCGGCGTCGATCACGATGCGGTGACCGCGCCGGTGGCCAGCACCGCGCCGGTGGGCTGACCGGTGGGCGAGCCGCCCGCAGGCTCGTCCGAGATGGCCAGCACCGCGCCGTCGAGCGATTGCCAGAGTGCCGCCGGCATCGTCAGCGCCACCACCGTGCCCGGCGCCAGCAGGCCGAGCGAGACCGGCGCATTGCCGCCCTGGATCAGCCAGAGCTCGCGGGCGCGGCCGGCATCGGGGAAGAGCCCGACCAGTTCCGCCTCGACCATCCCGGTGTCGGTGTCGAGGGTGATGCGGGCCACCTCGCCCGCGGCCTCGCTGGTCAGCTGGGCGGTCAGCGGCAGGGTCTCTGGCTCGAGCCAGCCGAAGCGCAAGGCGGCAAAGGCGAGTCCTGCTGCCAGCGCCGTGCCGATCACCGCGGTGCCGAGGTTCAGCCGGCGCCAGAACGGGATCGGCGGGCCGTAGACCCGTTCCTCGATCGCGGGCCAGAGCCTGGCGGGAGGCTTCACCTCCTGGCCCGCCGCGGCCATGGCGGCGAAATGCGCGCTCCAATTGTCGCAGGCGTGGCGCAGGTCGGCCTCGAGGAACAGCCGCCTTGCAAAGGCGTCCTCCTCGGCCTCCGACAGCAGACCAAGCACGTATTCCGCGGCCAGCACGGAGTCGTCGTCGGATATGTCTGTCGCATCGGTCATCGGGTCAGGCAGGCTCTCAGGGCTAGCAGGCTGCGGCGCAGCCAGGTTCTCATGGTATTCAGCGGCACGTCGTAATGCGCCGCCAGTTCGGCATAGGTGGCGCCCTGCAGGTAGGCGAGGCGCACGGCATCGGCCTTGTCGGGGGCCAGTTCGTTGAGGCAGGCGTCGATTTGCGCGCCTTCGTCTTTTTGCAGCAGCTGCTCGGCCGGGCCGGGCTCTGGCGCTTCGAGACGGTCGATCCGGGTCTCGTCCGGGTCGGCGTTGTCGGTGGCCGCCGCGCGACGCTTGCGCAGCTGGTCGATGGCATGGTTGCGGGCGATGGTGATCAGCCATGTCATCGGCTGAACCCGCCCGGGGCGATAGGCGTCGGCACGTCTCCAGATCTTGACGTAGACATCCTGAAGCGCATCCTCTGCCAGCGCCCTGTCCTTGAGTATACGCAGGCAGATTCCGAAAAGTTTCGCGGACGTCGCGGAATAGAGCGCGGCAAAGGCCTTGCGATCGGCCATGGCAACGCGGGTCAGAAGTGTATCCAGGTCCTGGCTCGCCAAATCGTTCGCTCCTCTCGCTCTGGTCCCAGAGGATAGGCCTCTGCCCCGCCGAAACAAGGCCGCAGCGAAATCTGGCTGTCGCCGCTCTTGCCACTCCGGCGAATTTGGTGCACCAACCGGGGCGCATATTCAGCGATCAGGCGATCAGGCACCGGAAAGGACGCACCCATGGCGGACGGGCAGATGGACCCCAATACCAGACCTTCCGAGGAAATCTCGGTCCGGGATGTCTTTGGCATCGACACCGACATGGTGGTCAAGGGCTTTGCCGACCGCAGCGAGCGGGTGCCCGACGTCGACAGCACCTACAAGTTCGACCCCGACACCACGCTGGCCATTCTCGCAGGCTTTTCCCACAATCGCCGGGTGATGATCCAGGGCTACCACGGTACCGGGAAATCCACCCATATCGAACAGGTCGCGGCGCGGCTGAACTGGCCGACGGTGCGGGTCAACCTCGACAGCCACATCTCCCGGATCGACCTGATCGGCAAGGACGCGATCAAGCTCAAGGACGGCAAGCAGGTCACCGAGTTCCAGGAAGGCATCCTGCCCTGGGCGCTGCGCACCCCCACGGCCATCGTGTTCGACGAATATGACGCCGGCCGCGCCGACGTGATGTTCGTGATCCAGCGGGTGCTCGAGGTTGACGGCAAGCTGACGCTGCTCGACCAGAACCAGGTGATCCACCCGCATCCCTATTTCCGCATCTTCGCCACCGCCAACACCGTGGGTCTGGGTGATACGACGGGCCTCTACCATGGCACCCAGCAGATCAACCAGGGCCAGATGGACCGCTGGTCGCTGGTGGCGACGCTGAACTACCTGTCGATCGACGCCGAATGCGCCATCGTCCTGGCGAAATGCCCGCATTACAACACCGAGAAAGGCCGTCGCAAGATCAAGCAGATGGTGACCGTGGCCGACCTGACCCGGACCGCCTTCATGAACGGGGACCTCTCGACGGTGATGTCCCCCCGGACGGTGATCGCCTGGGCGCAGAATGCCGAGATCTTCCGCAACGTGGGCTATGCCTTCCGGCTGTCCTTCCTGAACAAATGCGACGAGCTCGAGCGCCAGACCGTGGCCGAGTTCTACCAGCGCTGCTTCGACGAGGAACTGCCCGAGAGCGCGGCGAGCCTGTCGATGGGCTGACCTGTCCCACAGGTGAAGACACCCGCAAGGGTGGATGAACGGCGTCCCTCGGGGCGCCGTTTCTGCATCTGCAGCCGTGACCGAAGGATGACACCGGGGAAAGTTTTCATTCTGCCCAATCGGTGACACGATATTTTAGTGTTATGCTCAAATCATGAGCGGTATGAAAACTTTTTCCCTGTTCCTTGTGCTGGCGGTGTTTTCCTCCCTGCCGCCAGCACGGGCCATGCCGCTGGCCCCTGACAGCCCGGTCGTGACCTTTGCCACCTGTGCCGGGCGGCTGTCGGCGATGATGGAATACCAGTGGATGTTCGACGGCCCGGCCTCGGAACAGACCAAGGCGCAGCGCGCGGCGATGATCGACCTGCTCGAAGCGGTGCAACCCGAGGGCAAGGGCCGCGACGTGCTGCACCTGCGGCTCGAGGCCAAGATGGCGCAGGCGGCGCTGCTGACCCGGGCGACCTTCAACCGCGATGCCGAGGATGCCCGCCGCGCGCTGGTGCTGGCGCATCAGAAGCTGGCGCAATGCACCGGTCTGCTGCTGGGCTGAGCCCCCGGAAATCCCCGACAATCTTATAGACTTTGTATATACTTCTTGTTGACCGGAGCGGCGCCAGCAGCTTAGCCTCGGGGGATGATATCGGTGTTGCGCCCTCTCACGCTGGCGGTGCTGCTGGGGCTTTGGCCCCTCTCGGCCGCCCTCGCCTCGCCACCCCCGCCGGGGGAGCGGGCCGAGGCCTTCGCGATCTGCGCCGGGCGGCTCTCGGCGCTGTCGGTGCGGCAAGCGGCCACCGGGGATCCGGCGTCGGAGGCGACCTCGCGGCTGCGCGACGATTTCGACATGCTGCTGGGCGCGGTGCTGCCCGATGCGCCGCGCGATCGGCAGGCGCAGCGCTGGCGGGTCGATGGCTGGGTGCAGATCGCCCATCTGCTGGCGCGCCACCAGTATGGCGCGACGCCACGCCGGCGCGACCTTGCCGCCGCGCGGATGGCGGCGCGGATCGACACCTGCCGGCGGATGATCCTCGGGCGCTAGGCGCTTGCGAAATCCCCTGCCCTGGTCTCTGGCCATTGCCTGCGCGAGCGATTACGTTGACGCTGTTTCAATCCCGACCGCAGGCACCCCATGGCGCAGACCGACAATCCCGCAGACCCGTTCAAGAAGGCGCTGGCCGAGGCCACCAAGGTGATGGCGGACAATCCAGACCTCACGGTGTCCTATTCCGTCGACCCTTCCGGCGTCTCGGGGGATGCCATGCGGCTGCCGCAGGTCAGCCGCCGGATGACCCGCGACGAGGTGCTGCTGGCGCGCGGCACGGCGGATGCGCTGGCGCTCAAGCACAAGTATCACGACACCACCACGCACAATCGCTATGCCCCGCCGGGCGACATGGCGCGCGAGCTTTACGAGGCGATGGAGACTGCCCGCTGCGAGGCGATGGGCGCACGCGACATGCCCGGCACCGCCGGCAATATCGACGCCAAGATCAGCAACGAGGCCGCCAAGCGCGGCTATGACCAGATCACCAAGGCCGCCGATGCGCCGCTGTCGGTCGCCGCCGGCTACCTTGTGCGCCATCTCGCCACCGGGCGGGCGATGCCGCCGGGGGCGGCCAACATCATGGACCTCTGGCGCGGCTTCATCGAGGACCAGGCCGGCGGCCAGTTCGACGACCTGCAGGAGACGCTCGCCGATCAGAGCCAGTTCGCCAAGCTCGCCCGCCGGGTGATCCAGGACCTGGGCTACGGCGACCAGCTGGGCGAGGACCCCGACGATCTCGAGGAAGAGTCGGAGGACCAGGCCGAGGACACCGAGGACGACGACCGCGATCCCGACAGCACCGGCCAGGACGACGACCAGGACGACCAGTCCGAGGCCAGCCCCGAGCAGAGCCAGGAAGAGCAGCAGGACCCGAGCCAGGCCCAGGTGACCATGGACGACATGGCCGACACCGAGGCCGGCGAAGAGACCGAGCTGCCCGAGGGCGAGGCGCCGCTGGAGCCGCCGGCCCCTGCCCCGGTGTCCGAGGCCGACCCGGATTACACCGTCTTCACCACCGAGTTCGACGAGGAAATCCACGCCGAGGACCTTGCCGATCCGGCCGAGCTGGAGCGGCTGCGCGCCTATCTCGACCAGCAGCTCGAACCGCTGAAAGGCGCGGTGAGCCGGCTGGCCAACAAGCTGCAGCGCCGGTTGCAGGCGCAGCAGAGCCGGTCCTGGGAGTTCGACCTCGAGGAAGGCATTCTCGATGCCGGCCGGCTGGCCCGCGTGGTGGCCAATCCGACGACGCCGCTGAGCTTCAAGATCGAGAAGGACACCGAGTTCCGCGACACCGTGGTGACGCTGCTGCTCGACAACTCCGGCTCGATGCGCGGCCGGCCGATTTCCATTGCGGCGATCTGCGCCGATGTGCTGGCGCGCACGCTGGAGCGTTGCTCGGTCAAGGTCGAAATCCTGGGCTTCACCACCCGCGCCTGGAAAGGCGGGCTGAGCCGCGAGAAGTGGCTGGGCGAAGGCCGGGCGCAGCAGCCGGGCCGGCTCAACGACCTGCGCCACATCGTCTACAAGAGCGCCGATGCGCCCTGGCGCCGGGCGCGGCCAAATCTTGGCCTGATGATGAAAGAGGGCCTGTTGAAGGAGAACATCGACGGCGAGGCGCTGGAATGGGCGCATCGCCGGATGATCTACAGGCCCGAGGCGCGCAAGATCCTGATGGTGATCTCCGATGGTGCGCCGGTGGACGATTCCACGCTCTCGGTGAACCCGGCCAACTTCCTCGAGAAGCACCTGCGCGACGTGATCGCCATGGTCGAGCGGCGGCGGATGGTGGAACTGCTGGCGATCGGCATCGGCCACGACGTGACGCGGTATTACGACCGGGCGGTGACGATCACCGATGTCGAGCAGCTGGCCGGCGCGATGACCGAGCAGTTGGCGGCGCTGTTCGACACCGATCCACGGGCACGCGCCCGGGTGATGGGGATGCGCCGGGCGAGCTGACGGCGCGACGTGAGGGCCGGCGTGGCGGTTTGGGGGCGCTGCCCCCGTCGCCCAAGGGCGACTCCCCCGAGGGTATTTTCGGCAAGAGGAAGAACTGGGTAGCACGATGTTTCAATCCTTCGAGGTAAAGGCCCGGCCCGAACAGGGCCCGCCGCGGCTGGCGGCACTGCGCGAGGTGATGGCGGCCGAAGGGCTGGCCGGGCTTCTCGTGCCCAAGGCGGATGTGCACCAGGGCGAATACGTGGCGCCGCGCGACGACCGGCTGGCCTGGCTTACCGGGTTCACCGGCTCGGCGGGGTTTGCGGCGATCCTGGCCGACAAGGCCGGCGTCTTTGTCGATGGACGCTACCGCGTGCAGGCGCGCCAGCAATTGGCTGATGTGTTCACGCCGGTGGACTGGCCCGAGGTGCAGTTGGCGGATTGGCTGAAGGGCGAGCTTTCGGACGGGGAACTGGGGATCGATCCCTGGCTGCATACGGTGCAGCAGGTGCGGGCGCTGGAAGAGGCGCTGGCGGGGTCTGGCCTGACGCTCAGGCGGATGGAGAACCTGGTCGACCGGGTCTGGGACGACCAGCCGGCACCGCCGCTGGCACCGGTCAGGACGCATCCCGATGCGCTGGCCGGGCACTCGTCGGCCGAAAAGCGCGCGGCGCTGGCCGAGGGGCTGCGGGAAAAGGGCGCCAAGGTGGCGGTGATCACCCTGCCGGATTCGCTCTGCTGGCTGCTCAACATCCGCGGCAGTGACATTCCGCGCATCCCGGTGGCGCATGGCTTTGCGTTGCTGTTCGACGATGGCAGCGTCGATCTGTTCATGGCGGGCGAGAAGCTGGCCGGGGTCGACCTGGGGGCGGATGTACGCCATCGGGCGCCGGGGGAGTTTGCCGGGGCGCTGACCGGGCTCGAGGGGCCGGTGCTGGTGGATCCGGTCTCGGTGCCGCTGGCGGTGCTGGATGCGCTGGAGGCCGAGGTCATCGAGGGGCGCGATCCCTGCGTCCTGCCCAAAGCCTGCAAGACGCCCGAGGAACTGGCCGGGATGCGCGCCGCGCATGAGCGGGACGCGGTGGCGATGTGCGAGTTTCTCGCCTGGCTCGACGAGACCGCGCCCGGCGATCTGACCGAGATCGACGTCGTGAAAGCCCTGGAGGGCTTTCGCCGCGACACCGGGGCGCTCATGGACATTTCCTTCGAGACGATCAGCGGCTCTGGCCCCAATGGTGCCATCGTGCATTACCGGGTGAGCGAGGAGAGCAACCGCAAGCTGGCCGAGGGCGAATTGCTGCTGGTCGACAGCGGCGGGCAGTATCTTGACGGCACCACCGACATCACCCGCACCATGGCCGTAGGCGACGCGCCAGAGGAGGCCAGGGAGGCCTTTACCCGCGTGCTGCAGGGGATGATCGCCATGAGCCGGGCGCGCTGGCCCAAGGGGCTCGCGGGGCGCGATCTGGATGCCTTGGCGCGGATGCCGCTGTGGATGGCCGGTCAGGACTACGGCCATGGCACCGGCCATGGCGTCGGCGCCTATCTCTGCGTGCACGAGGGCCCGGCGCGGCTGGCGCGGACCGGGATGGAGGAGCTTCTGGCCGGGATGATCCTGTCGAACGAGCCGGGGTTCTACAAGGAAGGCGCCTTTGGCATCCGCATCGAGAACCTGATGGCGGTACGAGAGGCGGCCCCCCTGCCCCAGGGCACCGTCAGGGAGATGCTGGAGTGGGAGACGCTGACCTTCGTGCCGATCGACCGCCGGCTGATCCTGGCCGAGCGTCTGACCGCGGCCGAGCGCGACTGGCTCAACGCCTACCATGCGACCTGCCGACACATGCTGCGTCCGAGTCTGGGCAACCGGGCCGCGATATGGTTGGATGTTGCAACCGCAGAAATCTGACACAGAACGGTTACAGGCCTCTGGTCCTGTAGCGCGTACATCGTATTGGGAGAGTGAAGATGACGATCAGGATCGTGAAGGCCAGAGGCAAATGGGTGGTGCGCGCAAGCGGAGCCGTTCTGGGCGAAAGCTCGAATGCGCTGGAACTGCTCGAGGATGGCCATGCGCCGGTGATCTATTTCCCGCGCGAGGACATCGCCATGGCGCTGCTTGACCGGTCCGACAAGGTGACGACCTGCCCGCACAAGGGCGAGGCCAGCTATTTCTCGATCGATGCCAAGAACCGGACGCTGAAGGATGCGGTCTGGTCCTACGAGGCCCCCAAGGACGACGTTGCGGCGATCAAAGGCTACCTCGCCTTTCAGCCCGGCGATTACCTGCAGGTCGAAGAGCTCTGAGCCCTAGCTGTGTTCCTCTTCCGCGGTGGCGGCCAGGGCGCGGTTGTAGGCCTTGAGCGCATCGACATGGAACAGCGCGCCGCGCAGTTCCGGCGGCTGGTCCTCGCCGCGGATCGCCACCACCGGCAGGAAGCTGACCCCCGAGGTCTCGAACATCGGCAGGGCGGTTTCCAGCGTGGCATTGGCGTCGAGGTAGACGCCGGTTTCGACCATCTCCCAGCAGGCGGCCTCTGACGGGGCCTTTTCATGCTCCATCGGGCGCATCACCTGGGCCACCCGGAACATCGCCAGCAGATAGGCCTGCGGCCCCGCCGCCAGGTGCACGCCGCGGCGTTCCAGCTGGGTGAGGAAGAACGACCGGTCCACCAGCCGCGAGGCCAGGGCGGTGGACATCGACACCGAAACCATCACAGCCAGCCCGGTTTGCCAGTCGCCTGTCAGCTCGAAGACGATCAGCGTGGTCGAGATCGGCGCGCCCAGCACCGCCGCCGCCACCGCACCCATGCCGGCCAGCGCATAGAGCGTGAAGGCGCCGGATTGATCGGGGAAGAGGCTGGTGGCGATCAGCCCGAAGGCCATCCCGGTCATCGCGCCCACCATCAGCGAGGGCGAGAACATGCCGCCGCCCATGCGGCCGGCCATGGTGACCGCCACGGCAATCACCTTGATCACCGTATAGACAATCGCCTGCCACAGCAGCAGCTGGCCGGTGAGCGCCAGCGAGGTCGTCTCGTAGCCCACGCCGATGATATGCGGAAAGGGGATCGCCATGGCGCCGAGGATCGCCCCGGCCAGCATCGGGCGGATCCAGTATGGCAGGCCGATGCGGCTCTGGATCCGGCTCTCGACGTCATCGGCCCAGAAGATGCCGCGGATCATGATCACCGAAACCAGCCCGCAGACCAGCCCGAGGATCAGGAAGGCCGGCAGCTCGAGGTAGAACTCCAGCGCCGAGGTGCCCGGCAGCGTGAACTCGGTCACATCGCCAAAGGCCAGCCGGTTGATCACCGTGCCGGCGGCGCTGGCCACCACGATGGGGGCAAAGCTGTGCAGGGCAAAGTGGCGCAGCACCACCTCGAGCGCAAAAAGCGCGCCGGCGATGGGCGCGTTGAAGCTGGCCGAGACGGCGGCGGCCACGGCGCAGCCCAGCAGGTCACGCCCGGTGATGCCATCGGCGTGCAAGAGGTTCGACACCCAGGACGAGATCATCGCGGCGATATGCACCACAGGCCCTTCCCGCCCGGTGGAGCCGCCGGTCGACAGCGTGATCAGCGAGCAGAATGCCGAGGCGATCCCCGCCTTCTTTTCCACGCGGCCATCATTGAGCGCCGCGCCCTCGATCACGTCGGCCACCGCCCGCACCCGACCGTCGTCGGTGAAGAAATAGAGGATCAGCCCCACCGCCACCCCGCCGCCCATCGGGATGACCAGCACCCAGAACCAGTCGAGCGAATTGGCGAAGGTGTGCAGCTGGGTGATGTCGTCGGTTCCATAGACCGTGGCCTGCAGCCATTCGATCGCCCGGCGGAACAGCAGCGCGGCAAAGCCCGCGGCAATGCCGATGATCAGGGCGATGAACCAGAACTGGATTTGGCTCGGCCCGCGGTGGCGCAGAAGCTGCCAGCCCCGGCTGAAGACAGCGGTCATTTCACGGAGCTGGCGGACGGCGAGATTTCTGTCGTTATATGCCATATCGCTCGTTAACGTCTTTGCGCGCTGGGACCGCTGCGGTAGGAATGCGCGATTTCCGAAATCAGGCGGAGGAGCCATGACCAGACAAAGGGCGCAGGACGACGGGGCTTTGACGACCCTCAAGTCCTTGTTAGGCCAGAGATTGTCTCTGTCCAAGTCGGATCTGGCCCTGCATGGCCGATCAGAGAGCTATTTTCCCGAAACCCTGCCTGATGCCGTGGCCTATCCCGAGACCACCGAAGAGGTGGCGCAGCTGGTGACGATCTGCGCCGAGGCCGGCGTTCCGGTGGTGGCCTGGGGCACCGGCACCTCGCTCGAGGGGCACTCGCTGGCGACCCAAGGCGGCGTCGTGGTGGATTTCTCGCGCATGACCCGGGTGCTCGATCTGCGGGCCGAAGACATGACCGTCTCGGTGCAGCCCGGCCTGACCCGGGAGGCGCTGAACGAAGAGCTGCGCGCCACGGGGCTGTTTTTTCCGGTCGATCCCGGCGCCAATGCCGCGCTTGGCGGCATGGCCGCGACCCGCGCCAGCGGCACCACGGCAGTGCGCTACGGCACGATGCGCAACAATGTCCTGGCGCTCGAGGTGGTGCTGGCCGATGGCCGGGTGATCCGCACCGGAAGCCGGGCGCGCAAGTCCGCCGCCGGTTTCGACCTGACGGCGCTGATGGTGGGCAGCGAGGGCACGCTGGGGCTGATCACCGAGCTGACTCTGCGACTGCACGGCCAGCCCGAGGCGATCTCGGCCGGGGTCTGCGCCTTTCCCGACATGGGCGCCGCCGTGGCGGCGGTGACCGACACCATCCAGATGGGCCTGCCGATGGCGCGGATCGAATTCGTCGATGCCGCCTGCGCCGCGGCGGTCTATGCCTATGCCGGGATGGACTTTCCGCTGCTGCCGCATCTGCTGCTCGAGTTTCACGGGACGGAGGCGGCGGTGGCCGAACAGGCGCGTCTCTTCGGTGAAATCGCCGGGGACCACGGCGCGCTGGGCTTTGACTGGTCGGTCAAGCCCGAGGACCGCAAGGCGCTCTGGGCAATGCGCCACAACGCTTATTACGCGATCCTCGCCTCCCGCCCCGGCGCGCGGGCGCTGGTGACCGACATCTGCGTGCCGATCTCGCGCCTGGCCGAGGCGGTGGAGGCCGCCCAGGCCGATATCGCCGCCGCCTCTGTCTCCGGGCCGATCCTCGGGCATGTGGGGGACGGGAATTTCCATGCTGTTCTGCTGGTCGATCCCGAGAACCCGGAGGAACTGGCCGAGGCCAAGGCCCTGTCGGACCGGATGGTCCGACGCGCCCTGGCGCTTGGCGGGACCTCGACCGGAGAGCATGGCGTGGGGCTCGGCAAGCTGGGGTTCATGGCGGCGGAACACGGTGACGGCTGGGCAGTGATGGGCGAGATCAAGCGGGCGCTGGACCCGAAGAACATCCTCAACCCCGGGAAGCTCGTACCGCCGTGGCAGTAAAGCGCAAGCCGCGCATCGCCGGGCCGCGGTGCGGCGAAGCGCGGCGGCCGTTGGCGGTGTTGACGCGCTTGGGACGAGAGACCTTTGTCCAACTCGAGCCGCGCATCGTTGGGCCGCGGTGCGGCGATCCTCCCTTGGTTCGGCAGCGCTTTATCTCGGCCAAGTCCGGAAGAGATCGGATCGACGCGCCCACGTCAGCCAAATCGCCGTGCCGGGGGGGCGGCCCGGCGATGCGCGGCGGCTTACAGCCGCTGTTAACGCGCTTGGGACAAATGACCGACGTTCAACGCGAGCCGTGTATCGTCGGGCCGTGGTGCGGCGAACCACGGAAGTTCTGCAGCGCTTTCTCTCGGCCAAGTCCGAAAATGATCCGCGCGACGCGCTCACGTCAGCCAAATCGCCCTGCCGGGCGGCGGCCCGGCGATGCGCGGCGGCTTTCAGCCGCTGTTTACGCGCCGGGGACAAGCCCCCTACCCCGCCAGCAAAGCCCTTGCGGCGGCGCGGGCCTCGTCGGTCACCGTGTCGCCTGCCACCATGCGGGCGATCTCGTCGACCCGCTCACCGGCCCCCAGCGGCACTACGCGCGACAGGGTCTGCTCGGCCACCACGCTCTTCTCGACCCGCCAGTGATGCGCGCCGAGCGCCGCGACCTGCGGCGAATGGGTCACCACCAGCACCTGCCCCTGCGCGGCCAGCGCCGCCAGACGGCGGCCCACCGCATCGGCGGTCGCCCCGCCGACACCGCGGTCGATCTCGTCGAAGATCATCGTCACGCCGGAGGTGCCCTCGGCCAGGCAGACCTTGAGCGCCAGCAGGAACCGGCTCAACTCGCCGCCCGAGGCGATCTTGCCGATCGGCCCGGCCGGGGCGCCCGGGTTGGTGGCGACGGTAAAGGCCACGGCGTCGCGGCCCTCGGGGCCGGCCGGTTCTTCGCTGATCTTTGTTTCAAAGACCGCCCGCTCCATCTTCAGCGGCGCGAGCTCGGCAGTGACGGCGGCGTCCAGCCGGCTGGCGGCGGCGCGGCGCGCGGTGCTCAGGGCGTCGGCGGTGGCGTCATAGGCCGTTTCGGCCGCCTTGGTGGCCTTGCGCAGATCAGCGATGTCTGCATCACCCGCATCCAGCCGGGCGAGCCTGGCCGACAGGGTCTCGGCCAGCTCCGGCAGGTCTTCGGAGGTCACCTGATGCTTGCGGGCCAGACCGCGGATGGCAAAAAGCCGCTCTTCCGCCTCCTCCAGCTCGTGCGGGTTGAAGGCCAAGGCCTCGAGGCAATCCTCGACTCCGCGCGCGGCCTGATCGAGTTCTTCCATCGCCCGCGCCAGCGCCGCCAGCGGCGCATCGAGCTGGCCCTCGGCGCGGTCGGCCACACCGTCGAGCCAGCGCATGGCGTCGCCCATGGCGCCCTCGGCGCCGTCGTTGCCAAGCGCCTGGCCGGCGCGCTGGATGTCCTCGCGGATGCGCTCGGCCTGTTGCATCATCCGGCGCTTGGCATCGAGCGCGGCATCCTCGCCGGGCTGCGGCGCCAGCGCCTCCAGTTCGGCCACCGCATGGCGCAGAAAATCCTCTTCCTCGCGCATCGCCGCCAGCGCCTCTTCGGCCTCTGCCAACGCGCGACGGGCCTGCACCAGACCCCGCCAGGCCCCGCGGGTGGCGGCCAATTCAGCCTCGACCCCGGCGAACTCGTCGAGAATGCGGCGATGGCCGCGCGGGTTCAGCAAGCCCCGGTCGTCATGCTGACCATGCAGCTCGACCAGCGTCTCGGACAGCTGCCGCAGCACCTCGCCGGAACAGCGCCGGTCGTTGACCCAGGCGGTCTTGCGCCCTTCGGCGGTGTTCACCCGGCGCAGGATCAGCTCATCTGCCACCGGCAGCCCGGCCTCTTCCAGCACCGCAAAGGCAGCATGGCCCGGCGGCAGGTCGAACTCCGCCACCACCTCGCCCTGCGCTGCCCCCGCGCGCACCAGCTCGGCCCGGCCACGCCAGCCCAGCACAAAGCCCAAGGAGTCGAGCAGGATCGACTTGCCGGCACCGGTCTCGCCGGTCAGCACGTTCAGCCCGGGCTGGAAGGCCAGCTCGAGGTGATCGATGATCAACATGTCGCGGATATCAAGCGTTCGCAGCATCAGATGCCCCGTCGGGTGGGCAGGCTGCCCACCGCTGACCTATAGCCATTCACCCTTGACCATCTGGCGATAGATGGAGCCGAGCCAGTTGTTGTCGAAGACCTCGGGCTTGAGCCCCTGACCGGTCAGCAGACGATAGCTGTCCTCGTACCATTCGGTCGACTGGTAGTTGTAGCCGAGGATCGCGCCAGCGGTCTGCGCCTCTTGCGTCAGGCCCAGCGACAGGTAGCTCTCGACCAGGCGGTGCAGCGCCTCGGCGGTGTGGGTAGTGGTCTGGAAATCCTCGACAACCACGCGGAAGCGGTTGATCCCCGAGGTGTAATGCTTGCGCTTGAGGTAGTAGCGCCCGATTTCCATCTCCTTGGCGGCGAGATGGTCGAAGGCCAGGTCGAACTTCAGGATCGCCGAGCGGGCATATTCGCTGTCGGGATAGCGTTCGATCACCGTGCGCAGCGCCTGCAGGGCCTGGAAGGTCAGGCCCTGGTCGCGGCCGACCTCGTCGATCTGGTCATAGTAGCTGAGCGCCAGCAGGTATTGCGCATAGGCCGCATCGTCATCGGCCGGATAGAAATCGACATAGCGCTGCGCGGCGGCGCGGGCGTCTTCGTATTCCTTGTCCTTGTGATGGGCAAAGGCCTGCATGATCAGCGCCCGCTTGGCCCATTCCGAATAGGGATAGAGCCGCTCGATTTCCGAGAAGAAGCGCGCCGCCTCGCTGTAGCTGTTGCGCTCGAGCTCGTATTCGCCGCGCTCGAAGATCTGTTCGGCGGTGTAGGATTCGATCGGGGTGTTGCTGAAACCGATGTTGCCGCGGGAATTGAGAAAGGCACCGCCGGAGCAGCTGGCCAACGTCAGACCGGCCGCCAGCGCAATCACGATGGCCCGCGATGTCCTGCCTCTCAGCGGTCTGTCGCCCGTCATGCCTGTCACTTCCTCACCCAAGGTCCCGGGTCGATGGCGCCGCCGGCGCGGCCCGGTTATGCGTCACGTCCTAACACGAAGCGTTAAGTCTCTGAAAGGGCATACGACACATCGTCAAAGATGGAAACGCCCGCCAGGGACTGGCGGACGCAAAAGTCGGTGATCGCGGATTTCACGCCACGGCGGGCATGTCGCGCGGCACCACGCCCACACCGGGAAGACGGGCCGCATCGGCGGCATCGCATTCCACCAGGCGCAGCGCGCCGGGGGTGTTGAACAGTGCATGCAGCAGCATGTTGGTCATCGAGTGACCGGCGCGGTGACCGGTGTAATGGCCGATGATCGGCGCACCGGCGAGCGCCAGGTCCCCCAGCGCATCAAGCATCTTGTGGCGCACCGGCTCGTCGCGGTGACGCAGGCCACCGGGGCTTAGCACCCGGTCGCCATCGACCACAACGGCGTTTTCCAGCGTGCCGCCGAGGGCCAGGCCATTGGCACGCATGGTGTCGACATCGGACTGCCGGCAGAAGGTGCGGCTGTCGCAGAGCTCACGCACGAAGGTACCATTCGACAGCACCAACTGCTTGTCTTGGCTGCCGATGGCGGCGTCCTGGAAATCGATATGGAACGACATGGTGAAGGTGTCGGCCGGCGACAGGCGCGCCCAGCCGCTGTCGGTCTCGACGGTGACGGTCTTGTCGACCTTGATCGCCATGACCGGGGTATCCAGACGCTGTATGCCGCGGCCGAGGATCGCGTCGACGAAAGGCGCAGCCGAGCCGTCGAGGATCGGCACTTCGGGGCCGTCGATCTCGATCAGGGCGTTGTGCACGCCGCAGCCGGCCAGCGCCGCCATGACATGCTCGATGGTGCTGACTTCGACGCCGGATGCGTTGCGGATGCGGGTGCAGAGCGGCGAGCGCTCGACCGCGTCCCAGCGGGCCGGAACCATGGTATCGCCGAAGTGGATGTCGGTTCGCTTGAACCAGATGCCATAGCCGGCCGAGGCCGGAGAGATCACCATGCGGACCGGGCGGCCGGAGTGCAGGCCGACACCGTCAAAGCGGACTTTGGTCTTGAGCGTGGCTTGCATCGGTCTTCCCTTCGGCTTCATCGTCGCGCCGGGCCCTGTGCCCGAACATGCAGTGGAGGTGCTGGTTGCAGAGCCGGCGTCATCCACTGCGGACCGGCGATGAGAGTGAATTAGGATCTCGGGAGGGATTGCTCAAATAACGTATTGCAACGCTATGAAACATATCAGTAACAGCGTCGGCGGGAACTCGCGGTTCGTGGTCAAGGTGTTGAGTTTGTTCATGAATTGCGCGCGTCTAAAAGGCGTTTGGTGGGGCGAACGTGACCGGTAACACGCCATATTTCAGGCTTTGTGACAAAATTATCCGGGTCGTGAACGACACGAGACGCCCCCTGCCCTGACGGAAACCGACATCGGTCAAGGGTCTGAGCGGCGGTATGGTTAACGCTATCAGGTCAGCGACTGCCTGTCCCTCGGCACGATTACCGCTCCACCGGCGCGGAACAAGGCCGCAGGCCGCCGCGCCATCGCCATGCTGGAAGCATGCCTCTGGCATGACCCACCCCCATGGCCCGGCGATTGGGTGACGTCGGAGCACCGATCATTCGAAGCGCGCCGGTGGCCGAGATAAACCGTGCAGACTCAGGGTCGGTTCACCGCTCCGTGGCCCGTCGACGGCACGGCCCATGGTCCGGCGCGTTATCCCCTCAAAGCAGAAGGGCCCCCTCTCGGGAGCCCTTCGCAAATCGTCCGGTGAGTGGTGCTCAATTGGCCTGACGGCGCAGGAAGGCGGGGATTTCGATCCGCTCCTGCTCGGGGTCGGCCTGAGGCTCGGGCGCATAGTTGGTGGCCGGCGACTGTACCGGCGGCTGCTGACGGCGCGCTTGCTGCTGGCCCTGGCTGTCCTGGCCATTGCCGGTCATCCGGCCGATCAGCGAGTTGATGCCGAAGCGCGGGCGCTCGACCTCGGCCGGAGCCTGGGGCGCGGCCTGCTGTTCCTGCGGGAAGCCTCCACCGGCGCGGGCGGCGGCGGCCTGAAGCCGGGCCATCGCTTCGGGCGACGGGGTGCCGGCAGCAGGCGCCTTGGGCGCCACGAAGCTCTCGGCCTCGTCGTCCTCGAACTGCGCGGTGCGCGGCTCGAACTGAGGCACCTCGGGCTGGTAGGCCGGCGGCGGCACGTCGTCTTCGACGACAGCGTCGTTGCGCGGCTCGAAGCCTTCGAAGAGCGAGGGCTCCTCGGCTTCGGCGACCTGAGGCTCGGCCTCTTCGTAGGCCGGCTCCTGATACTCTTCCACGCGGGCGGCAACCTGCTCTTCGGCGCGCTCTTCAGCCGGTGCGGGCACCTGCTTGAGCGGCTCGGCCAGCGAACGGCGCGGCACCGGGATGTCATGCTGCACGCCCGAGGCGTCGATGCCGGTGGCGACAACGCTGACGCGCATCTGGCCGCCCATGGCTTCGTCCAGGGTGGAGCCGACGATGATGTTGGCGTCGGCGTCCACTTCCTCGCGGATGCGGTTGGCGGCTTCGTCCAGTTCGAACAGCGTCAGATCGGTGCCGCCGGTGATGTTGATCAGCACGCCCTTGGCGCCGCGCAGCGAAATCTCGTCGAGCAGCGGGTTGGCAATCGCCTTCTCGGCGGCCTGGATTGCGCGATCTTCGCCATCGGCCTCGCCGGTGCCCATCATCGCCTTGCCCATCTCGTCCATCACGGCGCGGACGTCGGCAAAGTCGAGGTTGATCAGGCCCGGGCGGACCATCAGATCGGTGACACCCTTGACGCCCTGATACAGAACGTCGTCAGCCATGCTGAATGCATCGGTGAAGGTGGTCTTTTCGTTGGCCAGCCGGAACAGGTTCTGGTTGGGAATGATGATCAGCGTGTCGACGACCTTCTGCAGCGCCTCGACGCCGTCCTCGGCCTGTTTCATCCGCTTGCCGCCCTCGAACTGGAAGGGCTTGGTCACCACGCCGACGGTCAGAACACCCAGCTCGCGTGCAGCCTGGGCGATGATCGGGGCCGCACCGGTGCCGGTGCCGCCGCCCATGCCGGCGGTGATGAAGCACATATGCGCGCCGGCCAGGTGATCGACGATCTGTTCGATGCTTTCTTCGGCGGCGGCAGCGCCGATCGAGGCCTTGGCGCCGGCGCCCAGACCCTCGGTCACTTTCACGCCCAGCTGCACCCGCGCCTCGGCGTTGGATTGCTGCAATGCCTGGGCATCGGTGTTGGCAACCACGAACTCGACACCTTCGAGCTTCTTCTCGATCATGTTGTTGACCGCGTTACCGCCTGCACCGCCCACGCCGAATACCGTGATGCGGGGCCGCAGTTCATCGTGTCCGGGTACCGAAAGATTCAATGTCATAACTGTCCGCCTTGTCCGCCTGCTTTTCACGCCCTGAACGGGCATTTTGCTGCCTATTACCGCCCATTATGACGAAGCGATACCCGGGCGTCACGTAAAAAACTGAAAAACGCAGCAAAATGTGGGCAAAAACTTGCCACATTTCGCCCGATGTCGGGGATTGCGCCAGATATGGCGGGGAGGCACAGTAACGCCTACTAGGCGGCCCTCTGACTGGCCACCTTATCCACCGAATCGTCCACAGGGATCGCGCCGCTTCGGCGCTACCAGTTGTCGCGGAACCACTTGACCGCGCGCTTCAGGGACCGGGCCGGATAGCGGTCGACCGGAAGGTCGAAATCCCACCATTCGTCCTGGGGATGGGCGGCAAAGAGGCAAAGCCCCACCGCCGCCGAAAAGCCCGGGCCCGTGACCGCCTGCGGCAGTCCGTGGACCCGCAAGGGCCGGCCGAGGCGCACCTGGTGGCCGAGGATACGGCTCGCCAGGGCATCAAGTCCGGGGATCTGGCTGGCACCGCCGGTCAGAACGATCTGCTGGCTGGGCAGATGTTCGAAGCCCGCCGCATCCAGACGCACCCGCACCTCTTCGAGGATTTCCTCGACCCGCGGCCGCATGATGCCGATCAGCTCGGCGCGCGACGCGGTGCGACGGTCGTGTTCCCAATCGCCGGTCTCGCCGCCGATGCCGATCATCTCGCGGTCGTCCATGCCGGTGGCGACGAGCCCGCCGTGCACCGTCTTGATGCGCTCGGCCATGGTCATCGGCACCTGCAGGCCCATCGAGATGTCCGAGGTGACGTGATCGCCGCCCATGCGCACCGCATCGGCGTAGATCATGTGTTTCTTCATGAAGATCGAGATGCCGGTCGAGCCGCCGCCCATGTCGATGCAGGCAGCGCCCAGCTGCTGTTCATCCTCGACCAGCGCGGCAATGCCGCCGACATAGGCCGAAGAGGCCAGGCCCGCGAGTTCGAGATCGCAGCGCTTGACGCAATGGGCGAGGTTCTGGATCGCCTGGCCGGAGACAGTCAGCATGTGCATGTCGGTCGAAAGCGTATGGCCGATCTGGCCGCGCGGATCCGACAGGCCCGAGCGGTGATCGAGCGCAAAGTTCACCGGCTGGGCGTGCAGCACCTCGCGGCCATGGCCGAAGTCCGACACATCGCAAGCGGAAAGCACGCGGGCCACATCCTGTTCGTCCACCGTCTGGCCGTGTACCTCGACCTGCCCGGCCAGCCCGTAAGACCGCGGCTCAGCGCCCGAGAAACAGGCGATCACGTGGTCGACCCGGATACCGGCCATCTTCTGCGCCGATTGCAGCGCGGTGCGGATGGCGCGCTCGGTCTCGCCCATCGCCGCGATCTCGCCGAAGCGGACCCCGCGCGACCGGGTGGTGGCGGCGCCGATCACCCGGAAACCGCTCTGCCCTGCCAGCGATCCGACACCGGCGTCAGAGACCTTTTCGGTGCCATCAAACCGAAGGACGAGGCAGGCGATCTTGGCGCTGCCCACGTCGAGAATGGCAATCACGCCACGTTGCATGGCGGCCTTGCGCATGTTGCGCATTGCGCGCTGGGATTCGTACAGCTCGATCATCGTGACGTCACTCCAAGCTCGTCTGCCTTGATTTTCCGCAGTTCTTCGACCGCGTTGGTATTCATTCTTATCGTGGGCCGGTGCGGCAGGCGCATGTCGACGACCGCAAGGTCGCGCTCCAGCATGCCGTTCGGCGTGATCGAATCGAGCGCGAGGACGCGTTCGAGCGTCTGCACCGGCTTTTCCTTGGGCAGCAGGATGCGCTGGTCGCGGTCAAGCACCACGTCCCAGCGGCGCTGGCCGATCCATTCCAGCCCGCGCAGCCGGTTGGCGACGGGAGCCGCCGCCGCGACCAGTCGCAGCGCCTGTCGCACATGCTTGTCGGCGCCCTCGCCGGCGATCACCGGCAGGTCGGGGCGTTCGTGACGGCCCTTGAGCGGCGCCACGCGGTAGCCGCCGGCGTCCAGCAGTTCGAGCCCGCGGGTCGAGCGCCAGACCACGGCCGGAATGCGTTCGGTCACGTCGACCTGAAGGATGCCGCCGGGCTTGATCCGCAGGCTGACCTTCTCGACGGCATCGAGGCCGGCGATGGTGTCGCGCATGTGGTCAAGCTCGAGATGAAAGGAGGAGACCGGGAATTCAACCGGCAGGATCTCGCGGATGTCCTGCGCCACCTCTTCACCGGCGCCGTCGACCTGCATCAGCTTGACCATGAATTCCTCGCGCTGCTCGATCGCATCGCGCATGTCGGCGAGGGTCTGGTTGAAGGCGACGCGGCGTGTCTCGCTGGCAAAATAGACGCTGCCGATCAGGAAGGCCAAGGCCATCGGCAGACCAAGCCGCAGCCCTTGGCGGAACAGCGGCGTCAGCATCAGGCGCTGCATCCGGTAGGCCCAGCGCGAGGGCGCTGGATCGGCCTTGGGGCGGGGCATGGCCTGCGGTGCCGGCTGTGGCTCGGGCCCGCCATGGGCCGGATGATAGGCGCGGTGGATGCGGCCGCGAACGCCGTCGGTCAGCGATGGCATGAGGCATCCTCCACCATCCAGGCGCAGAGCGCGCCGAAGGAAATGCCTTCGTGCGCCGCCTGTTCCGGGGCCAGAGAGGTCGGCGTCATGCCGGGCTGGGTGTTGGTCTCGAGCAGGATCAACCCGTCGAGCCCCCTGCCCTCGTCCCAGCGGAAATCGGTGCGGCTGACACCGCGGCAGCCCAGGGCATTGTGGGCGCGCAGGGCGTAGTCGCGGCAGGCGTCGAAGATCTCGGCCGGAATGTCGGCGGGCAGCACGTGGCGCGAGCCGCCTTCCTTGTACTTGGCGTCGTAGTCATACCAGCCGGTGGTGATGATGTCGGTTACCGTCAGGGCGCGGTCGCCCATCACCGTGGTGGTCAACTCGCGACCCGGCGCAAAAGCCTCGACCATCACCTCGTCGGGCATGTCGTCCGACAGCTGCGGCGGGCCGTTGTTTTCCTCTTCGATGAGGTAGACGCCCACCGAAGAGCCTTCGTTGTTGGGCTTGACCACATAAGGCGGGCTCAGCACGTGGCGCTGGCGGACCTCGGCGGCCTTGGCGATCACGCTTTCGACCACCGGCAATCCGGCGGTGCGGTAGACCTCTTTCGAGCGTTGCTTGTCCATCGCCAGCGCCGAAGCCAGCACGCCCGAATGAGTGTAGGGCAGACGCAGCCATTCCAGCAGGCCCTGAACGCAGCCGTCTTCGCCCCAACGGCCATGCAGCGCGTTGAAGACCACGTCGGGTTGAACCTCTGCGAGCCGTGCAGAGAGATCCTCTGCGGCGTCTATTTCAATGACTTCAAAGCCTTCGCCCCTGAGCGCCTTGGCGCATTCGCGCCCGGAAGACAGTGACACTTCGCGCTCGGCAGAAGGGCCACCCATCAACACCGCTACTCGGGAGCCTGCCCTGCTCGACATGCCCACTCGTGCCTCAACTTGTCTGGACCTGCCCGGTCCCTCGTCTGTGTTCGCGCCTTTTGCGACGCGTTTTTATGCTGAACCTGCCGGTCCCTGGTGTTTCCGCGCCATTCCGATCGGGTTGTGGCGCGAAAGCGGGCCTTTGCGGCCTTTGGCGGATCAGGCTTTTTCGCCGACCCGCATGATTTCCCAGTGTAACTCTATTCCACTGCTTTGAAAAACCCTTTTTCGCACTTCCTCGCCCAGGGACTCCAGATCTTCGGCCGTGGCTGCCCCTGTATTGATCAGAAAGTTCGAATGTTTCTCGCTCATCTGCGCGCCGCCGATGCAAAAGCCGCGCAATCCGGCGTCGTCGATCAGCTTCCAGGCCTTGAGATCATGGGTATCGTCGGCTTTTCCGGTGCTGGAGAAGCCGGCCGGGTTGCGGAAGGTCGAGCCGGCGGTACGGTCCTTGGTGGGTTGCGTGGCGTCACGCTTGGCCAGTTGATCGGCCATTTTCTGCGCAAGCGCCTCGGGATCGCCCTCGGTGCCGCGGAACGTCGCCTCGGTGATCACCCAGCCCTCTGGCAGATCGGTCTGGCGGTAGCGGAAGTTCAGGTCTTGGGCGGTCAGCGTGACCTCTTCACCCTGCCGTGTGACCGCCTCCGCCTCGACGAAATGATCAGCAACATAAGCACCATAGCAGCCGGCGTTCATCCGCACCGCGCCGCCGACGGCCCCCGGGATGGTGCGCAGGAAGGTCAGGTCGACGCCCGCCTCGGCAGCCTTTTTCGCCACATGTGCATCGAGCGCGGCGGCGCCGGCGGTGACCCGGTCGCCCTCGATCGAAATGCCGTTGAAGCCGCGGCCCATGCGGATCACCACCGCACGCAACCCGCCGTCACGCACGATCAGGTTGGACCCGACGCCCATGGGAAAGACCGGCACATCCTCCGGCAGCGCCTTGAGGAACGCGGCCAGGTCGTCGACATCCGCCGGCTGGAACAGCCAGTCCGCAGGCCCGCCGACGCGCAGCCATGTGAGATCGGCCAGCACCCGGTCTTCGGTCAGCCGGCCGCGCACCTGCGGCATGTGAGAGTGATCGTCCATTGCCCGCCCCCTTGAGGTTTCGCCCGTCATAAATCGGATCGGGCGCGGCGAAAAGGGGCGATCACCGACGCCTGCGCTTGCGCCACCAGGCCAACGCCCCGCCGAGCCCCAGCCCGGCCAGCGCCGGGGCAATCAGGAAGACGACGATGAGGAAATGCCCCAGCGCGTCCCAGCCCTGGGCCCGTTGCGCCATGGTCATGAAGACGACGCCGAGGGCAAAGACCGCGGCCGCGAGGACATAGAACCATGTGAGCGCCGCCCGGCGCACCAAGACAAAGCCGGTCAGCCCGCAGACGGCGATGACCCCACCCACGAAGAGCGCAATTCGGATTTGTGTCGGGTCCATCGGAGCCTCCCTCGGCGGGAGGTTAGCGGGTTCGCGCAGCTGCGCAATTGGGGAATTCTGTATTTAGGGGGGCATTGGACTCTGCGGAGCGGTGGGTTGCAAACCCACCCTACGCCATCCCCGTAGGGTGGGTTTGCAACCCACCGTCCCGGGCCGACATATGCCAACCGCCGGGCAACCTCGCCGTTACGCGTCACTCCGCGCGCGGCGGCGCAGCCAGCGGCCGAAGTAGATCACCGGCCAGCGCAGCACGCTCATGCCAGCCATCAGCACGAAGAGCCCGACCCAAGGGCCGTTCTGATAGGTGACATAGCCAAGCAGCGGCACGCCGATGGCAATCAGCGCATAGGCCCGGCGCCAGTGGTTGTCGCGCGAGGGCATCGCCGCCAGAAGATTAGCCGCCAGCGCCCAGAGGCAGGCAAGGATCAGCGACATCGTCATTTTGCCAGCTGCTCCGGCAGCGCGTTGGCCCAGGCGCTGATCGTGCCGGCGCCGAGGCAGACCACCATGTCGCCAGGCCCGGCATTCTCGCGCACGAAATCGGCCAGCGCCTCTTCGCCCTCGAGCGCCGAGGCGTGCCGGTGCCCGTGACGGCGCAGCCCCGCCACGAGGTCATCGCGCGAGGCGCCCTCGATCGGGTCTTCGCCGGCGGCAAAGACATCGGCAATCGCCACCACGTCGGCCTCGTTGAAGCAGGCGCAGAAGTCCTCGAACAGGTTCGACAGCCGCGAATAGCGGTGCGGCTGGTGCACGGCGATCACCCGCCCGTCAGAGGCCTGCCGCGCCGCGCGCAGCACGGCGGCGATCTCTACCGGGTGGTGGCCGTAATCGTCGATGATCGTCACGCCATCAACTTCGCCGACTTTGGTGAAGCGGCGGTTAACGCCGCCGAAACTGGCCAGCGCCTTGCGAATCTCGTCGATCTTCATGCCGAGGTGCCGGCAGACCGCCACCGCGCTCAGCGCGTTCGAGACGTTGTGATCGCCGGGCATCGGCAGGGCGCAGTCCTCGATCATCTGGCCTTCGGCCTGCAGCGCGATGTCGAAATGCGCCACCCCGCCTTCGTAGCGCAGGTTGACCGCGCGCACATCGGCCTGCGAGTTGAAGCCATAGGTCACGACGCGCCGGTCGGTGACCTTGCCCACCAGCCGCTGCACCTCTTCGTGGTCGGTGCAACAGACTGCAAGGCCGTAGAACGGGATGTTCGAGACGAAATCAAGGAAACCCTGGCGCAGTCGGTCGAAATCGCCCCAGTGCTCCATGTGCTCGGGGTCGATGTTGGTGACCACGCCGATGGTGGCGGGCAGACGGTTGAAGGTGCCGTCGCTCTCATCGGCCTCGACCACCATCCATTCGCCCTGCCCCATCCGGGCGTTCGAGCCGTAGGCGTGAATGATGCCGCCGTTGACCACGGTCGGGTCAAAGCCGCCGGCGACCATCAGTTCGGCCATCATCGTGGTGGTGGTGGTCTTGCCGTGGGTGCCGGCAATGGCGATGTTCGACTTGAGCCGCATCAGCTCGGCCAGCATCTCGGCGCGGCGCACCACCGGCAGGCCCATGTTGCGGGCCTCGTCGAGTTCAGGGTTGCCCGGCTTGATCGCGGTCGAGATCACCACCACCTCGGCCTCGGCCAGGTTGGCGGCCGACTGGCCGACGAAGATCCGTGCACCCAGCCGTTCCAGCCGCTCGGTGATCTTCGAGCCCTTGAGATCGCTGCCCTGCACCCGGTAACCTAGGTTCAGCAGCACTTCGGCAATGCCGGACATGCCGATGCCGCCGATGCCGACGAAATGGATGGGGCCCACGTCGGTGGGCAGTTTGGTGACGGCAGCAGCGTTCATTCGGGGTCCTTTCCAGGCTGGAGATGCTGGCCGTCCGCCAGCGCCTCGACCATGGCGGCCAGCTCTCGGGCCGCATCAGGTTTGCCAAGCCCGAGCGCCGCCGCAGACATCTGGCGGGCGGTATCGGGCTGATTGAGAATGTCGTGGATCGCCGCGGTCAGCGGCTCCACATGAAGGTCGGATTCCGGCACGACGAGGGCGGCGCCCGCCTCGGCCATGCCGCGGGCATTGGCGCTCTGGTGGTCGCCGGTGGCCAGCGCATAAGGCACAAGGATCGCCGGGCGGCCGATCACCGTCAGGTCGGCAATCGACGAGGCCCCGGCGCGGCTGATGACCAGCTGCGCCTCTGACATCCGCCGCGGCACGTCCTGAAAGAACGGCTGCACGTCGGCGTCGATATTGTGATCCTCGTAGTATTTTGCCACGCGCTCGTGGTCTTCACCGCGGGCCTGGTGGCTGACGCGGATGTTCTCGAGCACATTCATCGGCAGGCCGGCAATCGCCGGCGGCACCACGTCGGACAGGATGCGCGCCCCCTGGCTGCCGCCCATCACCAGGATCGACATCGGGTAATCGCCGGGCGGGATGTAGCTGGCCTGAGCGCGCTCGAGGATGGCGGCGCGCACCGGGTTGCCGGTGTGAAAGCCCTCGACGCCCTCTGGCAGGTCTGTGGGCCAGGTGCCGCAGGCCATGGCGTCGACCCGCTTGGCAAAGAGCTTGTTGACCTTGCCCAGAATGCCGTTCTGTTCATGGATCATCCGCGGCCGCCGCAGCAACCAGGCCGCCGAGAGCGCCGGGATCGACGGATAGCCGCCGAAGCCCACCACCACGTCAGGCCGGTCGCGCACCATGCCCGCGATCGCCGCGCAGACGCCGCCCAAGATACGGAACGGTGCCAGCGCCTTGGCGGCAAGACCGCCGCGGGCAAAGGTGGCGGAGCTGATCTGGTCGATCTCGACGGTATGGGGAAAGCCCTGAGTGTAGCGCGCGCCGCGCGGATCGGTCGACAGTTTGACCCGCCAGCCCCGCGCCAGCATCTCCTCGGCAAGCGACTGCGCGGGGAACATATGTCCCCCGGTGCCCCCTGCCGCAATCACGAGCAGTCTCTGCCGGTCCATCAGCCCCGGCCCTTCTGCCTTGGGGAAGGGCTCACCGGACACGTCCCCTCAGGATATCGCCGATCTCGCCCTGCGGCCGGGTCCGGGTAAAGGACAACAGCATGCCCACCGCGATGCCGGTGGCAATCAGCGACGAACCGCCATAGCTCACGAAGGGCAGCGTCATGCCCTTGGCGGGCAGCAGCCGCACCGCGACACCCATGTTGATCATGGCCTGGACTCCGAACATGCAGGCGAGCCCGGTTCCGGCCAGCCGGATAAAGGGATCGCGTTCACGCATCAGCCGCATCAGCGACGAGATCACCACGCCGGCATAAAGCGCGATGATCGCCAGCACAAGGATCAGGCCGTATTCCTCGGCCGCGACGGCGATGATGAAGTCGGTATGGGCATCGGGCAGCGACCATTTCACCTGGCCTTCACCGACGCCGACGCCGACGAAACCGCCTTCGCGGATCGCATTGGTGGCATAGCCCAGCTGGGTGGTCGGATCGACATCGGCGGTCAGAAAGCCGTCGATACGGCGGGCAAAGTGCTCGGAATTGGAATAAGCGACGGTGCCGGCCAGCACCACCAGCAGGGCGATCCCCACCAGCAGAAGCATCGGCGCACCGGCGACGAAATACATCACGCCCCAGCCGAACAGCACCAGGCAGGCCTGGCCGAAGTCGGGCTGCAGCGCCAGCATCAGCACGATGGTCACGCAGAGGCCAAAGGACCAGAGCCGCCCCGGAGGGCCGTTGATCTCCTGGTTGGCGGCCATCATCCAGGCCGCGACCACGACAAACCCGGGCTTGAGGAATTCCGACGGCTGCACCGAGGCGAAGCCCAGCGAATACCAGCGCACCGCGCCCTTGCCGAAGTCGGTGCCGAATGCCGGCAGCAGCGCCAGCGCCACGAAGGCCAGGGCAAAACCCACCACCGCCAGGCGGCGCACCAGCACCGGTGTCATCATCGAGGTGATCAGCATCGCCACCAGCGCCGCGCCGCCGAACACCGCCTGCCTCGAGACATAGTGGAACGGCTCGAAGCCGTTCTTGGCCGCCAGCGGCGGCGAGGCCGCCAGGCCCAGCAGGATGCCGATGGTGAACAGGATCAGGATAAACGACATCGACATCTTGTCGATCGTGCGCCACCATTTCGGGAGCACAGGCTCGACGTCCCTCACGGGGGCCGCGCCATAGACCATCTCAGTCATGGGAATCTGCCACTCAATCTGCCTCGGGTGCCCCGTTTTTCGGGGTCTGGGTCGAAGTTTATCGCAAACCCCCGGACAAGGCTAGGAAAAACGGCGGTTTTGCGGCCCTGCCGCGTCGGCAGCCGGGCCCTGCCCCTTGTGCTTGCCGGCATTTCGGGGCACCGCTCGGGGCATGGACGTCACCACCCTCATCCTCGGCGCCGGCGCTGCCGGCATGATGTGCGCCGCGCAGGCCGGCCCCGGCACGCTGGTCATCGACCACGCCAAGGCGCCGGGCGAGAAAATCCGCATCTCCGGCGGCGGCCGCTGCAACTTCACCAACCTGCACGCCGGCCCGGGAAATTTCCTGTCGCAGAACCCGCATTTCTGCAAATCCGCGCTCAAGCGCTACACCCAGTGGGATTTCATCGAGCTGGTCGACCGCCACGGCATTGCCTGGCATGAAAAGACCCTGGGCCAGCTGTTCTGCGACGGCAAATCCGCCCAGATCGTCGAGATGCTGGTGCGGGAGCTACGCGCCGCCGGGGCCGATCTCTGGCTCGGAACCAGCGTTGTCGGCGTCAGCCACGACGGCAGCCGCTTTTCGGTGATCCTCGACCGCGAGGGCCGCCGCATCCCCGTCACTGCGCAGAACCTCGTGCTCGCCACCGGCGGCAAGTCGATCCCCAAGATGGGCGCCACGGGCCTGGCCTATGACATCGCCCGGCAATTCGGCCTCTCGGTGACCGAGACCCGCCCTGCGCTGGTGCCGCTGACCTTCTCGGACCAGCGCTTTGCCGCCCTCTCCGGCGTCTCGCTGCCCGCCACCACCAGCGCCAATGGCACCAGCTTCGACGAGGCGCTGCTGTTCACCCACCGCGGCCTCTCGGGCCCTGCGATCCTGCAGATCTCGTCGTTCTGGCGCGAAGGCGACGAGATCGCCCTGCGCCTCGCCCCCGCCACCCTCTACGAGGACCTGCGCGCCGCCCGGCAAGAGGCCGGTCGCGTCAACCTCACCACCGCGCTGGCCCGTCACCTGCCAGCCCGTCTGGTCGAACACCTGGCAGGCCCGCTGCGGCTCACCGGCAATCTCGCCGACCAGTCCGACGCCCGCCTGCGCGCGATTTGTGATGCGCTCTCCGATTGGCGGCACAAACCCACAGGCTCCGAAGGCTACCGCACCGCCGAGGTCACCCTGGGCGGCATCGACACCGCCGGTCTGAATTCCCGCGACATGCAGGCCAAGGCGCTGCCTGGCCTTTATGCGATCGGCGAAGCGGTGGATGTCACCGGGTGGCTCGGCGGCTACAACTTCCAATGGGCCTGGGCCTCTGGCCATGCCGCGGGCACCGCCATTGCCGCCGGGGCCCGCGCCTGACCACTGGAATATTTACACAACGGCCACATATCCGTTACAGACGCCGTCACAGACAACGGAGTGCCGGATGGCTCTGAACGACTACCCGCCTCTGAAGCCCGGCAATTTCCTGCGCGCCCTCGAAGCCAAGGTGCCGCAGAAATTCGCCCGCGACATCCTCAACCGGCTGCGCTTCCGCGACAAGGCGCCCCTGTCCGACGAGGCGCTCTTCGTGCCGCTCAAGGATGTGCACGCCGCCTATTTCCCCGACCCGAAGAACGGCGCCCCGGCCTTCCGCCGCCGCCACAGCGGGTTGGTGCGCGGCGGCGACTGGGACCTCTCGATCCGGCCGCTGGAGGAATCCTTCAAGCACCTCGCCTGCCGACTGCACTTCGTCGACGGGCTGCCCTGGGAAGAGACCGGCGTCTACGAGCGCCACCTGCGCAACATCGAGAAACACGGCCAATCCGATGGCTGCCGCAATCTCGCGGATCTCAAGCGCCGCTACGCCGGCGTCGACCGGCTCTACGACGAGGTCAGCCAGAGCCGCCGGTTGCGCCCCCGCTCGGAAGTACCGGGCTACTTCCGCCGCGAACACGGCGGCATCTTCGTGCATATCGACCGCAACGGCCGCGCCCTGCGCCGTGGCGGCGGCGAGCACCGCTACGCCATCGCCCGCATCCTCGACCTGCCGGAAATCCCCGTGCAACCCGGCGTGATCCACATCGACGCGCTGCGCAACGGCCACCTCGACCGCCTGCGCCACTCGATCCACGCCTGAGCCGCCCTTCAGTCTTTCCTCTTGCTCCAAAAACCCTCGGGGGAGTCGCCCTCGGGCGACGGGGGCAGAGCCCCCACCCTCCCTAGAGGCCAGGCAATCTCGCCAGAACATTCTGGGTGAAATCCACCCCGCGCTGCTCGAAATTGTCGTACTGGTCGAAACTCGCGGCCGCCGGGGCCAGCAGCACGGTCTCGCCCGGCTGCGCCTCGGCCATGGCGCGCTCGACCGCGGTCGACATGTCGGTGCAGACCTCGGCCTCGACGCCCGAGAGCCCCAGCGCAAAGCCCGCCGCCTCACGGCCGATGACATAGGCCTTGGTCACATTGGCCAGACCCTCGCCAAGACCGGCAAGCCCGCCCTCCTTCTGCAACCCGCCGCAGATCCAGCGGATCCGGCTGAACGCTGCCAGCGCCTTGGCGGCGCTGTCGACATTGGTGGCCTTGCTGTCGTTGACATAGGCCACGCCGCCGGCCTCGCCGATCAGTTGCGAGCGGTGCGGCAGCCCGGCAAAGCTGTGGAAGGCCTGTTCGATCACCCGAGGGGCAAGCCCGAGGGTGCGACAGGCGGCATAGGCGGCGCAGGCGTTCTGGTGGTTGTGCGCGCCCGGCAGCCCCTTGATCTCGCGCAGGTCGATCGCTCCGGCCTGGCGGCCCTTGCGGTATTCCGACAGGAATCCCTTGCGGGCAAAGACGTGCCAGCCCGGCCCGGTCAGCTTGCCCGCCACCGATATGCGGATCACCCGGTCGTCGCCCGGCCCTTCGCTGAGTTGACCGGCGAGGAAACGCCCCTCCGGTTCGTCGACGCCCACCACCGCCCGGTCCGGCCCGCCTTCGGCAAAGAGCCGGCGCTTGGCGGCGAAATAACCGCCCATGCCGCCGTGACGATCGAGGTGATCGGGGCTGAGGTTGGTGAAGACCGCCACGTCGGGGGTCAGCGCCCGGGCCAGCTCGGTCTGGTAGGACGACAGCTCCAGCACCACCACGCCGCCATCGCCCGGCGGGTCGATATCCAGCACGCCGCGGCCGATATTGCCGGCCAGCTGCGCCTCGCGGCCCGAGGCCTGAAGGATGTGGTGGATCAGCGCCGAGGTGGTGGATTTGCCGTTCGAGCCGGTCACCGCCACCACCCGCGGCGGGCTGTCGAAGTCGTTCCAGCCGCCATGCGCCAGCGCGCGAAAGAACAACCCGATGTCATTGTCGACCGGTACGCCCGCCGCCTGTGCCGCGGCCACCACCGGGTTGGGTGTCGGGTAGAGATGCGGGATGCCGGGCGAGACGATCAGCGTGGCGATGTCGTCGAAGACGCCGGCGCGGGTCGGGTCGGTGACCTCGAAGCCCTCGTCCTCGGCGCGTTCCCGGGCCTGCGGGTTGTCGTCCCAGCAGACCGGAATGGCGCCGCCCTCGCGCAAGGCACGGGCGGCGGAGAGACCGGAACGGCCCAGGCCAAGAATGGCGACGCGGGTGTTCTCGAAGCCGGGGACAGGGATCATGGCGTTGGTTCCTTCGTCACGGGGCGGACCGGGAACCAGCCCCCGGACCCCCGCGGTATTTGCAGCAAGAGGAAGGGACGAGTCGAGGCGTGGGGGCGCCGTCAGCGCACCTTCAACGTGGCGAGACCGATGATGGCGAGGATCAGCGAGATGATCCAGAAGCGGATCACGATGGTCGGCTCGGCCCAGCCCTTCTTCTCGTAGTGGTGGTGGATCGGCGCCATCAGGAAGACACGCTTGCCGGTGCGCTTGAAGTACAGCACCTGGATGATCACCGAAAGCGCCTCGACCACGAAGAGACCGCCGACGATGCCGAGCACGATCTCGTGCTTGGTGGCCACCGCGATGGCGCCGAGGGCACCGCCGAGCGCGAGGCTGCCGGTGTCGCCCATGAAGACCGCCGCCGGCGGCGCGTTGTACCACAGGAAGCCAAGGCCGCCGCCGAAGAGACCGGCGGTAAAGATCAGGATCTCGCCGGTGCCGGGCACGTAGTGCACGTCGAGGTACTCGGTGAAGTCGACCCGGCCCACCGCATAGGCGATCACGCCCAGCGTGCCGGCTGCGATCATCACCGGCATGATCGCCAGCCCGTCGAGCCCGTCGGTGAGGTTCACCGCATTGGCCGCGCCCACTACCACGAACATGGCAAATGGCAGGTAGAGCCAGCCGAGGTTCAGCAGCGTGTCCTTGAGCACCGGCATGGCGAGCCGGAACTGCAGCCCTTCTGGGTGATAGACCGCCGCCCAATAGGCCGCGATACCGGCGATCAGGAAGCCCAGCAGCAGCCGCACCCGGCCGGGCACGCCGGCGGTGTTCTGCTTGGAGACCTTGGCGTAATCATCGGCAAAGCCGATAATGCCGAAGGCGAAGGTGACGAAAAGCACCATCAGCACATAGGGGTTGTCGAGCCGCGCCCAGAGCAGCGTCGAGGTCAAGAGCGCGCTAAGGATCAGCAGCCCGCCCATGGTGGGCGTGCCGGCCTTGGCGACATGGCCCTCGGGGCCGTCGTCGCGGATCGGCTGGCCCTTGCCCTGGCTGCGACGCAGCACGTTGATCAGCGGCTTGCCGAACATGAAGCCGAAGATCAGCGCCGTCATGAAGGCCCCGCCCGCCCGAAAGGTGATGTAGCGGAAAAGATTGAAGAAATCCCCGCCATCGGACAGTGCAGTCAACCAGTAGAGCATATGATGCCCCTTCCCTACCACTTATTGTGGGTCGCCATGGCCCATTTTGCGGATCGCGTCAACCAGAGCCGAGAGCCCGATGGAATTCGACCCCTTGATCAGCAGGACATCGCCGGCGCGCAGGTCGCGGCGCACATCCTTGACGATGTCGCCGACGTTCGGCTGCCACTTGCCGCGCCGGTCGGCGGGCAGCGCCTGCCAGAGATGCTTGCTGAGCGGGCCGACGCAGTGCACCCGGTCGATCTCTTCCATCGCCGGCAGCCGCGCCAGCGCCGCATGCAGGTCCGGCGCGGTCTCGCCCAGCTCGGCCATGTCGCCAAGACAGGCGATGCGGCGGCCGCGGTCGCCGGCGGGCGTGGCGGCCAGCACCGTGAGCGAGGCCTCCATCGAGGCCGGGTTGGCGTTGTAGCTGTCGTCGATGATCTCGAGCGCCTTGGAGGGATCGGCGATGTCGAGCGCGATGCGCTGGCGTTCGCCCCTGCCCTTGACCGGCGCCCAGCGGGAGAGCGCGGCGGCGGCCAGTGCCGCGTCGAGCGAGAGCGCGTCGGCCACGGCAAGCACGCCGAGGCCGTTCATCGCGAAGTGCCGGCCGGTGGCCGCGATCTTGTAGTGCAGGTCCTCGTGGCGCACGCGGGCATGGGCCACGGTGACGCCATGCGCCATCTCGACCCCGGTCAAGCGATACTGCGCTCCGGCAACCTCGCCAAAGCCGATGTAGCTGGCCTCGGCAGAGCGGGCGGCCTCGCGCAGGATGCCGGCGGTTTCGATCTCGGCGTTGAAGACCGCGCTGCCGCCGGGTTCGAGCCCGGCGAGGATGCTGGCCTTTTCCTCGGCGATGCCCTCGATCCGGCCAAAGGCCTCGAGATGCGCCGGGGCGACGGTGGTGATCATCGCCACATGCGGGCGCGCGATGCGCGACAGGGGCGCGATCTCGCCGGGGTGGTTCATGCCGATCTCGATCACCGCGAATTCGGTGTCGGCGGGCATCCGCGCCAATGTCAGCGGCACGCCCCAATGGTTGTTGTAGCTCGCCACCGAGGCATGGGTGCGGCCAAAGGCCGAGAGCGTCTCGCGCAGCATTTCCTTGGTCGAGGTCTTGCCGACCGAGCCGGTGACCGCCACGACCCTTGCCGCCGTGCGGGCGCGGCCGGCGCGGCCCAGGGCCTCGAGCGCGGCCATGATGTCGTCGACGATCAGCAGCGGGGCGTCCGGGGCGACACCCTCGGGCACATGGGTGACCAGCGCAGCTGCGGCGCCTTTCTCCAGCGCCTGGGCCACGAAGTCATGACCGTCGCGCGCGGCTTTCAGCGCGACAAAGAGATCGCCGGGCCGCAGGGTGCGGGTGTCGATCGAGACGCCCTCGGCCTGCCACGCCTGCGTCGCCTGCCCGCCGGTGGCCGCTGCGGCCTCGGCCGCTGTCCAGAGGCTCATGGGTTGACCCCGTCAAGCGCCGAGACCGCGACGCTGGCCTGCTCGACATCATCGAAGGGATAGGTTGTGTCGCCCACCACCTGGCCGCTTTCGTGTCCCTTGCCGCAGATCAAGAGCGCATCGCCCGGCTCCAGCATGTCGACGCCGCGCAGGATCGCCTCTGCGCGGTCGCCCACCTCGAGGGCCTCTGGCCCGGCGCCCTGAAGCACCGCGGCGCGGATGGTGGCGGGATCCTCCGAGCGGGGGTTGTCGTCGGTGACGATGACGATATCGGCGTTCTCGCGTGCGGCCTGCCCCATCAGCGGGCGCTTGGCGGTGTCACGGTCGCCGCCGGCGCCAACGATGGCGATCAACCGGCCCATGACATGCGGGCGCAGCGCCGAGAGCGCGGTCTTCACCGCGTCGGGCGTGTGGGCATAATCGACAAAGGCCGCCGCGCCGTTGGCGCGGGTCGCGGCCAGCTGCATGCGGCCGCGCACGGTGCCGAGCTCGCTCAGCGCTTCGAAGACCCTTGCCGGGGCCTCGCCCGCCGCGATGACCAGACCGGCGGCGAGCAGCACATTGGCGGCCTGGAAGCCGCCGATCAGCTTGAGGCGGGTTTGATGCGCCTGCCCCAGCCACTCGAAGCGCAGGTCCTGGCCGGTGGCGTCGAAGCGCTGGGCCATCAGCCGCAGGTCGCAGCCCTGGCGCTTGCCGACGGTCAGCACCGACTGGCCGCGGGCGGCGCAGACCGGCTCGAGATCGGCAACCTTGGGGTCGTCCATGTTGAGCACGGCGGTGCCATCCTCTGGCAGCACCCGCAGGAAGAGCCCGGCCTTGGCCTCGAAATAGGCCTCGAAGGTGTGGTGATAATCCAGGTGATCCTGGGTGAAATTGGTGAACCCCGCGGCCTGCAGGTGCACGCCGTCAAGCCGGCGCTGGGCCAGACCGTGCGACGAGGCCTCCATCGCGGCGTGGGTGATGCTGTTTTCCGCCGCCGCGGCAAGCGTGCGGTGCAAGGTCACCGGCTCGGGCGTGGTATGGGCAAGCGGAGCCTCCCACGCGCCTTCGACGCCGGTGGTGCCAAGGTTGACGGCCGGCAGGTCGAGCGCCATCCAGATCTGCCGGCAGAAGGTCGAGACCGAGGTCTTGCCGTTGGTTCCGGTCACCGCGACGACGATCTCGGGCTGGCCTCCGAACCAGAGCGCGGCGGTATAGGCCAGCACCTGGCGCGGGTCTTCGGCGACGATCAGCGCAGCGTGGCTGGCGTCCAGCACATCGGCGGCAATCCGCGCACCTTCGGCATCGGTGAGCACCGCGCCGGCGCCCATGCGCAGGGCATATTGGATGAATTCTGCCCCATGCACCCGGGCGCCCGGCAGCGCGGCAAAGAGATAACCCTCCTGCACCTCGCGGCTGTCGACCGTGATGCCGGTGATCTCGGCATCGGCGCCGCCCCGGGCGCTGAGGCCCAGGTCGGCAAGCGTTTTCTTCTGGCTCATGCGGGTCCCCGTCACTGACTGGTGAGCGTTATACCAGCCAGCGTCTCGGGTTCAATCGTGGGTCTGAGGCCCAGCAGCGGCGCGAGGCGCTCGATCATCTCGGCGGCCACCGGAACCGCGGTCCAGCCGGCAGTGCGGCGCAGTTCGCCGGCGGCATGGATCTCGGGCTCGTCGAGGGTGACGACCAGCACATATTTCGGGTCGTGGATCGGGAAGATCGAGGCAAAGGTGGCGATCACCTTGTCCTTGTAATAGCCGCCCTTGGGCTTGGGCTTGTCGGCGGTGCCGGTCTTGCCGCCCACCGCATAGCCCTGAACGTCGCCAAAGCTCGCCGTGCCTTCCTTGTGGCTGACCACCAGCCGCAGCATCGCACGCGAGGCCGCAGCGGCGCGTTCCGACATCACCCGCTCGCCCAGCTTGGGCCCGGACTGGCGCATCAGCGTCGGCTGGACCATGCGGCCGCCGTTGGCGACTACCGAATAGGCCGTGGCCAGGTGCAGCGGCGAGGCCGAGAGACCGTGTCCGTAAGAGATTGTCATGGTTGAGAGCTCGGACCAGTTCGGCGGCAAAAGCGGCTTGGCGCGCTTGGCCTCCTGCAGTTCGACCGGGGTCACATCGAAGAACCCGAGCTTTTCGAGGAAAGCCTGCTGGCGCGGCGCGCCGATCATCTGTGCCAGCCGCGCGGTGCCGATGTTCGAGGATTTGACGATCACCTTGGTGACCGACAACTCCCTGCCATAGTTGTGGAAATCGCGGATGCGGTGCTTGCCCCAGGTCAGCGGGCCGCGAATGTCGACCATGGTGCCGGGGTTGACGAGGCCGAGGTCCATCGCCTGTGCCGCGGCAAAGATCTTGAAGGTCGAGCCCAGCTCGTAGACCCCCTGCACCGCGCGGTTGAAGAGCGGGCTGATCGAGGGGTCATCGCCAAGCGCCGGCAAAGGCCGGTCGTTGGGGTCGAAGTCCGGCAGGCTGGCAAGCGCCAGGATCTCGCCGTTGTGGGCGTCCATCAGGATGGCGGTGGCGCCCTTGGCGCCCATGATCTTCATGCCGCCATAGAGCACCTTCTCGGCCGCCGCCTGCAGGGTGAGGTCGATGGACAGCTCGAGCGGCGCGCCCTCGCGGGCGGGATCGCGCAGCATCTCGTCGTGGAACTTCTCGATGCCGGCGGTGCCCAGCACCTCGGCGGAATGCACGCCTTCGCGGCCAAAGCCGTAGCCGCCCAGCACATGCGCCGCGACCGCACCATTGGGATAGAGCCGCATCTCGCGCGGGCCGAACAGCAAGCCGGGCTCGCCGATGTCATGCACCGCCTGCTTCTGCTCGGGGCTCAACTTCTTGCGAATCCACATGAATTTGCGACCAGAGGTGAAGCGCTTCTTGAGGTCGGCGACGTCGAGTTCGGGGAAGATCTTGCCCAGTTCCTCGGCGGCGCGCAGCGGGTCGATCATCTGATGCGGGTGGGCGTAGAGGCTGTGCACCTCCATGTTGGTCGCGAGGATCCGGCCCTTGCGGTCGACGATATCGGCGCGCTGGCCGACGATCGAGGCGCCGTTGGTGGCGGCGCGCGGCTCGGTCGCCTCTGATGCGGCCAGACCGCCCATGCGGACGGCAATCACCAGGAAGGCGCAGAAATACATGATGCCCAACAGCAAGAGCCGCTGTTCGGCGCGCAGGCGCAGGCGGTCGCGCATCTCTTCATGCCTGAGCCGCAGGTTCTCGCGTTCGATGGCATCGGGGTTCTCGCCCTTCTGACGGGCGTCGAGGATGCGGGCCAGCGGGCGAAGGGGCGTGCGGATCATGGTTCTTGCTCTTGGTCTGCGCCTTGCGAGGAGGTGACGACGGAATTGGTGATCGGCTCGAAATCATCGAAGTCGGTCATCGGAAAGGCCACTTGGTCGACATTGCCGAAGTGCCGCGGACGCAGCGGCAAAAGGCCCAGCCGGTCAAAGTTCAGCTCGGCCAGGTCGCGCAGCCGGTCGGGGCGGTTGAGATAGGCCCATTCCGCCCGCAGCACCGAGAGCCGGATACGGGCGGCGCCGATCTCGCGCTGGAGTTTCGCCGTTTTTTCAATCGCTTCCTGCGTCTTGTAGTTCTCGTGGTAGGCCCAGAAGGCCAGCCCGATCACCGTCAGCGCTGTCATGATGTAAAGAATGGACCGCATTTACCTTGTCCCCTTGAGTTGCGGCATGGCGATGGCCTTGGCGTCGATCTCGCCGGCGGGCACCTCGGTGCGGCGCGCGACGCGCAGCCGGGCCGAGCGCGAGCGCGGGTTCTCGGCCAGTTCCTGCTTGTCGGGGCCGGCGGCCTTGCGGGTGACGATCTCGAACTGGGCCGGCACGGCATCGACCTGCGGTGCGTAGCGATTGAAGTTGCCGGAATGGCCGGCACGGGCCTGAAGGAAGCGTTTCACCATCCGGTCCTCGATGGAATGAAAGGTCACCACCGCCAGAAGACCGCCGGGCCGCAGCACCCGCTCGGCTGCCATAAGCCCCTCGAAAAGCTCGGTATATTCGTCGTTCACCGCGATTCGCAGCGCCTGGAAGGAGCGTGTGGCGGGATGGCTCTGACCGGGCTTGGAGCGCGGCAGGGAGCGTTCGATCACGCTGGCCAGTTGCAGCGTGGTCTCGAAGGGCGCCTCTTCGCGGGCGCGCACGATGTTCTTAGCGATCCGGCGCGAGGCGCGCTCTTCGCCGAAGACAAAGAGGATCTCGGCCAGCTGCTGCTCGGTCGCGGTATTGACCAGCTCGGCGGCGCTGGGGCCGTCCTGGCTCATCCGCATGTCGAGCGGGCCGTCCTTCATGAAGGAAAAGCCGCGTTCGGCGCGGTCGAGCTGCATCGACGAGACGCCGAGATCGAGCACCACGCCGTCGACCTGGCTGGCGACCTCGTCCATCTTGGAAAACACCGTCTGCTCGGGGCGGATGCGGTCGCCATAATCGCGCATCCAGTCGGCGGCCAATTCGAAGGCCAACGGATCGCGGTCGATCGCCACGACTTCGTCAGCGCCGGCGTCAAGCAGGGCGCGGGTGTAGCCCCCTGCCCCGAAGGTGCCGTCGATCCAGGTCCCCGCCACCGGCGAGACCTCCGCGATCAGCGGGCGGATCAGAACGGGGATATGTGGGGCCGCGGGGGGTGTGACAGCAGCGGCGGCCATGGATTACACCCCCTCCGCCGGACCATCGAGGAAGGACAGCGGGTCAAAATCCTCGGGCAGCTCGTCGAGCCACTCCTCGGTCTTGGCCAGCTCTTCCTTCTCGTAGGTTTCCGGGTGCCAGATTTGAAAGGTGTCGCCGGCGGCGATGAAGAAGGCCTCTTTCTCGAGACCGATCTTTTCGCGCAGCTTGGCCGGCAGCACGAGGCGGCCGGTCTCGTCGACGTTTGTGGGATAGGACTGGCCGTGGAACAGCCGCTGCAGCATCTTGCGCTGCATCGAGCCGCGCGGCAGGGCATCGATCTTGGCGTCGACCTCTTCGATCGCCTCCATCGTATAGCATTCGAGGTAATTGCGGCGGTGATCACCGTAGACGATCACCAGCTCGGGGTTTTCACCGGGGTTCCAGTTCGGGTCAGATGCTTCCAGCACACGGCGAAACGAGGCCGGGATAGACACCCTGCCCTTCGTATCCACCTTGTGGTGGCTTTCGCCTCTGAACCTGCGGCTCACTGTCCTGCCGTCCTTTGCCTCGCGCCCCCGCGAATTCCCAGGTTGTTGAATGTAAAAACGGCGGGTTGATCTGCTGCCACTGATCAACCCGCCGCGTGTCCCGCTGTGCGGGATGTCCAGCTGCGCGCGCCACCTGGGGGGATGTCTGCTCGCCCGCGCGCCGGATCTCTTTGTTCACGATGAAAGGCGGATGCCTGTATGAAACCTGTTTTTGCTTTTGTTCGGAGTTGGTTGCGGGGTCGTTTGCTGCCCCTGTCTCCGTCCCTCATCGTGGTACAAGGGATGCCATGGGAATTTATGGAAATCAACAGGCAAAATTGGGAATGATCCACATGATCTTGTTCACACCCCCTGTGGAAAACAAGATATTGGGGGTATTTTGGCGCCCATTTTGGAATTTCTAGCGGCAGCAGGAATTTGCCTATACCATATGTAGTGATTGACGCGCTGTGGCTTTTTTCCCACGAAATCCCGGAACATTTTCAATCTCGCCGCAATTCGCCCTCAGTTTCCCATTTGGCAGCGGTCTCCGCGGCGCCGAATGCGCGGCCCTCGGATAGTGAATCACATACGAATCACGGAATCGAGAGCGGATTCGGCAGTCACGCGTCGAATCTGGATCCCCCCTGCCCCGGGGCTAGCCCATGATTTCCCCTCCGTCCCATGATTTCCCGTAAGTCCCGTGAATTCCCGTCCGAGGCCCGAATTCCCAAGTCGTCCCACCCGTGGCCGTCCTGCCGCGCCGGGAAATGCCGCGGCGGCCCGGACAAATGGCGGCTTGCCACAGGCAAATCGCGCAATTACAGGAAACCTGTCTTGGTTCGGGCCTCGCAAGGGGTCCGTGAAAAGGGAACGCGGTGCAAACCCGCGACTGCCCCCGCAACTGTGAGCGGCGAGCATCCCCGGAAAAGGCCACTGTGACCGGAACGGTCGCGGGAAGGCCCGGTGCATGCGACGACCCGCAAGTCAGGAGACCTGCCAGGAGATCACCCTATCCGGCGCGGGGCGCGCATGGATAACGGTAACCCCGTCGCGGTGACTTCACTGAAACGGTGGGCGCAGGCTCCCTCCGACAATACAAACCGGCCGGAAACGGCCCTTGAGGGATAGATGATGACCCGCTCCACCTTGATGACCAGCGCCGCGCTTTCGGCGCTTTGCGCAACCCAGGCCCTGGCCCAGGACGACGCCTTTGACCTTGGCGTGCTGATCCTGTCGGCCGGGCTCGAGGCCGCGGCCGAGGATGAAACCGGCGTTTCCGCCGCCGTGATCACCGAAGAAGAGCTCGAAGCCAGCGGCGAAACCCGGGTGATCGACTTCCTCGCCCGCCAGCCCGGCGTGAGCGTGCGCGCCAACGGTCCGCTCGGCACCGCCGCCGGCGTGTCGATCCGCGGCGTCGGCCAGAACAACATTCAGGTGCGGGTCGACGGCATCGACGTCTCCGATCCCTCGGGCACCCAGGTCGCCTTTGATTTCGGCGGGCTGATGACCACCGACATTTCGCGCATCGAGATCCTGCGCGGCGCGCAATCGGCGATCTACGGCTCCGAGGCGCTTGGCGGCGTGATCAACATCACCAGCAAGAAGGCCCACAAGGACGGCTTCGGCGTTCAGATCGCCTCCGAGGTCGGCAGCTACGAGACCCTGCGCAACTCGGTGACCTTCACCACCCGCGGCGAAGGCTTCGACAGCGCCCTGACCTTTGCCCATGCGACCTCGGAAGGCTATTCCGCCGCTGACGAGAACGACGGCAATGACGAGGCCGACGGGTTCGACGCAACCCGGCTGAGCTTTTCCGGCCGCTACGAGCTGGGTTCGCCCGACCTGGTGATGCACCTGTCCTTCTTCGACGAGGAGTCGCAGTACGACTACGACGAATCCGCCGGGGGCGCGGTCTTTGACGGCTCGCCCGACGAGCTGACGGTCAAGAAACAGAACGGCGCGCGCATCGGCTTCGATTTCGTCACCGCCATGGTCGATCACTCAGTCTCGGCCAGCTGGTACCGCATCGACCGCACCCTGACCGGCACTTCGGCCAGCTTTGGCGGCGTCTCCGACGACCGCTTCGACTATACCGGCACGCGGATGGAATATCGCTATCAGGGCGGCGTCGACCTCGGGTCTTCCGCACGGCTGGTCTTTGGCGCCGACCAGACCACCGAGGAATTCGACACCGCCCTGGCGCTCGATCACTCGGTCTTCGGTCTCTTTGTCGACGGGCAGAGCCATGACACCACCGTCAACGGCACCTTTGCCGAACTGACCTGGGCCCCCGGCGCCCAGTGGAACCTCTCGGCCGCACTGCGCCACGACGTGCATTCCGAGTTCGGCGGCCATACCACTGGCCGTCTCTCGGCCGTCTATCGCCCGATGGACGACCTGATCCTGCGCGCCAATGCCGCCACCGGCTTCCGCGCGCCGTCGGGCTACGAGCTCTATGACGGCTTCGCAGGCAATCCCGATCTCGACCCCGAGACCTCCAAGAGCTTCGATCTCGGCGTCGAGAAGCGCTATGGCGAGACTGCCTTTGTCCGCGCCACCGCCTTTCATGTCGAGGCCGAGGACATCATCGACTATTCCTTCACCACCTTCGGCTATGTCCAGGCGCCCGGCACTTCGACCCGCCAGGGCCTGGAACTGGCCTTCGGCGCCGAGATCCGCGACGGCCTGAGCATCGAAGGCTCCTACACCTGGACCGACAGCTTCTCCGACGCCGCTCTCGACAGTTCGAGCTGGTCGTCGCGGGTGCCGGGACAGCAGGCGGCGCTGTCGCTCTCGGGCGATCTGGGCCAGAAGGCCTCGTTCAACGTCACCGGGCTCTGGGCCGGCAACCGGGCCGAGGGGCTCGACGATTACGGCGTGGTGAATTCCACCCTGACCTATGAGATCATGGAGGATGCCGAGGTCTATCTGCGGATCGAGAACATCTTTGACGAGGAATACCAGAGCGCGCCGGGCTACGGCACGTCGGACCGCGCTGCGTATTTCGGGGTCCGTGCGTCGCTGTAAGGCCCTCCTGCTCGCCGCCGCGCTGATCGGTGCGGCGGCCGAGGCGCAGGAGGCGCCGCGCAGGGTGGTGTCGATCAACCTCTGCACCGACCAGCTTGCCATGCTGCTGGCCGCCCCCGACCAGTTGCATTCGGTCTCCTTCGTGGCCCTCGACCGGCGCGCCTCGTCCATGGCGGACGAGGCACAGGACTACGTCATCAACCATGGCCGCGCCGAAGAGATTTACCTTATGCAGCCAGACCTGGTGCTGGCCGGGCGCTATACCGCGCGGGCCTCGGTCGAGGCGCTGCAGAACCTCGGCATTCCTGTGGTGACCTTCGATATCGTCTCGTCCATGGCGGGCGTGCGCCAGTCGCTTCTCGACATGGGCGCGGCGCTGGGGCGGGACGCAGCGGCCCAGGCCATGGTCGCCGATTTCGACAGCCGCCTCGCTGCCCTGCAGGCCGAGGTCATCCGCCGCCCGCGCGCCGCGCTTTATTATGCCAACGGCTTCACATCTGGCCGCGCCTCGCTGGCGCATGAGATCCTCACCGCCGCCGGCTTCGACAACATCGCGCTGGAGGCGGGCTATGAGCAAGGCGGCAAGCTGCCGCTGGAAATCCTCGCGCTCGCCGCTCCCGAGGCGGTGATCACCGGCCAGAGCTATCCCGGCACCAGCCGCGCCGAGGCGATCATGGATCACCCGGTGGTCCGCGCCCTGCGCGCCGAGGCCCAGGGCGCGGCGCTCACCGATGCCGACTGGGTCTGCGGCACCCCGCATGTGCTGCGCGCCATCGAGAGCCTGGTGCCGCTGCGCCAAAGCCTGGAGCGCCAATGACCCGCTTGATGACCCTGCTGGCCCTCGCGGTCTTTGCCCTTTTCGTCGCCTCGCTGCTGATCGGCCCGGCGCCGGTGGGCGCCTGGGACAGCCTTTCGGCGCTGATCCTCGACGACGGCACGCCGATGACCCTGGTGATGCGCGAAATCCGCCTGCCCCGCGCGCTCCTGGCGGTGATTGTCGGCGCCTCTCTCGGCATGGCCGGCGCGGCCATGCAGGGCTACCTGCGCAACCCGCTGGCCGAGCCGGGGCTGATCGGCGTCTCGGCCTCAGCCGCCCTTGGCGCGGTGATCGCCCTGCAGACCGGCCTCGCGGCCGCCTTCACCCTCGCCCTGCCGCTGACGGCCCTCGGCACCGCGCTGATCGGCGTGCTGCTGCTATTGACGCTGGCCGGCCCGCGCGGCGCCTCGCTGACGCTGATCCTCGCCGGCATTGCCATCTCGGCGCTGGCCAGCGCGCTGTTGTCACTGGTGCTGAACCTCTCGCCCAACCCCTTTGCCACCTCCGAGATTGTCTTCTGGATGATGGGCTCTTTGGCCGACCGCTCGATGACCCATGTCTGGCTGGCGCTGCCCCTGTCGCTGCTGGGCTGGCTGCTGCTGGCGACCCTGGGCCGCGGCCTGGATGCGCTGACGCTGGGCGAAGACGCCGCCCAGGCGCTTGGCATAGGGCTGACCCGCCTGCGGCTGACGCTGGTGCTGGCCACGGCCTGCGTCGTCGGGGCCGCCACCGCCGTGGCCGGCGCCATCGGCTTTGTCGGTCTCGTGGTGCCGCATATCCTGCGGCCCCTGGTGGGCGCCCGCCCCTCGCGCCTGCTCTTTGCCTCGGCCTTCGGCGGCGCGGCGCTGGTGCTGGCGGCGGATATCGCGGTGCGGCTGATCCTGCCCGACCGCGATCTCAAGCTCGGCGTGGTCATGGCGCTGATCGGCGCGCCGCTCTTCCTGCACCTGATCTACAAGACCCGGAAGGAGTTCGCATGACCGCCCTTCTCGAGCTCTCCGATCTCACCGTCCGCCGCGGCGCCACCACGGTGGTCGACCGGGTTTCCCTGCGCGTGGCCCCCGGTGAATGCGTCGGCCTGATCGGCCCCAACGGCGCCGGCAAGACCTCGCTGCTGCGCGCCGCGCTGGGCCTGTTGCCGCACGACGGCCGCAGCTCCATCGCCAGCCTGCCCGCCGGCACCCGCGCCCGCCAGGCCGCCTGGATCCCCCAGGTCCGCGAGATCGCCTGGGGCATCGACGTCGAGGCGGTGATCGCGCTCGGCCGCACCCCCTGGCTGCCGCGTGGCGGCAAGCTGCGGCCAGAGGACCGCGCCGCCGTCGACCGCGCCATTCGCCGGATGAAGCTGGAAGCCTTCCGCATCCGCCCCGCCAATCACCTGTCAGGCGGCGAACAGGCCCGGGTGCTGATCGCCCGCGCGCTGGCGCAGGAGACGCCGCTCCTGATGGCCGACGAGCCAATCGCCGGGCTTGATCCGGCGGCACAGATCACCACGATGGAGGTCTTCGGCCGCATCGCCGCCGAGGGCAAGGCCGTCGTCGTCTCGCTGCACGATCTGGGCCTCGCCGCCCGCCACTGCTCGCGTCTGGTCATGATGAACCACGGCCGCGCCGTGGCCGACGGCCCCCCCGCCCAGGTCCTCACCCCTGACCGCCTGGAAGAGGTCTTCGCGCTGCGCGCCCATTACACCCGCAGCGCCGACGGCCCGATCTTCCAACCCCTGGAGAGCCTCCGCTAGCCTCTCCAGGTGCCCCCCGGGTCTTCTTCTCTTTCCAAATACGCCACACCCGGCCAGCCAGAGAGCCCGCCACCCGGAAACGGTCACCTCACACCAACCCACCCCGGATCATGCCCTGGGCCAATTGCGCATAGGCCTCGCTCATCGCACCCTCGCCCACGGCCACCGGCGTCCCGGCATCGCCGGCAAGCCTTGTATCCAGATCAATCGGCAGCTGCGCCAGCAAGGGCACCCCCAGCCCCTCGGCCTCGCTCGCCACGCCGCCGTGACCGAAGATATGCGCCTCGAAGCCGCAATTCGGGCAATGAAACAGCGACATGTTCTCGATCATCCCGAGGATCGGCGTCTTCAGCGTGTTGAACATGTCGATCGCCTTGCGCGCATCGATCAGCGCCACGTCCTGCGGGGTCGAGACGACGATCGCTCCGGACAGCTCCGATTTCTGACAGAGCGTCAGCTGCACGTCACCGGTGCCAGGCGGCAGGTCGACCAGCAGCACATCGAGTTCGCCCCAGTTCACCTGTCCCAGCATCTGCTGCAGCGCGCCCATCAGCATCGGGCCGCGCCAGACCACCGCCTTGGCCGGATCGACCATCAGACCGATCGACATCAGGGTGACGCCATGGGCGCGCAGCGGCTCGATGGTCTTGCCGTCGGGGCTGGCCGGGCGCTGCGACACCCCCATCATCCGCGGCTGCGACGGACCGTATATATCGGCATCCAGCAGACCGACCCTCTTGCCTGCGCGCGCCAGCGCCACGGCGAGGTTGGACGAGACGGTGGATTTGCCCACACCGCCCTTGCCGGAGCCGATGGCGATGATGCGCTGGACGCCGGCCGGTTTCATCGGGCCCGCCTGAGGCTTGGGATGACCGCCGACCTTGAGGCTCGGCGGCGCCTTGGCCTCATGCGCGGTCAGCACTGCGCGCACCTCGCGCACGCCGGGCAGCGCGGCCACCGCCCGCTCGGTCGCGGCGCGCAGCGGCTCCATCTGCCGGGCCATGTCGGCCGAAGGCGCCTCGATCACGTAGCGGACAAGACCGTCCTCGATGCTCAGGGCACGAATCAAATCGCGCGAGATCAGGTCGCCGCCACCGGGCAATTCGAACTTTGCCAGCTCTTTTCGGATGAGATCTTCCATGATTTTCCTGCACAAATTTGGGTTAGAGTTCCGCGTATCCCCTCACAAACCCGTGAAATTCAACCTATGCGAGTAATTTACGACCTTTGTCGTAGAGTTAACTCGCGTCTAAGCGATGACACATGCAATTGCTGCATAGCAGCATTGACGGCAGTCGGGATTGTGCACACGCAGCATTCGACTACATTGATGTCAACGAAACGCACAGACACCGACGACAAAAAAGGCTCAACGCCATGGCAGACATCACCACGAACACCCCCGTTCAGGCCGGACTGGCCAAGCGCTTTCAGGCTGCGCTGAAGTCCCTCACCGCACGTTACGCCCAATACCGCGTGTATCGGGAAACGTTCAACGAGTTGCAAGGCCTCTCTAACCGCGAGCTCGCCGACCTCGGCCTGAGCCGCAGCGAAATCCGCCGCGTGGCCTATCACGCAGCTTACAACTGACAACCGGATCAGAAGGCTCTCTCCTCCTCCCTGAGTCTTCTGTGTCTCAGCGGCGACATCTCTCCTCCTCCCTGATGTCGCCGCCTTTTACACCGGGCCCATTGGCCCAGCAGAATTCCCGCCGTTCTCCTCCCATTGCGGCCGGGAATACCAGAACCAAGGGCTCCTCCTCCCAATAGGCCCGAGGTTCGCGACAACCGGCGCTTCGTCTCCTCCCATTCAGGAGCGCTGGTGATGAAAAGACGGCGGCGCATCCTCCCGCGCCGCCGTTCTTCTCCCCCCGAAAAGAAATGGGGGCCAGTTTCAGGGCCACGGCCCGTCGCCATGCCAGAGGCATGATGCCGGCAAAGAGAACAGAATTCCCGCCGCTCTCCTCCCTTTGCGGCCGGGATGCCAGGACCAAAGGCCACTCCTCCCAATAGGCCCGAGGTCCTGTACAGCCAACGCTTCGTCTCCTCCCATTCAGGAGCGTTGGTGGTGAAAGACGGCGGCGCATCCTCCCGCGCCGCCGTTCTTCCCCCCCCGAATAAAAATGGGGGCCAGTTTCAGGGCCACGGCCCGCCGCCATGCCAGATGCATGATGTCGGCAAAGAGCACAGAATTCCCGCCGCTCTCCTCCCTTTGCGGCCGGGATGCCAGGACCAAAGGCCACTCCTCCCAATAGGCCCGAGG